>CAZMLU010000029.1:0-19794 GCA_964567295.1 uncultured Desulfovibrionaceae bacterium
GCATAGCTAATCTTTCCGGTTCCGGTAAGACCGGTCATGAAGATATTATAGCCGTGGCGGTTTATTTTTAAGCCGAAATCCATTGCTCTAACTGCTCGCTCCTGGCCGATAATACCCTCGAGAGGAGGAATATTTTCAGTCGTCTCAAATTCAAATAGATCTTTATCACATTTCTTGAAAAGTCTTTCTGGATCCAACCTGCTGCTTTCCAAACCCATCCCTTAACCTCCTCGTTTTTTAAAAATGATAGGATACTACTTATATCGGTTTACTTTCCTCCAAATAGTAACGGCAATGAGACTGCAATAAACATTGCTCACAAAAAGGATTTCGAGCACGACAGACCTGTCGACCGTGTTTTATAAGCCTGTGGTGGGTAGATGACCATTTAGAAATGGGAATCAAGTGACAAAGATCTTCTTCTATCTCCAAAGGTGTTTTCCCTTTAGTTAAACCCAATCGTCTGGAGACACGGCTTACATGGGTATCTACCGCCAGGGTAGGTATACTAAAAGCCGTGCTAAGAACTACATTGGCTGTCTTACGGCCTACTCCGGGCAATACCATAAGTTCATCCCTGGTTTTCGGAACCTCTCCACCATGCTTTTCGCAAAGCAGGCGGCTGGTCTCCCTGATCTGGCGGCTTTTTTGATGAAAAAGCCCTGCTCCCTTCAGTTTTTCTTCCAGTGAGGAAAAACCCAAGGAAAGAATTTCTCTCGGGCCTCTAATTTCCTTAAACAAAGAAGTGGTGATCTTGTTTACTTGCTTATCAGTGGTCTGAGCGGAAAGGATTGCCGCCACCAACAGCTGAAAAGGCGTCTGGTAGTTTAGGGAAGTTTCCGCACCGGGGTATTCCTTTTCTAAAAGTTTCAGTATTTTTTTTACGTGAATTTCATTATCATATTTTTTCATCGCCTATTACTTTTTGTGCTTTTCCCCTTTCCCCTGATCTTCTTCAGCATAATACTCCTTGAGGCCTTCCACTTCTTCCGGGTTAATAAGAGTGCTAGTATCTCCTAACGCTCTCCCTTCAGCAATATCGCGCAGCAGTCGGCGCATAATTTTACCGCTCCTGGTCTTAGGCAGCTCGATAGCGAAAAAAATATCATCAGGTCGGGCAATAGGTCCTATTTTATGAACAATGTGTTTTTTTAATTCCTCGGCCAGTTCTTCCGACCCCTCAAAACCTTCTTTCAAAGTAACAAAAGCAGAGACAGCTTGTCCCTTTATTTCGTGGCCTTTTCCGATTGCGGCAGCCTCGGCTACTGCTTGGTGCTCCACCAGGTCCCCCTCAATTTCAGCTGTCCCCAGCCTATGTCCAGATACATTGATTACATCGTCTACCCTTCCCGATATCCGGATGTAACCATCATCATCCTTACGAGCACCGTCCCCCGTAAAAAACATACCTGGGAACTTTTGCCAATATGTGGACTCATACCTTTCCGGATCATAAAAAAGGTTTCTCAACATAGCAGGCCAGGGAACAGGAATTACCAGGTAGCCGTCTTCTCCCGCGGGCATGGCTGTTCCATCCTCATCTACTACTTCTACCTGAATGCCAGGAAAGGCACGTCCTGCTGAACCAGGCTTCATTTTATCTACTCCGGGAAGCGTCGATATCATAATCATGCCCGTTTCTGTCTGCCACCAGGTATCCACAATAGGACAACTTTCCTTTCCAATATTGCGGTAGTACCAGTACCAGGCCACGGGCTTAATAGGCTCACCTACTGTTCCTAACAGCCTCAAAGTTGAAAGGTCTCGCTTCTCTACCCATTCTTTACCCCAACGCATAAAAGTGCTTATAGCTGTGGGGGCTGTATAAAAAATGGTAACACCGTGTTTTTCAATAATCTGCCAGAAGCGATCTTTTTGAGGATAATCAGGGGTTCCTTCAAAGAGCAAAGAAGTAGCCCCATTGGCAAGTGGGCCGTAGACAATATAGCTCTGGCCAGTAATCCAGCCAATATCAGAAGTGCTCCAAAAAATATCTTCCTCACGACAGTCAAATACATATTTAAAAGTGGTATAAACCCCTACCAAGTAGCCACCTGAAGTATGTAGTATGCCTTTAGGCTTTCCTGTTGTTCCGCTGCTGTAAAGAATAAAAAGAGGATCTTCTGCCTCCATCTCTTCGGGTTGGCAATATAGATGAACCTCTCTTTCCAGTTCGTGATACCAAAGCTCACGTTTTTTATTAAGCTCTAACTCTCTGGAACCTCTTTTTAATAACATTATTCTCTCCACGCATTCACAACTGTCAAAAGCGGAACGAGCATTTTCCATAAGAGGAATATATTTCCCTTTTCTGTAGGCTTCGTCTACTGTTATAAGCAGGCTTGCCTGGAGATCATTTAAACGTGTTTCCAAGGCACCTGCACTGAAACCAGAAAAAACAACACTGTGAACAGCTCCGACACGGACACATGCAAGCATTGCGATAACAGCCTCTGGAATCATGGGCATATAAATTACCACCCGAGACCCCTTTCCTATTTTAAGCCTTTTCAAAACGTTGGCAAACAAATTTACTTTTCTAAAAAGTTGATAATAAGTAAGGGTGGTGCTGTCGCCTTTTTCAGATTCAAAAATTAGCGCCGCTTTATTGCGTCGGGGAGAATTAACATGCCGGTCCAGGCAGTTATAGCTAACATTCAGTCTGCCTCCGTCAAACCAACGGAAATAGGGAGCATTTTCTGTATCAAGAACCTTGTCCCATTTTTTGTACCATTCTAGCTCTCCAGCCATCTGTTCCCAATACTTCAGACTATCATCCCATGCAAAATTATATAGACGCTCATCGTTAAGCACCGCATTATTTTTAAATTGTTCCGCTGGTTCAATAACTCTCTCCATCTTACCCTCGCCTGGCAAGGATCCGCCAGTTTCATTTTCCATTCTTCAAACTTCCTTTCTTGTAAGACGGGACAGCGGAGCAGGTCCAATTTTTCCGCTGTGTCCCGTTTTATAAAAACAACATAAGAATGATGATAGTCAACAAATTCTATAGTATTCTATTCCGGTGGCTGTGCTACAATCCCTTTTTCCATGAGGAACTTGGTCTGGTCCTGGGCTCTCTTGATGGTCTCTGTGGCAATCTTAAAGATCTCTTCTTTTTCTAACTCATAACGGGCCAAGCCCTCTTTGATACCCTGCATGGCAGTAGCGGTAGCCACCCTGGGAAATACCTGCCAGTTGTCCATGGTAGGCAGGATCTCTTCAGGATTCAACCCATTTTCGGCGGCACACAGGGCCAGCTCTTCTGCCGCGGCCAGGCACATGGTGTCAGTGATAGTACTTGCCTGCACATCTAATACCCCACGGAAAATAGCCGGGAAACCCAGGGAATTATTGACCTGGTTGGGGAAGTCTGAACGCCCGGTAGAGACCACGGCTGCACCAGCTTCCTTGGCTTCCCAAGGCCATATTTCTGGTATAGGATTGGCACAGGCAAAAACTACTGCATCTTCAGCCATGGCTTCTACCCATTTTTTCTTGATGGTATCAGGACCCGGCTTGGAAAGAGCAATAACCACATCTACGCCTTCCATGGCCTCGGGTATCCCCCCTCGGCGCCCCTCAGCATTGGTGACCTGGCAAAAATGCAGTTTATCCCGGTGTTCTTCGGTAATATCACTACGTTCTTTATGCAGAATTCCGTCGCTGTCGCACATGATAATGTTTTCCGACGGCACGTTTGCAGCCAGGAGCAATCTGATGGTGGCTATGTTGGCAGCGCCTGCACCAATCAGGGCGATTTTCACTTTTAGCATATCTTTACCTACAATTTTCAGGGCGTTGATGAGACCGGCCAAAGTAACACAAGCGGTTCCCTGCTGATCATCATGCCAGACCGGGATATGGCATTCTTCTCGTAAGCGGTCCAGGATGTAAAAACATTTGGGATTAGAAATATCCTCCAGGTTAATCCCTCCAAAAGTAGGCTGTATAAGCTTAACTACATTAATCAATTCGTCAGGATCTTTGGTATCCAAACAGATGGGAAAGGCATCCACCCCACCCAAGTACTTAAAAAGAAGGGCCTTCCCTTCCATGACCGGAAGCGACGCCTCCGGACCGATATCTCCAAGGCCCAGAACCCTGGTACCATCGGAAACCACAGCCACAAAGTTAGCCTTGTTGGTATGTTTGTAAACCTCTTTCTTGTCCTCATGAATGGCACGACAGGGAGCAGCGACCCCAGGGGTGTACCAGATAGCAAAGTCATTATAATCACGGACAGCAGCTTTTAGCGAAACTTCCACTTTTCCCCGATAAAAGGGATGCAGCTTCATAGCATCTTCGGCAGGTTTTTTGGCCTTGGCCAACAGCTCTTCTATATCCAAAATTTCCAGCTCCTTTCAGCAATTATCCCCGAGCGTAACGGAGACGTCCTTCCTCGTAGAGGTCGTTTCCATAAGCATCGTTAATGACTGTGGCTGGAAAATCCTCTACTACAAGGCGCCGTATGGCTTCCGGGCCTAACTCAGGGTAGGCTACTACTTCGGCTTCTTTGATCGTTTTTGCCAGGAGTGCACCGGCACCTCCAGTGGCAGCCAGGTAGACACCTTTATAGTCTTGGAAAGCCTTTCGGGTCTCCTGGTTTCGGGAACCCTTGCCGATAACCGCTTTTACACCCATTTTAATCATTTCAGGCGTGTAGGCATCCATGCGGCCACTGGTAGTCGGTCCCGCGGAACCGATTACCAGTCCGGGCTTGGTGGGGGTGGGACCCACGTAGTAAATAACCTGTCCTTTAAAATCAACCGGCCACGGCTCACCTTTTTCAAGCAGTTCTATAAGTTTTTTATGAGCTGCGTCCCTGGCGGTATATATCTCACCACTAATAAGGACGTTATCTCCGGCCTTAAGGCCCATCACATCTTTGTTAGTAAGGGGAGGAGTGATTGTTTTTTGTTCCATTTTTTCTCCTTCTTATTATGATACTATGAGTCGCTTCAAGCAAGTAGCCGCCGAAACCTCATCGGCATTTGCAAATAGGTAAATATGTCTCATAAAATTTTTTCCACATGTCGGTTGGCGTGGCAGTTTATGTTTACTGCTACAGGCATGCTGGCAATATGGCAAGGAAACACCTCGATATGCACCGCCAAAGCAGTATATCTTCCTCCGAATCCCTCGGGACCAATGCCGGTTTTGTTAATTTTTTCTAGTATTTCCTGCTCCAGGGCAGCGTAAAATGAATCGGGATTAGTCACGTCCAAAGGACGCATTAGCGCTTTTTTAGCCAAGTAAGCCACCTTTTCGAAAGAACCGCCAAAACCAACCCCTACAACGATAGGAGGACAGGGGCTAGATCCAGCACGGCTTACTGTTTCCACTACAAAGTCCACCATTCCCTTTGCACCTTGGGCAGGGGTCAGCATTTTTAAGGAGCTCATATTTTCACTTCCGCCGCCTTTGGAAGCCAGGATCAGTTTTATTTGATCGCCTGGCACCAGGTCCAGGTGAATTATGGCCGGAGTATTATCGCCGGTATTCGTCCTTTCAAGGGGATCGTTAACGATAGATTTACGCAGGAAACCTTCTTTATAACCCCGCCGCACACCTTCGTTTACAGCCTCTTTAAAATCTCCCCCTACCAGCAGCACCTCTTGACCTAATTCAACAAATAATACTGCAGTTCCGGTATCCTGACACATGGGAACCTTTTCTTCTCGAGCAATTCGCGCGTTTTCTAACAATTGCTTGAATATTTCTCTGCCCACGGGGGATTCCTCTTTCTCAAATCCCTTTTGAAAAGCTCGCGTTACATCATCACTTAAATAATAATTGGCTTCTTGGCACATCTCTGTCAACACATCGCTAATTAGATTGACATTTATCTCCCTCATGGTTACACTCCTTGAGGATATCTCTTATTTGACTTCATTTTTCATTCTTTTTTTCTTATTTTATTTTAAGTATTATATTCGAGAGAGCAATATTCCTGCTCGGAGGAATAGAAAATAGTAGATCTTACGTACAATTTGCACAATTAGCAAGAGTACAGACTCAATAAAGTGTACTATATGTTCTACCCTGATATGATAAAAAAAAGACTGTTATCTACAACAGTCCTTAACGTAGTATTCCGTTTCCAAGCGCATCATTACTCTTCTTTTGCAAGCTCTTGTCTTAAAAGTTTTGTTACTAGTTTAGGGTTGGCCCGTCCTTTTGTTTGCTTCATAACCATACCCACCAAAAAGGTTAGCGCTTTTGTATTACCTTCTTTGTAATCATTTACTGCACTGGGATTTTTGTGGATAACCGAACTAATGGCTTTCAACAGCTCTCCTTCGTCGCTTATCTGCACCAGCCCTTTTTCTTGGATAATTTGGCGAGGATTACTACCGTATTTAAATGACTCCTCAAGAACTTCTTTGGCAGTTCTACCGCTTATATCTCCTTTTTTTAATACATCTAATAGCTCGGCTAATTCATGTGGCATAAACGAAATTTCTTCTATCTCTTTTTTCGCTTCGTTTAAGAGCCTTAAAATTTCACCCAAAAGCCAGTTACATGTAATTTGAGGATCGGGGAAATATTTTAAAGTCTCTTCAAAGAAATTTGCCAAACCCTGGGATGAAGTAAGAACCTCAGCCTGGTAAGGTGTAAGTTCCAGTTCTTTTGTGAAGCGCTGGGCACGCTGCACCGGTAGTTCAGGTAATTGGCTCTTGATTCTATCCAACATAGACTCCTCTATGACAAGAGGAGTTAGATCGGGCTCGGGAAAATAGCGATAATCATGTTCCTGCTCCTTTCCGCGCATCTCAAAGGTCTTGCCCCGTCCCTCGTCCCACCGCCTGGTTTCCTGAAAAATGAGTCCCTTACTTTGCAATATTGCAGCCTGGCGATTTTTTTCATATTCTAACCCTTTAAAGACGGAGCGGAATGAGTTCATGTTTTTTATCTCTACTTTTTTACCTAAACGCAGTTCCCCATGTTGGCGGAGAGAAATGTTAGCATCACAGCGCAAACTGCCCTCTTCCATCTTGCAGTCAGAAACAGCAGTATAGAGCAATATCTTTTTCAGGGTTTCTAAGAACATCTGCGCCTCTTGCGGGGAGCGCATATCGGGAGCAGTCACGATTTCCATCAATGGTACTCCACAGCGATTAAAGTCAACATATGAGCAAGCTTCCTCATTATCGTGCAGTAATTTGCCTGCATCTTCCTCCAGGTGTAATCTTTCAACATTTACCCGGCGAATTACCTGACCATCTTTCATCAAATCTAGAAAACCGTCTCTCGCCAAGGGAAAATCGTGCTGAGATATTTGATAAGCCTTGGGAAGATCGGGATAGAAATAATTTTTACGATCAAACTTGCTATAAGATGCCACCTGGCAGTTTAAAGCCATGGCAGCCCTGGCACCCAGTTCCAAAGCTCTTTCGTTAAAAACGGGCAATGAACCGGGCAACCCCAAGCAGACCGGACACACATTTGTATTGGGTCTTTCCCCGAACCTGTTGGGACAGCAGCAGAACATTTTACTCTGGGTCTGAAGCTCTACATGAACCTCCAGGCCAATAATAATTTCATAATCAAAAAACATTTCTTTAGCCCTCCCCCGCTATCTCTGCTTTAATATCTTTTACTTTAAGAAGGCTTTCCAGTTTAAAACTGAATTGCAGCAGCCTCTTTTCATCAAAAGGACGTCCCACAATTTGAAGACCTACTGGTAGCCCCTTGGAAAACCCACAGGGGATAGAAATCGCCGGAAGCCCTGCCAGATTAGCCGGCACTGTGAAAATATCGTTCAGGTACATGGTTAAGGGATCGTCCACCTTTTCGCCAAGGGCAAAAGCTACAGATGGCGAGGTAGGCATTACGACAAAATCATAGTTTTTAAAAATACTTTCAAAATCTTTCCTGATTATAGAGCGGACCTTGAGAGCCTTAAGATAGTAAGCATCGTAATAGCCGGAACTCAAAGAATAAGTGCCCAGCATTATACGCCGTTTAACTTCTGAACCGAACCCTTCTTTTCTGGATTTTTTATAAAGTTCTAGCAGATTTTCTGCTTTTGGAGAGCGAAAACCATACTGGACCCCATTATAGCGAGCCAAATTAGAAGAAGCTTCCGCAGTAGATACCAGATAGTAAGCAGGTAAAGCATACTCATTGTGGGGGAAGGAGATCTCTTCTATGACAGCACCTACCTGCTGGCATTTTTCCATGCTCTCCTGAACAGCGTTTTTTACACCTTCCTCAACCCCTTCTCCAAAACATTCCCGGGGCATACCCACCCTGATACTGGAAGTCCCACCTTCTAAATTGTTGCTATAATTTTCCTTTTTTCGAGACACAGAGGTAGAGTCTTTAGAGTCATGACCGGCAATTATATCCAGTACGAGCGCGCAATCCCTTATATCCCTGGTAAAAGTGCCAATCTGGTCCAGAGAAGAAGCAAATGCTATCAGTCCATACCTGGAAACCAAACCGTATGTAGGCTTAAAACCTACAACTCCACATAATGAAGCCGGCTGGCGTACCGAGCCACCAGTATCTGAACCCAGGGCAAAAAATGTCTCCCGCGCTGCAACCAGGGCAGCTGATCCCCCGCTGGAACCGCCGGGAACATAACGCAGGTCCCAAGGATTACGTGTAGGATAAAAAGAAGAGTTTTCCGTAGAAGAACCCATGGCAAATTCATCCATGTTTGACTTACCGATCAGGATTGTGCCTGCCTCTTTTAGTTTCTCAGCTACATGAGCATCATAAGGAGGATGATAGTCTTGTAACATCCTTGACCCACACGTGGTTGGAAGATTTAAAGTGCATATGTTGTCTTTTAAAGTCATGGGGATTCCACAAAGTGGTGATAAATTATGCCCATTTTCCAGAAGATCCTGTGCTATAGCAGCTTCACTTAACACTTCTTCTAGTTCCCTTATATTAATAAAGCCCTTTATTTTATCTTCCACTTCTGCAATTCTTTTGTAAATTGATTCGGTTAAATCAAGGGCGGTCACTTCTTTTTTTTCGATAGCTTCCGCAGCCTGATATGCTGTCAATTCGTATAGCTCCAAGCAGCATCCCTCCACAGGGAAAAGATTATTCAATTATAGAAGGAACCCGAAAAAAGTCTTTCTCTTTTTCCGGAGCTTCTTCAAAGACTTTTTCAACCAGATTTCTGGCACCGGTTTTTGCCACGTCCGGCCTGAAAATATTGTTGATCGGAAGAACGTGAGTGGTAGGCTCTACTTCTTCCAGGTCTAACTTATTAATTATATGAATATAATCCAGTATCGTATTAAATTGCCCTGTATATATTTCTTTTTCTTCCTCTGAAAGAGTGATTCTGGCCAGCGATGCTACGTATTCAACTTCTTTTTTACTAACGCTCATTTTTTACCTCCATAGATAAAGTAGCAGGAAAGCAGAAGCCGCTGTAGAATAGAACCATAAAGATTAAAAAATGTATTAAGGAGGATGATATTTATGCCTGTCTTGCAAAATCTAATGGAAGATACAGTAGAACAAGTAGTAGAAGAATTAATGGATAAACAAAAGATGTGTAACTGTGAACAATGTCGCCTGGATGTGGCTGCTATAGCCCTAAACAACCTCCCGCCCCGGTACATTGTAACTCCGAAAGGTGCTTCCTATGCAAAAGCTGATTTAATGGAAGTGCAAAAATATGTGGATGTTGTGGGAGCAATCACTAAGGCAATTAAACTTGTAAAAGACCATCCAAGGCATTAAAATTTTCTGGGAATCTCTCCTGATATTTTTAACAAACCCATCAAATAGCTGTACTAAATTTTCCCGCCTATGCTCAACTAGCTACTAACCATATTGTGAAAATATTCTTCCTCTATCACAGTTATGCCTAGTTCCTGAGCTTTTTTTAGTTTGGAACCCGGGCTTTTACCTGTTAATAGATAATCCGTTTTTGGGCTAACACTACTTATGACCTTCCCCCCCCTGGCCTCAATTATTTCCTGCGCTTCCTGGCGAGTATATCTCTCTAAAGAACCGGTGAGTACAAATGATTTACCTTTAAATTGGGTGGCACTTCCATTTTCATACCTTCCTTCATCTCCAAAGTTAACCCCGCTTCTTTTAAGTTTATCTAAAATAATTCCCGTTTCCCGCTGTGCAAAAAAATCCCGTATCGAAGCCGCTATCTTAGGACCTACTTCTTCCAACGTTAAAAGTTCTTCCGTGCTGCAAGATGCTATCTTGTCCAAACTACGGAAATGGTCGGATAAGATACGAGAAGTTCGTTCACCCACAAAACGAATCCCCAAAGCATAAACTAGCCTGTGCAGGGGTTTGGTTTTACTTTTTTCCAGCGCCTCCAACAAGTTCTGAGAAGATTTTTCTCCCATGCGCCCCATCTTTACAAGATCATCTTTTTGCAGATAATACAAGTCTCCTACATCTCTTACCAGCGAGGCTTCAAAAAGCTGCAGCGCCAGTGATTCTCCCAAGCCTTCTATATCCAGCCCTCTCCGAGAGGCAAAATGGATTATCCTTTCCACCAATTGAGCAGGACAGGCCGGATTCAAACATTTTATAGCAGCCTCCCCCTGGAACCGCTTAACCTCCTTTTCACAGGAAGGGCAAAAAGAAGGCATTTCAAAAATACGTTCTTGCCCGCTCCTTCCATCCACGAGAACCTTAACAATCTCAGGAATGATGTCGCCGGCTTTGCGAATAACTACTTTATCACCGATCAAAACGTTCTTTTCCTTAATAATATCTTCATTGTGCAAAGTGGCTCTTTTCACAACTGAACCAGCCAAAAGAACAGGCTCCAGCTCTGCAACAGGTGTTATGGTTCCTGTTCTCCCCACATTTACCTTTATATCCTTGATGTATGTTATCTTCTCTTCCGCGGAAAATTTATAAGCTACAGCCCAACGAGGAGCCCTGCTGGTATAACCCAGCCGCTGTTGCTGCTCAAATGAGTTTACCTTAAGGACAGCACCATCAATTTCATAAGGTAGTTGTGCTTTTTCATCCTCCAGCTGGCGATAATAGTCCAGAATTTTATCCTTTCCTTGAAGAAGAGAAACCAGCGGATTAACCCTGAAGCCCAGTTTTTGGAGGTGCCCAAGTGTCTGCCATTGAGTTTGTAAATCCATCGTTCCTGAGAAATCTTGAAGATAATATACGAAGATATCCAGCGGCCTCTCAGCAGCTATCTTGGGATCCAGTTGTCTCAGGGATCCAGCGCTGGCATTTCGAGGATTAGCAAAAGTAGCCAGGCCTAGTTCGTCCCTCTTGCGGTTTAATTCCTGAAAATCGTGTCGGGCCATAAAAACCTCTCCTCTTACCTCTACGCTCACTTTCTCCCTCAAATGCAAGGGAAGGCTGCGGATAGTGGAAAGGTTATGGGTTATATCTTCTCCGGTGTAACCATCACCCCGGGTAGCCCCCTGTTTAAAAATACCATTCTCATAATATATGGATACAGCGAGTCCATCTATCTTGGGTTCACCAACAAATTCCAATTCTTCTAGCTTCAGGAATTTTTGCAGTCTGCGGTAAAAATTATCCAGTTCTTCTTCACTAAAAATGTTTTCCAAACTTAACATTGGTATTCGGTGACGGACCTCCCCAAAAGCGGAAACAGGAGGTCCTCCCACTCTTCGAGAAGGAGAATCAGGAGAGACCAGGTCAGGAACCAAAGCTTCTAGTTCTAGCAGCTCATTCATTAAACTGTCAAATTCAGCATCACTGATCTGGGGGGTATCTAGAACATGATAGTTGTAATTATGGCGATTTATCTGCTCCCTGAGGTCTTCCAGGCGTTTTGCTACTTCCTGCCTGTCCACTAAAAAATCACCTCTGCTAGTATTATAACTCAAAAAAAGCCAAAAAAAACATAACCTGCGCTATTTTTCCATAATGCAGAAGGTGACAAAAAATGAAGAGCTATCCAGAAACTCAACAAATAATCGTGCTGTTGTTCTTATTATTTCAAGGCCCTATGAGCAATATCACGCCGAAAGTAGGAACCCTCAAACCCAATTAAGTCTACCGCTTCATAAACCCTTGATAGTGCTTTTTTAAGGGAAGAGTCCCATGCCGTAACACCCAGCACTCTTCCTCCTGCAGTTATAATTTTCCCATCTTTTTCAATAGTACCCGCATGAAAAACTGCGGTCCGATCCATATTCATTGTTTTTTCCAGACCATTTATTTCCTTGCCCGTTTCATAAAGATCGGGATAACCTTTGGAAGCCATCACCACACATACAGCATTATCTTCAGACCACTGGATCGAAGGAACAGAGGTGAGATTGCCTCGGGCGGCCTCGTATAAAAGGGGGAGAAGATCTCCTTTCAAGCGTGGAAATAACACTTGGGCTTCGGGATCCCCGAAACGAACGTTAAACTCCAACACCTTTAGACCCTGGGAGGTGACCATCAGCCCACCATAAATCACCCCACGGTAATATATCCCTTCCTCTCTCAACCCTTCTACCAGTGGAACAAAAACTTGCTTCATAGTTTGTTCCATGAGATCTGAAATTAGGGAAGGTGCAGGAGAATAGGAACCCATCCCACCGGTGTTTGCGCCCCGATCTCCTTCAAATATGGTTTTATGGTCCTGCGCTGTGGTAAAAGGTATCACGGTTTTGCCATCAGTTATCGCAAAGACTGAAACCTCTTCTCCCCGCAGACATTCTTCTATAACAATTCTATTTCCGGCTTCACCGAAGGCTTTCTCTTCCATAATATATTGAACAGCATTCTGGGCGGTGGCAATATCTTCCGCCACAATAACGCCCTTTCCCGCAGCAAGTCCGTCTGCTTTTACTACCAGGGGAAATGAAGCCCTTTCAAGATATTTATAAGCTTTTTGAGGTTTTTCAAATATGTTAAAGTCTGCCGTTGGAATCCCATATTTTTTCATAAATTCTTTAGCCCAAACCTTGCTGCCTTCTAAAAGGGCGCCCTCTGCACTGGGCCCAAAAACAAGTTGCCCGTTTTCTACAAAAACATCTGTAATTCCTTCCATTAGAGGTCCCTCAGGACCTACTACAGTTAAATGTATTTCTTCTTTCCGGGCAAACGCCTGCAGCTTTTCAATATCGTCTCCCTTAAGCGAAACACACTCCGCCAGCGAAGCGATTCCCGCATTGCCTGGTGCACAGAATATCTTTTCCACCTGGGGACTCTGTGAAAGCTTCCAGGCCAAAGCATGCTCTCTTCCTCCTCCTCCAACTATCAGGACGCGCAATGTTATCCCTCCCATAAAACAGAGCTATAACTTTAATGGTTAAAATAGCGTTTTCCGGTAAATAACATGGCTATATTATACTGCTCACAGATCTCGATGGATTCCCGGTCACGGTTGGAACCTCCCGGCTGGACTATGGCTGTAACTCCTGCTGCTGCAGCCAGCTCAACACCATCCTTGAAAGGAAAGAAGGCATCAGAAGCCATAACGGTCCCTCTGGCACTTTCTCCGGCCTGGCTTGTAGCGATATTTACTGCACCCACACGGTTCATCTGTCCCGCACCGATTCCCAGGGTCTGCATTCTTTTGGCCAGAACAATGGCGTTCGATTTAACGTGCTTAACTACTTTCACCGCAAAAAGGAGATCCTTTAGCTCCTGGTCGGTCGGCTGCCTACTGGTAACAGACTTCCAGTCCTCGGGGATATAAAATTCTCTTAAGTCCTCCTGCACCAGAAGTCCTCCGCTCACCTTCTTATAGTTGTATCCTTTTCGTATTTTGTCCTGCATCTCCAGCGGGAGCTGCAGCAAACGGATATCCTTCTTTTGCTTCAGCACTTCTAACGCTTCCTGGCTAAAAGAGGGAGCCACAATTACTTCCAGAAATATTCTGGACATAAGCTCCGCCGTGATCTCATCTACCTCTTGATTTAAGGCGACTATCCCTCCAAAAATTGAAACAGGATCAGAATCGAAAGCTTTCTTATAAGCTTCGGACAGCGTCTCGGCAGAACCCACTCCGCAGGGATTGGTATGCTTTACGGCAACAGCACTAGGTTCGTCAAACTCTTTAACCATTTCCCAGGCACTATGCAAATCATTAATATTATTAAACGAGAGCTCCTTCCCCTGTAGCTGGCGGGCAGACCCTATAGAAGTTGAAGGTGCCAGGGGTTCCCGGTAAAATGAAGCCTCCTGGTGAGGGTTTTCTCCGTAACGCAAGTTTTGTACTTTGGAAAATGGAAGCGTAATAGTATCAGGGAAAGATAATTCCTCTTCTTCCTCTCTGCTGCGCAAATAATTGCTGATTATACTGTCATAGTATGCTGTATGGGAAAATGCTTCGGTAGCAAAAATATAACGAATTTCAGGATCGAGATCCGCACCAGCGCGCAGTTCTTCGATGACAGTACTATAAAAAGAGGGGTCAACTACAATAATTACATCTTGATAGTTCTTGGCAGCAGCCCTTACCATGGTAGGACCACCAATGTCAATATTTTCAATAGCATTTTCCAAAGACACGCCTTCTTTGGAGACAACTTCCGGAAAAGGGTATAGGTTCACTGCTACCAGGTCAATAGTTTCTATACCGTAATCTTCCATCTGCTGCAAGTGAAGGGACTGATCCCGTCGTCCCAGGATGCCTCCGTGAACCAGAGGATGCAGCGTTTTCAAGCGCCCCTCCAAAATCTCAGGAAATCCAGTAAGCTCGCTAACATCTTTAACCTCAAGGCCTGCTTCTCTTAGTGCCCTTGCCGTTCCGCCGGTGGAGATAATCTCCCAACCCATCTCCATAAGATCTCGGGCAAATTGAACGACCCCTGTCTTATCCGAGACACTAATAAGCGCATTTTTACTTTTCATCAATAAAACACCTTCTTTCCTCCAGACGTAGTCTTCCTTCTATAAACAACTGAACAGCAGGGGGGTAAAGGCGATGCTCCACTTCGTGGATCCGTTCGTGGAGTGATTCAACTGTATCATTATCATAAACGTCCACTGCTTCCTGAAGAATAATTGGCCCCGTGTCCAATCCTTCGTCTACAAAATGGACCGTGCAGCCGCTTACCTTTACACCGTACTGTAATGCCTGTCTAACCCCATCAACCCCTGGAAATGAAGGTAGCAAAGCAGGGTGAATGTTCATAATTCTATCCCTATATTCCCGTATAAAATAGGGCGATAGGAGGCGCATAAAACCAGCCAGAACAACCAGCCCCACATCCTTCTCCTGAATAAGGGAGACCACCGCCTTATCATACGTCTCACGGTCAGAATAGTTCCTGGGATCTATAAATACAGCCTCAATATTATGCTGCCTGGCCCTTTCTAAAGCAAAAGATTTTTCATTATCACTTAGAACCAATACAATCCTACCGCTTATTTTCCCCCGTTTAGACGCCTCTATCATGGCCTGCAGATTGCTTCCGCTACCCGAGGCAAACACCGCCAGACGCATACTTAAGACACCCCCATCCCCACTCTTGGAAATTACAAAAATAAACCGTGTGGGCTGCAACAGAAAAATAAAAATATTTTATCAAACTAAACAAATATAACTCCGGCTTCTCCCTTCTTCCTTTGATCCATATAGCCTACCAGCTGTCCATTCCAACCCTCTTGATTAATATGAGTTAAAATCATTTCTGATTCGAACTCAGAAACAACCAATACCATCCCAATGCCCATGTTAAAAGTGCGAAACATCTCTCTTTCTTCAATATTGCCCAACTCCTGAACAAATTTAAAAATAGACGGTATATGCCAACTCTCTTTATTTATGACCGCCTTTACGTTGTCAGGAAAAACCCTGGGGAGGTTCATCTCCAGTCCACCACCGGTTATATGAACCATACCCTTAATCTCGTATTCTTTCAAAAGAGGCAGTATCAGGGGCACGTAAATAAGTGTGGGCCTCAATAGTTCCTCTCCCAAAGTGCAGTCCAGGCGGGGAAAATGATCGTCCAGACTTAGCTGAGCATGTTCCAGCATAACTTTCCTGACCAGGGAGTAGCCATTACTGTGCAGCCCGGAAGATTCAAGGCCTATCAGTACATCTCCTGCATTTATTTTCTTCCCATCGATAATTCTATTTCTATCCACCAACCCTACAGCAAAACCGGCCAAGTCATACTCTCCCGGGGCATAAAAATCCGGCATTTCCGCAGTCTCTCCGCCTAAAAGAGCACATTCGGCCTGCCGGCAACCTTCTGCTATACCCGATACTATATCCTTTAACTGTTTATTATCAAGTCTTCCCATAGCAAGATAATCTAAGAAAAATAAAGTCTCAGCCCCCTGAACTAAAAGATCATTTGCACACATGGCCACAGCATCAATACCTACTGTGTCATGTTTTCCCGTCTTAAAGGCGATTTTAAGTTTCGTTCCTACGCCATCTGTAGCAGCGGACAGCACTGGATCCCTACAAGAACCAAGCTCCGGCCTGAACAGACCGGAAAAACCCCCGATCTCTGTAAGCACTTCGCGGCGATGGGTAGAACGGACCAACTCCTTTATATCGTCTACCGCTTTTTCTCCAGCATCTATATCTACTCCGGCCCTTTTATAGTCAAATCGTTCTTCAACCATAGAATCCTCCCCTTGCTCAAGCTATGCTGGAATCATTCAAATAGGGTATTCCCCAGTAAAACAAGCCATACAAAGGTCTTCCTGTGGCAAACAGACAGCGGATAGCATCCCCTCACGACTAAGGTATCCCAGAGAGGTAGCCCCGATCTCTTTACGGATTTCCTCTATATCTCTTTTAGAACCGATAAGCTCGTCATAAGTAGGGGTATCAATACCATAAAAACAGGGAGAAAGCACCGGAGGCGAACTGATGCGCAGGTGAACTTCTTTTGCTCCCGCTCGGAAAAAAGTGCTCACAAGTTTTCTGCTGGTGGTCCCCCTGACAATAGAATCATCTACTACAACTACTTTTTTACCCTCTACCACTTTTTGAACAGGATTTAACTTTAATTGTACTCCCAGATTGCGGATCTCCTGCCGGGGTTGAATAAAAGTCCGACCAATATAGCGATTCTTGATAAGGCCCATTTCATAAGGCAAACCCGCTTCCTCAGCGAAACCTGCCGCTGCAGAAAGACTGGAATCTGGAACACCTGTTACAATATCCGCTTCAACAGGATTCTCTCTGGCCAGGTTACGACCAAGTTCTTTGCGTACCAGGTGAACATTCCTAGCGTTAATATTACTGTCAGGGCGAGCAAAGTAAATGAACTCAAATATACAGAGCGCCGTACGGTTAGACGGTAATAGTTGAACGCTCTGCAGCCCATCATCGTTTATTATCACCATCTCTCCCGGATTAACATCTCTAATCATCTCAGCCCCTATAGTGTCAAAGGCACAGCTTTCAGAAGAAAAGACATAATAACCGTTTAGCTGTCCCAGGGAAAGAGGTCTTATGCCCAAAGGATCTCGTACACCAACGAGGCTTTTTTCCGTTAAAAAAACAAAAGCGTAAGCCCCGTGCAAATAAGGCAAAACCCCTTTTAGTGATGATTCCAGATTTTTGTAACCGAAACGGGCTATTAAATGGGTTACCAACTCACTATCGGTGGTTGTTTGGAAGATAGAACCCTCTTCTTCTAAGCGTTCTCTCAGTTCTTTTGCGTTGACCAAATTACCGTTATGCACTACGGCCATGTTGCCGTAACGGTAACTGATTAATAGAGGTTGGGCATTTTCCACCCTGCCCAAGTCACTGGTAGGATAGCGGACATGCCCTATAGCTGCCAAACCCTGTTCAAATTTCAGTTTTTCCAGATCGGGGAAAACTTCTGAAACCAGACCCAGCCCTTTTTCTAAAAATATATCTTTTCCGTCACTAACAGCTATACCAGCACTCTCCTGACCTCTGTGCTGTAGGGCATACAGGCCAAAAATTGCAAGTTGAGCAAGATTTTGGCCGGGCGCATACAGGCCAAAAACTCCACAGGATTCTTCCATTCTATCCAATACAGAAGTGCCTCCCTCCGATTTCTTATAGGTTTCCCGCTCTTCCAATGATATCTGCCCTTCCTTGCCTTGACAAATTAACGATGGAAACTATTATAACTGCTGCAACCTGCTGAGCACATCCTGGTATGCCTCCATCACTTCACCCATATCACGACGAAAACGATCTTTATCCATTTTTTCGCTGGAAGCAGCATCCCAAAAACGACAGGTATCGGGAGATATCTCGTCTCCGAGAATAATTTCGTTCTTATGCCGCCCAAATTCCAGCTTAAAATCTACCAATACAATGTCTCTACTCATCAAGTAATCTACCAGACATGAATTAATTTTTAAGGCCAATTCTTCCATCCTGGCCAGCTCCTGCGGGCCAGCCAACTCCATGGCATATACATGATATTGGTTGAGCATGGGATCATGGAGCTCGTCATTTTTTAAACTCAACTCCAGTACCGTTTTTTTCAAGGCAAGCCCTTCCTCCATGCCCAGTCTTTTGGCCAGGCTGCCTGCGGCTATATTACGGACTACAACTTCTACAGGGATAATCTCCAGGCGCTTGACAAGCATATCCCTTTTATTTAATTGTTTTACAAAATGCGTAGGGATTCCTTCTTCTTCCAAGAGCTTAAAAAATATTGTAGTAATAGCGTTGTTTAAAATCCCTTTGTTCTCCAGATCTTCTTTCTTTAAACCATCAAAAGCCGTAGCCGTATCCTTATACTCTACAATACAATAATCATCATCTTCAGTTGCATAAATCTTTTTGGCCTTGCCCTCATGTAAAAGAGATGCTTTTTTCATTGGTCCACTACCTCCAGATTCTTTTCGAATTAATTGTTCCCTTTTTCCCATCAATACCTAAACGCTCAAAAATTTTAGGAACATGCCGCAAATTATTTTTAGGATCAAAACACTTGTTTAACTCTGCGGCAGTAATTAGAAAAGAAATATTTTGGTCATTTTCCAGGAGCTGCTTAAAAGGAAGCTCTTCTTGCCAGGACTGCATGGCATGTCCCTGTACCAGGTCATAGGCTTCTTCCCTGGAAAGGCCCTTTTCTACGAGGGCCAAAAGAACATTCTGGGAATAGATTAAACCGCCGCTTATTTCCAGATTGCGCAGCATATTTTCTGGGAATATATGAAGCCCGTGGATAATCCTATTCATCTGGTGCAGCATATAGTCGATCAATATGGTTGAATCGGGCAGGACCACCCTTTCCGCCGAAGAGTGCGATATATCACGTTCATGCCAAAGAGGGATGTTTTCCAGGGCTACCCCGGCATTGGCTCTTACCAGACGTGCCAGCCCGCTTATCTGCTCACAAGAAACGGGGTTACGTTTATGTGGCATAGCTGAAGAACCTTTTTGCCCGGAATAGAAAGGCTCTTCTACCTCTCGAACCTCTGTTTTCTGCAAGCTTCTGATCTCTATAGCAAACTTATCCAGCGAAGATGCCAGAATGGCCAGGGTTGAGAGAAGCTCTCCGTGAGAATCTCTTTGCAATATCTGGGTCGAAATGAGTGCGGGTTTCAAATTTAGCCTGGAACAAACAATTTCTTCTATTTCGGGATCAAGTTGTGCATAAGTACCCACAGCCCCAGATATTTTCCCATAAGAAATGGTTTCGATCGCACTTTCCAGGCGCTTCTTGTGACGCCAAAGTTCATCCCACCAAAGGGCGAACTTCAGTCCCATGGTGATTGGTTCGGCATGCACTCCGTGTGTACGCCCCATCATCAGGACATCCTTATTATTTAAAGCCTGCTCTTGTACAGTAGCAATGAGGGTATCAAGCCCTTTCCTGATCAAGTGGGCTGCCTCCCGTAAGAGCAAAGAAAGGGCCGTATCCACAACATCATATGAGGTAAGCCCGTAATGAA
>CAZMLU010000030.1:0-3543 GCA_964567295.1 uncultured Desulfovibrionaceae bacterium
CTATTAAAGGACTGCTATAATATCTCCAACTTCTCTTCCAGCCCGGAAGTATAATAAATCTCCCCGTTATTATCTATCAATACCCCATCAATATCAGAAAGATTTTCCAGCAATTCCAGGCCTCGTTCCACACCTAGAACAAAGACCGCCGTAGAAAAAGCATCAGCGGTAAGAGCATCGGGACCCAGAACCGTTACGCTGGCAACACCCCTTGCTGGCCGTCCGTCATCTGGATCAATAATATGGTGAAAGCGCTCCTCACCTTCCTCAAAAAAACGTTGGTAATCCCCTGATGTGGCCACGCTTCCCTGGTCAATTTGTAATGTGGCAAGCCATTTTTGAGGATCACGGGGATCTTGGACAGCAACCTTCCATGGCTCGCCATCCGGCTTGGATCCGCTAATGTTAATGTCCCCGCCGGCATTAACAAACGACCCTTCAACTCCCGATTTCTCTATTACTTTTTGTCCGCGATCTACGATAAATCCTTTGGCTATTCCTCCCACATCCATTTGCATGCCTTCTTTATCTAAAAAAACGCTGGATTCTTCCTCGTTTATTTCAACCTTTTCATAATCAACCTTTAATAGTGCCTCTTCAATTTCTTCAGAGGAAGGACGCCGTTGCTCATCTTCTTCATTTCCAAAACCCCACACTTCCAATAGCGGGCCCACTGTAGGGTCAAAGGCCCCTTCTGTCAAACGCGAAAGTTGAAGTGCCTCCTGTAATACCATTATAACCTCTGGATTCACCTCTACCCATTCCCGGCCGGCGGCTTTATTGATACGTTCAATATCGCTTCCCTCAATATGCCTGCTGAAAATACTCTCCAATTGTTCCATCTCGGCATAGGCTTCTTTCGCAATAGCGTCTCCTTCACTTTCACTAATTCCATACATAGTTACAGTAACCTGCGTGTCCATAACTAAACGCATCTTGGTAATCCCATCTTCTCCAGAACCAAAACACCCGGAGAAACTCACGGCCAGAATAGTAAAGAACAGCAAAATCAATAAAACCCCGTATCTATTCTTTTTCATAATATTTCGCTCCAATATTCTGTAACAATATATATTTTCCCGCAACTAAAAAAGGCAAACACTCTATGCAAGAGCTATCATCGTGTCGAACATAATTATACTACCACTTTTGCTCTCTTTAAGCAAGGTAATCTCAGCAATGCTCGAAGGTAGAAAATAGTAGCTAAAGTTCTCTTCTTCCTATGGAACAATTTGCATAAAAAAACAACGTGACTAAAACACGCCATTTGAATAGCTTACCCCGAAATACTGCTTTAAACTTTTACCCCGTCCATACTTCCCTATAATTCCGTAAGACCACGGGCAAAATAAAAGAGGACAAAGATTATGATCCCCAGCATCAATACTAGGAGTAGAGAATCAAAGTTAAGGTTCCTAATATTCCATTCCAAAGGATTTAAAGCGAATTTCTTGCGGGCACCTTGTCTTTTTTCTTCCTCCTCTTTGCTCTCCTCTCCTGTTGACTCTCCTTTTTGCAAGCTTTTATCGATAAATTCTCTGGTTGAAGAACCAGCTTTTTCGTAACCTTTATTTAAGGCTTCATCTAATTTACCGGTACGATCCGTAAACTTTTTAACACTTTTTCCAGTTTGTTCATAGGCTTCATCCAGGGCTTTATCTAAGCTGGCAGTGCGATCAGTCATGCGCCTTGTTGCTGCACCTGTAGATTCGTAAGCCTTATCCAGGGCCCGGTCCAAGCCAGCAGTCCGGTCTGCAAATTTTTTGACGCCGGACCCGGTGCGTTCATAAGCTTCATCTAAAGTACTGTCTAGCTCCCTGGTTTTTTTTACATAATCAAGGGCTTTTGATCCGGAGGTCATATAAAGATCATCCAATCCTTTATCAAAGGAACCAAAGTAACGGCAGAATTGGAGAAATTTGCCGCCAATCTCAGCGTAAAAATTATTCACACCCCCGTCCATTGTTTTACAGGAACG
This sequence comes from uncultured Desulfovibrionaceae bacterium, assembly GCA_964567295.1. Lineage (GTDB taxonomy): Bacteria > Bacillota > Dethiobacteria > DTU022 > UBA8154 > SLJK01. Next base: position 1,979 of record CAZMLU010000030.1, read on the forward strand.
CAAAAGATAAAAATACACGATTTTTGCCAGGGGCGCAAAAATTAAGTATTCGATACTAACCCAGCGGGGAAAGCTATATTCATACAACCTGAACTTGTGTAGTGGAATATAAAGCAACAATGCCAGCAAAATAACGGTGCCGGCCGCCGCCAGGGGATGAGAACCGAAATAGGCCAGATCTCTTACATGTTCGATAGAGTATGGTTCGAAAACAAAAGAAGCTGTCGAAGCCAGGACAAATTGGTTTACAAAATAGTGAGGGAAAAAACCTATAATTAATATGAATAAGGCCAGCACATAGAGCGGGGCATAGAGTACCCATGTGCCGCTTTGCTTTACAAGCCCTTCTGGTTCTTTTCCCCAAAAAACCTGTTGGAAAAATTTCAAATAATAACAGAGAGTTAAGGCGCTGCCCACTATAAAAACCTTCTCTGCCAGGAAGATATCCAAAGTACCATGAAGATAGTAAGCCTCCAGCAGTGAATCGTGAATAAGCGTTTTGCTAATATAACCACTAAAGAGGGGCACTCCCGCGATTGCCAGAACATATAAGATAAAAAACCCGGTCAGCATCGGCATAGAGCGATAAAGACCTCCCAATTTCTTAAACTCTAACTGACCGGTCCGGTAATAAATTATACCTACAATAAGAAAAAAACCTGTTTTGAATAGAGTATGGTTAAAAGAATGCAGCACAGCCCCGCTGTAACCCATAGCTTCTTCCGCACCAAAAAGAAAGGCTCCGGCACCAATACCCGTAAAAACATAACCCATCTGGCTGATGGAACTATAAGCTAAAAGCTTCATCATATTGCTCTGCAAAAGAGCTATTACCGCGCCAACCACCATGGTCATAAGGCCCAGCCACATTACGAAATAACCGGTAGATACGGCGAAGGAAAAGAGATGCCCAGGCTCCAGGGTAGATGGGGTAAAAACAAGCATGAGGATCCGTATTACACCGTAAACTCCGGCTTTGATCATTGCTCCCGAAGAAAGCGCATTGACTATGGCCGGCCCGGCAGCGTAAGCTTTGGGCATCCATAGATGGAGCGGCACAATTCCTGCTTTTATTCCAAAACCGACAAAAAAACAGGCAAATATTAATAGCAAGCTAACTGCAGGACCTCTTTCCATCTCCTCCATCAAGTTTGTTAACTCTACAGTTCCGGCAGCACTATAAAGGGCGAATATCCCGAACAAGAGCACCAGGCCACCCGCTACTCCCAGGTATAGATAAAATTTTCCTGCTGCCAGGGCCTGGGGATTAAGCCGCCCGACAACCAAAACATAGGAAAAAAAAGTCATCATTTCAAAAAACAAAAAAAGGCTGACCAGGTCTCCGGCGACAAACACACCTAGAATGCTTCCCAATGTTAATAGTGAAAAACAATAATATAAAACATGATTGGATTCAATCCGGATATAGTGATAAGCAAATATAAGCACAAGCATCCAAACCAGGGAAGCTAAAAAAGCAAATATAAAACCTAAAAGATCCACCCTGAAGGAAAGCCCCAGGCTCATGAGTTCGTAAAAGCGATATTCTATCACCCCCTGACGCA
>CAZMLU010000030.1:3643-5781 GCA_964567295.1 uncultured Desulfovibrionaceae bacterium
GAAAGCCCCAGGCTCATGAGTTCGTAAAAGCGATATTCTATCACCCCCTGACGCACCAATGGATACATAGAAAGCACCATGAGAAAAGTGGCCATTCCCGCCAGGGAAGCAAAAAAAGCGGCCAATCTTTTATTTTTAATGCTGAGCATATAAACCACAAGTGCGGCAGCCATAGGAAAAAGAACAACGGCCACAGGCCGCAAGGAAATAATGGTGTCAGCAGCTACCAAATTGTTCGATGCCGCAGTCAAAATCATGGGAACCATCCCCCTCAAACATTTAACCTATGTAGATTCCTTTATGCCTGCGCCACTACGGCAGATATAAATTTTTCCTTAATACATAAAATTACACCGGGCCGGAACCTATGGCATCCCACTTTGGAAAAGAAAACTAGCTGCCTTAAGGGAAAGTTCAAAAAGAAAATTATTGGGCATGAGGCCGAAAACAAAACAGCTTAATCCCAACACAGCCACAGGGATAATCATGCCATAAGTGGCCTCATCATACTCAAGAGCCAGGGATTCTTCCCCTTCATGTTCATTTTCCCCTCCAAAAAAGGCTGCAATAATAATGGGCAGATAGTACAGCCCGTTTAACAAACTGCTTACCAGCAAAATAAATACGTAAAAGGGAACTCCTGCATCAAGTGCTCCCAGGGCTAACGTCCACTTGCTGAGAAATCCATTCAAGGGGGGAATACCGATCATGGCCAGCGCAGCAATGGTAAAAGCTCCCATGGTGACAGGCATTTTTTTACCTATACCATGAAGGTCGTTAATGTTGCGCAACCCTGTTTTCCAAATAATTGCGCCTGCCGCAAGAAAGAGAGTGCTCTTCATCAAGGCGTGGCTGAAAATGTGAAAAACGTCTCCCACCAGTGCCTTTTCGTTTAAAAGAGCCATACCCATGATGATATATCCCATCTGCCCCACACTGGAATAAGCCAGACGCCTTTTCAGATCATCCTGGGTCAACGCAACCGCTGAACCAAGCACGATCGTTATAACCGCCAGCACACCTAAAAGAATATCCCAATTTGCCTCTTTAACTAAAGGAATATTAAAAACGGTAAAAAGGACCCTTAGCAGGCCGTAGGCCCCGGTTTTCAGCATGATACCGGAAAGCAAAGCGCTGGCCGGTGAAGGGGCTACCGGGTGGGCATCGGGTAACCAAACATGTAAAGGAAACATACCGGCCTTCATTCCGAACCCGATCAGAAAGTTAAGAAAGGCCAGGAAAGCCATTGTACTGGGCACGGTGATAAGGGTTCCTTCACTAAGGCTGACAGAACCGGCCAGCTCAAAGGTCAGAATAATGGCGAAAAATAAAGCCAGACCGCCAATAATAGTCATGATCAGGTACTTGTATCCGGCCCGCAGAGCTTCACGAGTTTCCTCATGAATAACCAGCACATATGAAATAAGAGACATAAGTTCAAAGAAAATAAAAAGAGTAAAAAAATCGCCCGCCATAAATATACCCAGGCAGCTGCCGAGAACAAATATAAATATGGGGTAAAACCTATCGCCTGCGTGTTCATGAGACATGTAATCGATGGCATAAATGGAGACCAACATCCACACAAAGGAAGAAATAAGTGCCAGGCTGAAACTTAGGATGTCCAGTCTTACAGTAATCCCCAATCCCGGCAAAATATCAAAGATGGTATAAGCAATTACCCCTCCATCTGCCACTGAGGGGTACATAGCCACCACAGATATAAAAGTGAGCACCGCTGTTGTTACAGATAGGCCGTCACGCATTTTCTCCGAACGCCTGCTGCTAACAAAGATAACAATAGACATAAAAATTGGAAATATTACTACCCAAACAGGCAGAAAATTATAGATAACTGTATCCAATAATGTTCACCCCTATCATTTTTATTATAGCATATTATAGGAAATCTAACTGAATATTTCCTTTCTTCCTTACAAGCCTATCGTTCTTTCAATAAAACTGAGCACAGGAGCCGGGTAAAAACCAAAGAAGATAATGCCTAGAGCCAGTACCAAAACTGGAACCAGCATCAAAGAGGGAACATCTTTGTGCTCCGACTGGGGCATTATCTGTGTTCCAAAAAAAGCATCAATCACAATGGGAAAATAATAAATTCCGTTTAACAGGCTGCTTAA
>CAZMLU010000030.1:5881-7105 GCA_964567295.1 uncultured Desulfovibrionaceae bacterium
AAAAGCCCTATCCCCATAAAAACAAACCCGATCTGTGCGATACTGGAGTAGGCCAGCATCTTTTTTATGTCATCCTGTACCATGGCAATAATTGAGCCAGCTAAAATCGCCAATACTGAAAGAAATAGAACGATATCAAGAACAGGGATGACTTCAAAAATCTGCGGTGGAAAAACCTGAAATAAAAGCTTCACCAGGGCTACTGCATAGATCTTTATTACCAGCCCTGATAAAACCGCACTGGAAGGTGAAGGTGCCGAAGAATGAGCATCTGGCAGCCAAACATGTAACGGGAACAAAGCAGACTTAACCCCTAAGGAAACAATTATCAGACTTAAGGCAATAACTATATTATAAGGATAAAGGGGCAGAACATGAGGAAGTTCCTGTGCCACATAGGTAAAATTAAGGTTCCCCGTTACCATATAAAGCATCGCCACTGCCAATAAAAAGCAACCTGAGCCCATAACACTCAAAATCAAATACTTCAAGCTGGCTTCGATGCATTTGCGGTCATCTTTGATGGAAATAATACCACAAGCAGCAATAGTAGAAATTTCTATAAAGACATAGAGGTTGAATAGATCATTGGTTAGAGCTATTCCACACATAGCCCCCAGCAGTAACAAGTAAAGGCTGCAGTACCAATGCAGGACATCACTTTTCAATTCGTGTCTCAGATCCTCTACGCCGTAAATGAGGACTACAAAACTGATAGAGGTGAGGACCATTAGCACGTAGGCGGAAAGATAATCTGCATAGAGCTCAACACCCCATGGCGGTGGCCAACCTCCTACGTGATAATTAAAAGGACCGGACGTCCCCACCTGGTAAAGCAGATAAATGGATATAATAAAAACAGCAGCGAGAACCACCAGGGTGAGTTGGAACACCAAATCCCTTCGTTTCTTTCCCAATAAAGGAACGACAAAGGAAGTTCCGAATAGTAAAATTATCATTATAACAGGCAGATGATGATACAAATTATTGGTCCTCCATGGCTCTCAATTGTGCAATTTCATCAGCATCTAAAGTACCATAACTGGCATAAAGCTTCACTATAAGGCTAAGAGCATAAGCAGTAACACTTACAGCTACTACAATACCGGTCAATATAAGGGCTGAAGGCAGTGGATTTATATAAAGCAGCCCCCCTTCTTCCGCAATAATAGGCGCTCTTCCACCTCTAACATAACCTATGGATACAAAAAAAAGAAATATCCC
>CAZMLU010000030.1:7205-9416 GCA_964567295.1 uncultured Desulfovibrionaceae bacterium
GATAAATGACCGTAGAATATAATATAAAGCCCATACAGCTGGATAAAGGGGACAATTAATCTGCTTATGGAACGAACTACAACATCTTCCAAGAAATCCACTCCCCATTAATTCAATGTGCTCTTAAGGTTGCCAATGCCGCAGCGATAGCCACAAAAAGCACCGTTACTTCTCCCAAGGTGTCAAAAGCACGATAATCCATTATTACTGCAGTTATAGCATTAACCGCCCCTGTTTCTCGGACAGTTCCTTCAATATATCGTTCGGCAACATAATTACGGGCGGGCACATCCTCAGCTCCAAAAGTGGGCATTTCGGCTACGGTTATTAGAAGCGCATAGCTAATTATGAGAATTATTACCACTACCAGGAGCTGCCTGATACGACCTACCGGCAAATAGAAAAAAACATAAGCCATTAGCAGCAAAAGCGCCACTCCGAAAACAGGAGTCAAATCCACTTACAGCCCCCCTATTCTGTCCTCTTCGTTTTACTAATGGTTGCGATAAATAAAAATGAGGTCACCCCTGCTCCCAGGGCCGCCTCAGTCATAGCTACATCAGAAGCACCCAGCATCTGCCAGATTATAGCCATTACCAGGCTATAAGCGGCAAAAAGCACCACAGCACTGAGCAGATCTCGAGTATAAGCCACTGCAATAGCACAAAGAATCAAAAAAGATAACAATAAAAAATCTAGAATGGAAGTCAATGTTAGCTTCCTTTCTCCTTAGAAGTTTTATCAAGATCAAAACTATCCTTCACCATTGGAATACCGCTGTTATAAGCAGCCCGCGCAATTACATGTCCCGCTGTAGGATTAGCGATCCATAAAAGAACAATTATAATGATCAGTTTAGTAGCAATAACAAGATCCCCCTGTAGCACCAGACCCATAAGCACCAGGCCCACCCCCAGCGTATCACATTTTGTTGTAGCATGCAGCCGGGTATATACATCTGGAAGGCGCAATAGACCAGTAACTCCTACCGCAAAAAAGAATACCCCTGTAAATATTAAAATTGAAGAAATTATATTAATAAACACTTTAGCTCCCCCTGAAGAATAGCTAGTCTAAAACCCCTTTTTCCATATACTTAGCAACTCCAACGGTCATTATAAAAGCAATCAAAGCGTATACCAGTGCTACATCCAAAAAAAATTCCTGACCATATAAAAAAGAAACAAGGGAGATGATCACCATGGTTTTGGAGCCGATAACATTAATAGCAGCAACCCTGTCCGCAGCAGTGGGACCAAGTGCTGCCCTGATAAGGCATAAAAAAGTAAGAACCAGCAAAGAGACGGTGGCTACCATATATACTTGCGGCATACCTATGCACCAACTTCCTGAGTATGTTCAAGCTCTGCCAGTTCATCAGCCAACTCCCATTTTGCCACATTCTCCGCGTTTTTATATGTCAGGGCATGGACGAAAAAAACATCCCCTTCAACCAGTACAGTTAACGTCCCCGGTGTCAGAGTAATGGAATTTGCCAGGATAACTTTATTTAAATTTTTCTTAAATGGCCTGGTAAAACGGACCATTCCAGGAGTTATAGGCATTTTTGGACTCAAGACAATGGCAACCACCTGGATGTTAGCTACCACAATAGCACCCAAGAGATGCACAATATAACGAAGATAAAGCATGATCGTTCCAACGCCTAAAGTAGACCGTTCATCTTCTCGAAAAAATATGTCGTTATTAAACCAAGCCACAGAAAAAGCCAAAATAGATCCCAAAACTAACTGCTGCATCTGCAAAGAACCCGTGATAACAATCCAGAACAGCCAAAAGGAAAGAAACATACTCCAAAAAGTGCGATCAAATTTCACTCCCATTTTTGGCCTCCATTCTGACGCAGGAAATGCCCACTTTTTCCTCCTTTTTTTTCTAAAAGCCGAATGCTTCGTATCTCCATTTGTCGATCAATAGCTTTACACATATCGTAGACAGTTAAAGCAGCTACACTCACTGCAGTTAAAGCTTCCATCTCTACCCCCGTCTGACCGGAAACCGTTACGGTAGCCGTAATCCGAAGGCTGGAACCGTTCTTAGGAAAGTCAAAGGAAAAATCTACCCCAGTGATCAAAAGAGGATGGCACATGGGAACAAGAAAAGGAGTCTGTTTAACCCCCTGAATTCCTGCAACCTGGGCAACACCCAGCACATCACCCTTGGCTATGCCGCCTTCTTTAATTTTTCTTA
>CAZMLU010000030.1:9516-12014 GCA_964567295.1 uncultured Desulfovibrionaceae bacterium
GCATCTACAATGCGTATAAGATCCCTGGGGCAGGCCTTAACACAATTGCCGCAACCGGTACAGAGCTCCAGGTCTACGACCGGGAGCCCGTTATCTGCCATATAGATAGCATCAAAGGGGCAAACCCTCACACAGTCACCAAGACCCAGACAACCGTAACTGCAGGCTTTGAACCCACCTCCGAAGGCCAAGGCAGCTTTGCATTCCTGCACACCCTGGTATTCAAACTTGTCATGAGCTACATCTTTTGTGCCCAGGCAATACACTTCTGCTACTTTTTTATCATCAACTCCTGTAGATTCAACGCCCAGCACTTCACAGACATTATCAGTCGTCTCCTTACCACCAGGAATACAACTATCCACAGAAGCTTCACCTGACACAACTTTTTCCGCGAAACTGATGCAGCCGGGAAAACCACATGCACCGCAGTTAGCATTGGGCAAAAGGTCACAGATAGTCTCCACCCTGGCATCTTCTTCTACCGCAAAACGCCTGGCAGCAAAAGCCAGAAGACCTCCAAAAATTAAACCCAAGCCCCCTACAAGAGCCAATGATTGAATAAAATCCAAATCTTTTCACCTCCCATTAACATAATACTTTTAAATTATATCTTCTAAATCATTAAAGCACATACTTACTATAGAGTCATTATCCCACTAAAACCCATAAAAGCCATTGATATAAGACCGGCTGTAATCAAGGTCACTCCTGCACCCTGGAGCATACTGGACATGTTAACCAGATCAAGTCTTTCCCTGATACCGGCCATAATTACCAGGGCAATAGTAAAACCAATTGCCGCGGCAATACCGTATACAATAGTTTGGATAATATTGTGGTCCATCTGCACATTAAGGATGGCAACCCCTAAAATAGCACAGTTGGTGGTCATTAAAGGAAGATATATCCCGAGTGCCCTGAACAGGGTAGGATTGGTTTTTTTCAAAATAATCTCTACCAGCTGCACCAGGGAAGATATCACCAAGATAAAAGCGATTGTACGCAGATAACCTAGTTCAAATGGCACCAAGATGAAATTATAGATAACCCAGGTAATTATTGCAGCTATGGTCATAACAAAAATCACGGCCATACCCATACCCATTGATGTTTCTATCCTTTTGGTCACCCCCATGTAGGGACAAACCCCGAGGAACTGGTGTAAGAGGATATTGTTTGCCAGGATAGCCACAAATATAATTGCCGCCAGGTTCAGTTCCATTTTCAAACCTCCTTTGCTAAATATTTATCGCTGCATGTTTGTACTATTCGATACCTAGGCGCTTGATTATAAGATTGAAAAGCAGCAGCAGAATACCCAGCGCAATAAAAGCCCCTGGAGGAGAAGCAAAAAGAGCCATCGGTTCAAATGCTGCTCCTGTAATATCAACACCAAAAGCTGTCCCCATGCCTAAAACCTCCCGGACGATTCCCAGGACAGTAAGAGCAAGAGTAAAGCCAATGCCCATGCCTAGCGCATCAACTATAGAACGGCCCAGAGTATTCTTACGGGCAAAAGCTTCTGCCCTACCCATGATCATGCAGTTAACAACAATCAAGGGTATAAAGATACCCAGAGCTTCATGCAGTCCGGGTGCAAAGGCATTAAGCACCAGATCAACGATAGTTACAAAAGTTGCAATTATCAGGATAAAAGCCGGTATTCTTACCCTGGGAGGAACCACTCCACGGATCAGCGAGACAACAATATTGGAGCATAAAAGCACGAACAAGGCGGCAATCCCCATCCCGAAACCATTAATGGCCGTCATGGTAACTGCCAGCACCGGACACAGGCCCAGCAAGAGCCTAAATACAGGGTTTTCCGTTATAATGCCCCTAGTAAAAACCTGAGATATTGTGGTCATTTTTTCACCTCCACACATGACATTATTTTGGATAACTTAATTTAACGCATCATTAACAGCTTCAATAATACCCTGGCTGCTCGCGGTCGCATCGGTTACGGTATCAACCTCCAGGCTCTGGGCTTCTATTATTCTGCCGGGCATTTCTGCTTCAGCCTGCTCAAAGTAAGACGCGGTATCATCGTGTTCTACAACCACAATATCCGTTATCTCACCGCCACTTACCGTAACTTCAACGGTAACATCATCAGCAAAACCACTACCTGTACCCGTGTAAGTTCCATCATCAACAGCAGCAGGATCGATCTCGACAACTTCAACTTCCAAGCCCAGAAACTCCATTCCAATGGTGTCCACTACCCGGCGTATAGAACTAACCATACCCCTCACGGTAACAGTAGCGCCGCTAACCGTGTCTACATCTTGATCCAGTGCAATGGGATCGTCAAAGCCCAGACCGATAATATCACTCTGAAAATCTTCTTCTTCGATAACATCCCCGATTCCAGGTGTTTCGGTGTGGCTGTCAATGCGCAGCCCAACAATTTCGCCGTCACTATCTACTGCAAGATTGTACCTGATAGGCTCATCTCCATAACCGCTGGCGGTAACTTCTCCTACCACACC
>CAZMLU010000030.1:12114-19715 GCA_964567295.1 uncultured Desulfovibrionaceae bacterium
TGTACCTGATAGGCTCATCTCCATAACCGCTGGCGGTAACTTCTCCTACCACACCCAGGAAATTCTCGTCTGCATCAAAAATCTCGTAGTACGTTTCATCGTCAATTTCTTGTTCTTCAACGACGTCCATCTCAGGGAAAAATTCGCCCATGGCCTCCCTAAGATCCTCTATCGCCCTTTCCTCGATAATAGGTTGGGTTACGGCGTTAACCACGGAAAGCAACCCCCCGCAAACAGCACCAATGACAAGCAGGGTTAAGGCCATTTTCAAGCTATCACGCATCTTTCTTTTTCACCTCCCCAAACTTCCTTGGAATAGTAAGGTTGTCAATGATGGGGGTAAGACCATTCATCAACAGGATACCAAAGGTAACCCCTTCCGGCATAGTTCCAAACATACGTATTATCATAGTTACTATTCCACATCCAACCCCAAAAATAATTTTTCCAATGGGAGTCACCGGGGAAGTAACCATATCGGTAGCCATATAAAGTGCGCCCAGGAGCACTCCTCCTGCAAGGACATGATAAACCCCCATGGTGAATCCTCCGTCAAGAAGTCCCATGAGAAAAACAATCCCAATAAAGCCTCCCGGAATGCGCCAGTCAATATGTCCCCGGAAATAGAGCCAGATAGCACCTATGATTAAAGCTAAAGCAGAAGTCTCGCCCAACGAACCGGGAACAGTACCGATAAATAGGTCCCATAGTGAAGCATCGTAAGTGGCCAAGGGTGAAGCTTCAGTGACAGCATCGCTAACTGTACTTCTCGTTACAGAGAGGACGGTGAGATCAAAGGGAACCGGGCGAACCCACACATCACCCGCTATATGTCCTGCCCAGGAAACTGACAATACCGCCCGGCCCACCAGGGCAGGGTTGAAAATGTTATTGCCTATACCACCAAACAGATGTTTACCGATAACAATAGCCACCACTGAACCTACCGCAACCAACCACCAGGGGGGAGACGGTGGAAGAGTCATGGCTAAAAGCAAGCCTGTTACCGCCGCACTTCCATCTCCGAATATGTCCTTTTTCCGTAAAATAATGGCCTCTGCCACCATGGCCACAACCATGGCAATCACCATGGTAACCAGGGCACGGTAACCAAAAAGGAATACCGCCATCAGGGCTACCGGAAAAAGAGCTACTAACACATCAACCATAATGCTTTGAATATCTTCCGGAGATTTCAGGTGCGGGGATGAAGAAACTACAAGTTTTCTATCCATTTTTATATCCCTCCTCCATTAATTGCTACTTTTTCCTGCTGGCATTAATATCTCCCTTGGCGATCTTGATCCACTGTACCAAAGGCCTTTTGGCCGGACAGGTATAAGTGCAACACCCGCACTCGAAACAATCCATGACACCATATCTTTCCGCCAAATCCATCTTACCCATTTCCGAAGCTGAGCCTATAAAGTTGGCAGGAAGGTTCATGGGGCATACTTCCAGACATTGTCCACACTTAATACATGGATCGATGGGGTATTCTTTTGTGAAATCCTCGGTTAATACTAGAACACCAGAAGTGCCTTTGATGGCAGGAATATCTGCCGTAGGTTGCGCCATACCCATCATAGGCCCCCCCAGGATGAGTTTTCTGGCATCATCAGTCATCCCTCCGCACTGTTCAATGATATCACTGATTAAAGTGCCATTACGTACCATGAGGTTGGCCGGTTGACTGATTCCCGGCCCGGTTACCGTTACAACCCTTTCATAAAGAGGTTTGCCCAACTTCATCGCTTCGGTCATGGCCACAGCAGTTCCAACGTTCTGGTTAACCACGTTAACCGCCATAGGAAGAGCTCCGGGAGGCACTTCCCTCCCTGTAGTAGCTTTAATAAGCATCTTTTCAGCACCCTGTGGATACTTGGTGTGAAGAGCATGCACCTCAATGTCGTACTCACCTTTTCCTTCGACCACAGCTTTCTCCATACTTTGTAAAGCGTCAGGCTTATTATCCTCAATACCGATTATTCCCTTTTTTGCACCCAATGCCTTCATAAAAGCCACCAAACCATACACTATGTCGCCTGCATTCTCTAACATAAGTCTATGGTCCGCCGTGAGAAAAGGTTCACATTCAGCTCCATTAATAATCACCGTATCGATGCTTGTTTCAGGAGGAGGAGCAAGCTTCACATGTGTTGGAAAAGTAGCACCGCCCAAACCAACCAGCCCGGCCTCCTTGGCGATGGCTTTCAACTCATCTACCGTCAACTCCTCCAAGGGCTTGGTGGGTTCCATGCCTTCGAAGGGAGTATCTTGACCGTCGCTTTCAATAAAAATTGCTTCTACAGGATTCCCCAACGGGTGGCTATAAGACTCTATCTTAGTAACCTTGCCCGACACACTGGCAAAGACAGGAGCGGAGACAAAACCCTTGGGCTCGCCAATCTTTTGGCCCAACTTTACCTCATCTCCCACCTCTACGACCGGTTCACAAGGTGCACCTATATTTTGATGCATAGGTATAATAACCTGTGAAGGCGGCCTGGCAGGAGCAATAGGTATCCCTGCTGTATACTCTTTAGAATAGCTGGGATGTATACCTCCTACAAATGTCCTTTCACTCATGCACTGATTCACCCCTTTTCTAATGTTTTGAATACTCAAATTACCGCCCATGACCAACTTCTACTATTTTCGGTATCCCCTTTAAAATTCCTCCCGTTATCCCTTTATTACTAAAACTTTTTTACACAGAATCCAAACACCCTATACAAATTCATTAAAAAAATAGAGATGAACACCATTGTAGATGCCCACCTCTTTGTATTAAGCTCATTTGTTTGTGAAAAAAAGATTATCGATCAAGCCTGGTTCTATTTAAGAAGCCTCAAGCAAAAGGCCACCGAAAAGACCTTTGCGGTAAGAGATAGTATAATCTTTTTGCGGAAAATCCTTTTGGATATAAATCTTGAAACCTTCCTGTTTATATTCTTCGTAATTACTTGTATCTTCTGGTTCACCTGCGTTCACGGCAGGCTTCAAAGAAAAACCCGCTCAACCTCCACCGCTCTTAATCATTTTAACGGTTACAGAGTCCACTTTCTTTTCCAGTAAATAATCCCTCGCTGATGCTTTTATCTCAACCATCTTAAACACCTCCAATTATATTCTACAACATGCTTAAATTATATGTCAATATTATTAAATAAATAATAATTTTAAAAAATAAATGTTGGTACAAAATACTATTTATTATATTATGCGAAAATCCTTGGAAAAGAAAGTGCCTTTGAGCAAATTATTATGGAAACGTAAACTTTTTTTTTAATTCTTTCAATGTTATAATTTGAAAGAAGCTTCTTAATAGATGGTCCCAGGTATACAAGAAAGGATACCCGTTATGTCCACAAAACATAAGACTTGCTTTCTTTTTATTTTTTCTTTGCTTGTATCTCTTCTTATTTCCTCACATTACCACCAAACCTCCTATTCAGCAGAAACATCTGTTGATCCTGATATTTACAAAACCCTGGAAGAAAAATCTTACGTGCCGGCACTTATTTTATTAGATAATAATGAAGATATTGAAAAAAAAGTTTTATCCTCTTTGGAAAAAAACAATGCAAGCAACGCATCTGCTGTGGTTCAAGAGCTGCGAACAAAAGCTGAATATTCTACGAAAGAAATACTACCCTACCTGGAAGTAGAGATTGAAAACGGAAATATAGTAGATTATCAACCTTTCTGGATTGTGAACGCTTTTTCCGCCAGAATTAACAAAGAAGCACTGGAGGTTCTTTCTGCTTTACCCATCATTTCCAGTATCATGCCTGACCGAAAACACTCACGTATTGAGCTTTCAGGCATACCTTCTATAGAAAGCAAAGAAGCCCTTGCTTCAACTTCAGAACACATGCCATACATTGAACGTAGGCCATGGAATTTAACACTTATCAATGCTCCTCAAGCCTGGCAGAAAAATTTTTTCGGGGATGAAATTGTCGTAGCTATAATGGATACCGGGGTTGACCTCGAACACTCTCTCCTGATTGATAGCTATAGGGGCTACACGCCCGGGCACAACCACGAGAGTAGCTGGTACGATGCTACCGGAGATTTAACGGAAGAAAAAGAAGGCCCTATAGATCTCAACGGGCACGGAACTCATATGGCAGGCATTATTATGGGGGGAAGTCCTGAAAACCCGTTCGGGGTGGCCCCTTCTGCCAAATGGATGGCAGTTAACATTTTTAGCGACGGTTATACTTGGGATTCGCATATTATTCAAGCTTATCAATGGCTGCTGGCACCAGGAGGCAATCCGGAGCATGCCCCTCATATTGTCAACTGTTCCTGGGCTTCACGACCTGAATACAAATCAGATTACCTGCAATGGGAAATATTATATAACTTAGAAAAAGCTGGTGTCTTTGTCGTTTTTGCCGCCGGGAATAATGCCCAAGCAGGGCCGGGGAGTCCTGCCAGTTACCCTCATGCTTTTTCAGTGGGAGCCTTAAACGAAAATTTCCAAATTTCTGATTTTAGCAGCAGGGGGCCGGTTAACTGGCAGGAAATGACCTTCTCCAAACCGGAATTAGTTGCACCTGGAACTAACATAAAATCAACTTGGGTCGGCGGAGGATTTTCCGCACTGGACGGCACTTCTACTGCTGCGGCCCACGTGGCAGGCGCCGCGGCACTCCTCTTAGAGTCTCGCCCTGAAGCAAGTCCCTCCGAACTCAGAAACATCTTACAGGAAACCTCCCGCTGGCACATTCCATGGGAAGAAGAAGGTAAAAGGCCTAATAACACCTATGGTTACGGCTTCCTTGACGTTCACGCAGCCGTAACAAAAGAACCTTCCCCGGAAAAAGAAAAACTCTTCCATGATAAACCAGGTAAAGGTTTGCATAATTGGAAAACTTCACCGCAAAATCCTTGGAAAGAAACCGACGAAATAGTTAATTCGGGAGGTTTAGCCTTTGCGGATTCTCCCGGTGGTTACTATGCTAACAATGCCCAATCATGGCTTTCATTGCTGGAACCGATCCACGTATGTCAACATTGGACTCCTGTCTTATCCTTCCACCATTTTTACGATCTTGAAGAAGGGGGGGTAAATCAGGATGATTACGGCTATATAGAAATATCTCAAAATGCGGAAGATTGGCTGCCGATATTTCGCTTCTCTGGAAGCAACAAAGGTTTTCAGCGCTTTTCTCTTCCGCTCAATCTTCCGCAGGAAACAGATGATATTTATATACGTTTTCGCCTTCAGAGCAACAATAATGGCCCCGGGAAAGGATGGTACATAAATAATATAGAGGTATCGGCTCTCCCACGCAACCTGGAGGGACTTAGAAAACTTCACCTGATTCCTGAATCTACTGTGATAGAAAAAGGAGAAAACTCCTCATTAGAGGCAGAAGCATATTTTTGCTCAGCTCATTTCCTACAGTTGGACCTTGACTTCATAGAGTGGAGCTCTTCGGATAATTCTGTGGCAACGGTGGAAAACGGAAAGATAAAAGGTCACTCAGCAGGAGAAGCTGTTATAAAAGGTGTGTTTGCCGGGCAAACAAATAAAGTACAGATAAAAGTTGTGGAGATAGAAAAACCTTGGGCCGATCCTCAGCCAGGTGTATTTGTTAATTCTGTTGAAGTGGTTATAAATACCGGAATAGCGGAAGCTGATATCTATTATACCCTGGATGGAAATGAGCCTAATCAAGAGAGCAACCTCTACGAGGAACCACTATTTGTTGAAGAATCAACCACCATTAAGGCCAAATCTTTTCTTAATGATAGAGCCGGCCCAGAGGCAGAGTTTAACTACGAAATAGTGCAAGGCACTACAGTAGAAGGACTGATCAACCTTCAAGGACGTCGTTTGGTAGACGATAAAACCAAATTATTCTTTATCTGCCAGGAAAAGGGCACCTCTTATAATAATATCTCCCTTCATGAGAACGGCCGTTTTTCGAATGATCTGCCGTCAGGAAACTATCTTTTAGTTATTGAACGCCAGCAGTATCTGACCAAGGTCATAGAGGTAGGCCTCCAAGATGTTGATACGAAAAAACAACTTGGCTCCTTAGAGATAAATGTTGGCGACATCTCCGGTAACAATAAGATAGAACTACTGGATCTGATTCTTCTTTCTCTTTCCTACAACGCCGTAGAAAGGGATGCAGAATGGAATTCTCAAGCTGACCTGAACGGTGATGGAATTATAGATAATCATGACCTTGCTCTTTTAAAAAGCAATTATGGAAAAACTGGCGCCAGTTACCGGGATTAAAGAACATATTGATTTCTTATTTTGTGGAGGTGCTTAACTGTGCCGGCTAATTTGCCACCTCAGTACCATGCTGCGGAAGAGGCTTATAGAAAAGCCTCAACAATAGAACAGAAGATTGAAGCACTTCAAGAAATGATAACCATGATTCCCAAGCACAAGGGAACAGAAAAATTACAGGGAGATTTAAAGCGGAGACTTTCCAAGCTCCGTGAGGAAGGACAAAAAAAGGGAAAGGCGTCTCATTATAATCCCTTTGCTATTGAAAAACAGGGTGCGGGTCAGGTAGCCCTGATAGGTTATCCTAACACAGGCAAATCTTCTCTTATTGCCGCCCTGACCAGGGCTAAGGCCAAAGTTGCTCAGTATCCTTTTACCACGGCATTACCACTGGCAGGAATGATGCCTTACGAAAATATCCTTATTCAAATGATAGATACCCCTCCAATAAGTAGTGAAGGAGCACCTCCAGGTCTTTTGAATGTCCTGCGTGAAGCAGATCTATTATTGGTTACCATAGATGCCAGCAGCTCCGAATGCCTCGAACAATTAGAAGGAAGCTTTTCATTTTTACTTTCAAAAAAAATCATAAAAGATCCTTCAACCGTTATCTCAACAGAAGCCGATCAAAAAGAAGAAAAAAGGGGAGACGAAAAAGAACCGGCAGAAAAGGAAGACGGTGATAAAAAAAGAACCTTTACCCCTTATTTAATAGCACTCACTAAGATGGACATGGAGGTAAGTCATGATAATTTAACCATTTTGAGAGAATTAAGGCCCGAAATGCATTTTTTAACGCTCTCACCCCAAGAAGAAACAGGTTTTGCCCCTTTAAAAAAAATGATCTACCATAAATTAGAAATCGCAAGGGTCTACACCAAAGCACCTAATAAACAACCGGACTTAGAAGCACCATTTGTTTTAAAAAAAGGCAGCACCGTCCTGGATCTCGCCTACAGTATTCACCGTGATTTTCCAGAAAAGCTAAAAAATGCTCGCGTCTGGGGTTCAGCAAAGTTTGACGGCCAAACGGTAGCAAGAGAGCATATCCTTGAAGACGGCGACATAGTAGAACTTAATGTGGAAGGTTGAAAAATAGGCAGGATTTCTAACAGCATAAGCTAAAAGAAAACTTCTCCTCAAAAAAGAAATATAGTTTAAAAAGAACTGGAAAGGAAGGTCTAAACAATATGATGATGGATCACCCTCTATTAATCAAAACTATGCTGGACCGTTCAAATACACTGTTCGCCAAGAAAGAGATATTATCTCGGGGTCTGGACACCGATTTCAGGTATACTTACGGGGACTTTTACCGGAGAGTATGCAAACTGGCTAA
>CAZMLU010000031.1:0-19164 GCA_964567295.1 uncultured Desulfovibrionaceae bacterium
CCCAGTGTGGCTGACCATCCTCTCAGACCAGCTACCCATCGTTGCCTTGGTAGGCCATTACCCTACCAACTAGCTAATGAGGCGCGGGCCCATCCGGAAACGGTAACCCTTTTCTTGATAGGCCATGCGACCTTACAAGCTTATCCGGTATTAGCAGCCCTTTCGAGCTGTTATCCCGAATTTCCGGACAAGTTGCCCACGTGTTACTCACCCGTTCGCCGCTAAGTTATACCTGGATAGACCGAAGTCGCTCCTGATATAACTCCGCTCGACTTGCATGTGTTAAGCACGCCGCCAGCGTTCGTCCTGAGCCAGGATCAAACTCTCCAGTTAAATTTTTATGTCGTTTCCGCTTAAAACGGAATAACATTTCTTTAACACTCGAGTTTTCCTAGCGTTACTTTTTGATACTTGTTGCAAGAGTCCTTGACAGGGACTTCTTCTTCCTCATTTAGTTTTCAAAGATCAATGGCTGTTACATCAAGCCATTTTGTTGCACTGCTTTTTTAGCAGCATTAATAATGTTACCATATTTACTTACTTTCGTCAAGCCTTTCAACTTTCTTTTTTAATAAAATCTTCTTATCCAACTGCTTTTCTTGTAAGCAAGTAAATCGGCTCACGATTAAATACTATAGCATGGTTTTTTTGCTTCGTCAAGCACTTTTTCTTAGCTTTTCATAAAAATCTATTTACCCAACTGCGTTTCTTACAATACAGTAAACCGACCTACGATTTAAAACTTTACCATGCTTTCTTTCATGTCACAATGTTTAATTCAGCCGATTAATTGATTTTAAGAGCTAATTATAGTATCAAAACTCAAGAATTCATTTGATTTCTCATTATTCCTTTATTCTACTTTTATTATTCTCACAAACAACCAATTTGTCATTTCTCTACTATATCAATCACAATCTGCATTCTACCTTCTTTCCTTACTATTTTGTAAAGATAGATTTCTCAAGATATAATATTATGGTATAATATGTTCCAAAGGAGGGGGCTTAATGCCTGGTAAAAATAGTAATTACAATCAATTAAATAATAAAACGGATAAAAATATAACCACGAGGGGCAATTCAGGAAATAAAGGAAGAAAAGACCACAAAGATAGACGTCCTAAAAATAAAGGAATCGGAAGGGTTCTACTAAAGACGTTCAAAATTTCTGTTCTTTTGCTTATAGTGCTGATCATTGTTGCAGGAGCTGGAATATTTTCTATTGTATACTCTTATGTAAAAGATGCTCCCGATTTTAACCCTCAAGATCTCAATCCTGCTGTCACCTCGTATATATTTGATAACCAGGGCAATGAAATAACCAGCCTTTATGATGAACAAAATCGTATCGAAATACTTTTAGAAAGCGTTCCCCAAGATGTACAAAATGCATTTATAGCTATTGAAGACGAAAGGTTTTACGAGCATTATGGTGTTGATCCCACGGCAATTACCAGAGCATTTTACATCAATCTCAGGCAGAGAGAATGGACTGAACAAGGTGGAAGCACTATAACTCAGCAGCTGATCAAAAATGCTTTTCTAACCCCTGAAAAGACCTTTCGTAGAAAAATTCAGGAAGCCTGGCTATCCCTAGAAATGGAGAGACAGTACTCTAAAAACGAAATCCTTGAGCTTTATCTCAATCAGATTTATTTCGCCCAAGGTGCATATGGAATCGAAGCTGCATCTAACACATATTTTAACAAGTCCACCGATGAGTTAAGCGTTGCTGAGGCAGCCATGTTGGCAGGAATTCCTCGCTCACCGAACTATTATTCTCCTTTTAATAATTATGAAATTGCCGTACAAAGGCAATCCCAGGTACTTCAGAAAATGCTTGATCTTGGCTTTATCAGCGATCGCGAATACAATGAGGCTATGACAGAAGAAATTGCCCTGGCAGAAATTCCTTCCCGGGATTATCCCTACCCTTATTTTATAGATTATGTAATACATCATGAACTAGTTGATATCTTGATTGATACTCCTCATTATAGCACCCGAGAGGAAGCCTACGAGGCAATTTATAACATGGGGCTTAAAGTACACACTACTTTGGATGTCAGCGTCCAAACGATAACCGAAGAAGTAATTAATGATGAAAACCTTTACCCAGAAAATTGGCGGGTAGATATGACTAAGATGAAAGCTTTAATGGAAGAGAGCGATTATTCAAGCTACCCCGAAGAAGTGCTTAGTGAAAACGGTATTCCTCAGCCCCAGGGAGCAGGGGTTGTGGCAAATCCGGTCAGCGGAGAAGTGCTTGCTCTGGTAGGGGGACGGGAGTACAGCAAGGACAATCAGGATTTGCGTTATCTGAGCCGCAGACAACCAGGTTCTGCCATTAAGCCCGTTACTGCTTATGCTCCCGCCATGGAAGAGGGCCTAAGCTCCGCCGGTTCTGTTGTTGATGATTCACCTTTTATAAGAGGCAGCTGGGCTCCGGAAAATTTTGACCGCAATTTTAGTGGACTGGTAACTGTTAGAGAGGCCTTGGTAAGGTCGCTCAATGTCCCCGCTGTAAAAACTTTTTTAAATGTTACGCCAGAGATAGGTTTGGATTATGCTTCTAAAATGGGGCTTTCAACAATTCACCCCAATGATTACAACCTGTCTACTACTTTAGGCGGAATGACTTATGGAGTAACTGCTTTTGACATGGCCCAATCCTTTGCAGTTTTTGCTAATCAAGGAATAAAGGTAGAAATGCATACTATAAGTAAAATTGAAGATCGCAAAGGTGAGATCCTATACGAAAGACGAAGTAATCCTGAGGCTGTTTTATCAGAAGAAACTGCCTTTTTAATGAATGATATTCTGAAAGATGTTGTACGTAGAGGTACTGCGGCCAGGCTTGATATCGGCAGACCAGTTGCAGCAAAAACAGGAACTACGAGCGATAACAGAGATGCGTATCTTGTAGCTTATACTCCGGATACAGTGGTCTCTTTTTGGATGGGACATGATATACAAAAACTGGGCAGGATATCTGGTGGAAGCGGGACAACGATACCTTTTATGAACCAACTTTTGTCACGTATCCTGGAGGGCAAAGAAAGCTCTGACTTCCAGAGACCCTCAGGAATTACCGGTCCTATAAGTATTTGCAGTAAATCAGGATTAAGACTAAGTGAGCACTGTCCATCTGATTCAATAATAAACGAACTTTTTCCTGCAGGAATGGTTCCCCAAGAAAGCTGTGATATGCACGTCGAGAAAGAGATTTGTACGAGTAGTGGACTTCTTTCTAACGAATTTTGTCCGGAAAATGAGATTGAGACTAAAATATTCCTAAACAGGCCGGATTTCGAAAGAACAGACGGGCGCTGGAGAGGTGCTTCCGGAAGGGGACCAGCAGATGCAGGACTTATCCCGCCAACTGAAACATGTGATATTCATACCACTCCACCCCCTGTAGCAGAAGGATTCAGTGCTCGATTACTGGATAATCCTTTGAGGGCACATTTCTCATGGGACCCGGATCCGGAAGCTGTAGAATTTAAAATTTATAGACGCATCGAGGGAGAAGAAGACTTTTCATTGGCAAGGAGTTTTGCTTCTTCCATAAACGAATATAAAGATAATACCATCGAACCCGGTACGGTCTACATTTATCAACTCATTTCTATCAATGCCGATGGCATACGCTCTGCCCCCTCTGAATTGGTTGTTAGGGTTCCAAGTGACACAGAACTAGAGCAACGTAGACCTCCTCCTGACAGGCCAACCCCTCCCGGTCAAGATGAGGAAGATGAAGAGGAAGAGGAAGAGGAAGAGGAAGAGGAAGAGGAAGAGGAAACGTAAAATCATTTCGAGATAGGCTCCGGTGTAACAATCAAGATTTACAAACTTGTAATTCAACACTTTTCCGGAAAAAAATAGACTTGCTTCCCTTTTAGAGGTGAAGAAAGTCTATTTTTTATTTATTAATCATCTTTTAGGGTTACCACCGTCACCCCACTACCCCCTTCATTCTCATTGCCCAGGCGAAAATTCTCAACAAAGGTTTTATCTTTAAGATATTCATGAATTCCCCAACGCAGACGGCCCGTACCTTTTCCATGAATAAGTTCAACCTGCTTCAGTCCCGCCAAAATACAATCATCAAAATATTTTTCAGTTACGTTAATTGCTTCTTCTAAAGTTAAACCCCGCAGATCGGCCCGGGGAGATGCCGAAGCACTTTTCTCCCACAGCAATTCTCTTTTTTTCCCAGCGTTACCCATCGTGGTTTCTGCAGTTTTTCTGTTGCTGCCCCCATTTTCTATAATTTCCAGATCCTTCAATTGTGTATTAAAACGTATAGAACCTGCCCCAACCAGCACTTCTTCTTCAGATTGCACTCGCAATATCTCTCCAGTACTTTGCAGACTTTTTACATAGACTTGCTGTCCCTCCCTGGCCTCTTCTTTATTTAAAGGTCTATGATGGGATCGCTCTTCAACTGCTTCATAAAGCTCTAACTCATCACCTAATTTTTTTAACTCAGCGCGTGCTTCCTGAGATGCTTGAGAAACGCTTTTCTTTTCACGTTCAACCTGCCTAAGGGTTTTAATTATCTCCTCTGATCTGATCTTGGCCGTCCTAACTATACTTTCTGCCTTATTTTTGGCTTTTTGTAGAACATTTCTTTTATATTGCTCCATTTCTTTTTTTGTATCTTCTATTTCTAACATTTTTTGCTCAAGCTCCGTTTTTATCTCTTCCGTTCTCTCACTACTTTGAGAAAGCCTCCGTCTTTCCTTAACTAACCCGGAAACAGCTTCTTCCAGATTTAAAGAATCTCTTTGCATAAACGATCTTGCTCCAGCTATAAGATCAGAAGGCATTCCCAATCTCTCCGCTACGTTTAAAGCATTACTCTGACCAGGGACTCCTAGTAAAAGGCGATAAGTAGGGTTAAGTGTTTCGGGATCAAACTCCATAGATGCGTTTTCCATACCTTCACGCAGGTGGGCAAATACTTTTAACTCATTAATATGAGTAGTTGCAATAGTATTTATACCCCGTTGATGCAGTTCATCAAGTATGGCCATAGCCAAAGCAGAACCCTCAGATGGATCCGTGCCGGCCCCAAGTTCATCCAGTAATACCAGGGAAGGAGAACTAGCCTTATGCAATATTTCAATTATATTCTTCATGTGACCGGAAA
The DNA here is from genome assembly GCA_964567295.1 of uncultured Desulfovibrionaceae bacterium. GTDB lineage: Bacteria > Bacillota > Dethiobacteria > DTU022 > UBA8154 > SLJK01. The sequence continues at coordinate 5,158 of CAZMLU010000031.1, forward strand.
ATGTGCTTAGGGACTGTTCAATGTCCTGTTCATCTCCAATATCCGCCCAAATAGAATGAAATACAGGCATAACTGTCCCTTTCCCGGCAGGCAGATGAAGTCCACACTGGGCAAGCATAGCAAAAAGACCAACAGTTTTTAGTGAAACAGTTTTACCACCGGTGTTAGGGCCGGTGATTACAAGAGTGTCAAACCTTTCGCCCAGGTGAATATCCAAGGGAACTACTTCGCCGGCAGAAAGCAAGGGGTGTCTCCCATTTGTAATATTTATAACCCCATCTTCATTAATTTGAGGTTCCCTTCCTTTTTGTGAAATGCTTAACTGGCCTCTGGCCAAGATAAAGTCAAGCTCTCCATATGCTTTATAAGCTTCCAATATCTCGGAGGCAGATCCACCAATTAAAATGGTTAGTTCCGACAAAATCCTCTCAATCTCATCCTCAATATTTCCTTTTACACCGCGGAGGCTGTTGTTTAGCTCTACTACAGGAAATGGCTCTATAAACAAAGTCTGGCCGCTATCGGATTGATCATGCACAATGCCCGATATGCCACTTCGAAACTCTTGCTTTACTGGTAAAACATATCGGTTGTTCCGAATAGTGATCAAAGACTCCTGCAAATATTTTTGATAATTGGGATTTCGCAGATAAGAATCCATGCTCTTGCGTATTTTCTCCCCAAGTCGTCTTTCGTCCCTGCGCAGGAAAGACAAATGCGATGAAGCATTATCCAAGATCTGGCCATTTACGTCGACACTATTTTCTAACCTGGTTCTAATACCAGGAAAAAGGGTTAAGTCATTCACTAAGCCCCAGAGAAGAGGATATTTATCCTGAACGTCACTTTCTTTTAAAAACGTTCTTTTCAACACTTCTATCGACCTTAAAAAATGACCCATATCTCTAATTTCAATTGGGCTTAAAAGCCCGCTTTTCTGAGACCGTTGCAGTATAGAATCCAACTCCGAACAAGCTTCCAATTTTATTTTACCTGTTTCAATAACCCCTACAGCTTCAGAAGTTTCTCTCTGGAGCTCTTTTATCTTTTCTATGTCAAATAAAGGGCTTAAAGAAGAAATTATATTGGAGCCAGGCGGTGTTCTCGCATATCTACCCAACTGCTCTTTAATTTTATGAAACTCTAAAATTCCCATGGCTTTTCCCATTTAATCACCTCAACGCGAAAGAAAAGGATTATCTTTTATAGAAAATCGCAAAGGTTTATCTGTTGCCTGGGTAATACCAATACGATTTGATATCTCAATTCTAGATCTTTTCACAGTCCTTCCCTCAATTAAATATAGAGGCGGCTTATTCAGTACTACATTATTATATTTCCTATCAATACCCATAGCTGAACACAGTTTTCCGGGCCCACTGGTAAGGTTTGTAATTTTGTGATGGTCACCACGACGTTTTTTCATAAGCTCTACTCCGGTTATAGGTTCCAGAGCACGGACGAGAACTGCCTCACCTATTCCCTCTACTGCAGAAACTACGTTGAAGCAGTAATAATTACCATAAATAAAATAAACATAGGCCCTACCAGGAGGGCCAAACATAACTGCATTTCTCTTTGTTTTTCCCTTAGAAGCATGGCAGGCAGGATCGTTCTTGCTAAGGTAAGCTTCCGTCTCTACAATAAAACCGGAAGTAATTCCCTCATCCGATTCATTAACGAGTAAAGAACCCAGTAAAACTTTAGCCAGAGAAACTGTATTTTTCTGATAAAACAGGTGATCTAAAGTATTAAAATCCATCTATAATAGACAAACTTTCTGCCACATAGTCCATCATAAGTTCAAACAATTGGGACATATAATGCTCAGAAAGAGCTACTATTGCAGAAGATTCCATAGTCATCAGCCAGTATTCCGTTTTTACAAGAGATGAAAGTGCTACTAACAGAAAAACAAATAATATTCCTTTTACGGCACCGAGAGTAAGGCCAAAAAAAGCATTTACGGGCCCCACAAGGGGAATCTTATTGACAAGCTTTAACTTCCCCGCTATTAAAGCTAAAATCAAAGAGATTACCAAAAAGGCCACCAGGAAAGAAATAATATTAAGGATAGTTTCAACCAGCCATAAGGAGGCCTCTGGATCTTCTGCAAAAACAGATACTATCCGGTCCAGATAGAGGTAATGTCCCAAAAAATCCCTTACCTCGTCACTCCAGGTAAGAGCTAAATACAGAGCAATAAAAAAACTTGTCAAGCTAATAACTTGACTTACAAGTCCCTTCCGAAAACCGTTATATAAAGCTATAACAAAAACCAGTAAGAGGACAAAATCTAGCCAGTTCATCTCAGCCTTCACCTTTGCGCTTTTTTGTTTTTTTCTGTAGTGTGAGCAGTTCGCTTGCCAGATTAAGAGAAGTTAATACGGCAATTTTTTGGGTGCTCATGCGTGGATATTTATCGAGTAAATCCTCCATCATAGAGTTGACATAATCCCCTACCTCAAGCATATGCTCACGGGAAGAAGAACTACGAATGACATGTTCCTCTCCCAGAATTTTAACTATTACTTTTTTATTCTCGTCCGCAGCGGACACTTTGCACCCCCCAGGGGATTATTTTCCCGCTTGCAAAGAAATTATTTATCTTTTATTCTCGATTTCCTGGCAAAGGGAAAAGGTTTGAGCTCCATCATTAACAAGATCAATAAGATGCACACATCCGTTTCCGGCACCTAATAAAAAGGCAATCTCTTTCTTTTTTATTTCTGGTAAAAATGTGCCCTTTAATTTGGACATGAAAACTGTAGCTTCTTTACAAACCGGATCAGGGGCACGTAGAATATCACCTCTACCATCTATAATCATGCCTTCATTTTTCTCTAACTCCAGTTCTACTGCCACACTGTGAAATGAATCTTGGAGGTGAGCATTAAGTAAATAGGCTTTTTCTCCCTTGTACATGGACTGGCTTTTCATCCTGTTAAAAAGACAACCAATGCGCTCATAATATCCAACATGCTCGTACCATTTTGTTGTTACCCTTTCCATATTGCTATAATAACGGCAGGCACCCTGGTAAATCCCATCCCAGTAATCTTCGTATTTTTGGGGAGTGGAGTAACCTCGTTTTTCAACGAGAAACGTCTCTGCCTGAATAACACCGCGAACTCCTTCAGCAAAAAGTTCTTTTGCTTCGGGTGAATCAAGCGGAAGAAGAACTGATTTTAGAGTTTCTCCGCAACCAAAATAAGCCTTCATTCCTTCCAATCCTTCTATATTAGTACACCTTGGCGAGTTTTCATCAGGCGTACGATAAACTTCCCACCAGGCTCGTTGAACGATAAAACTTTCTGGATCAACAGTCATTCTGGCACATAACTCCCTATCTGACCCATTATATGTTGTCTCCACCAGTAATTCTTCCTCATACAAACGTACAGATGTATTCCAAAAACGCTGAAAGATGCAATCCAAACTGCTCCCTCCCATCCTTATCGAGATAGTTCTGCATAAGAGGTCCAAATCCTTCTTTAAATTTGCCGAAGAACAGCATTATATTTCTCGTGTAATTCTTTTTCCATCACCTCTTGCATGGCATCGACCTCATTGTCTCTTAGCGTCCTTTCGGGATGTCTAAAGGTAAGAGCAAATGCCAGGCTCAGATGGCCTTCAGGGATTTGCTTTCCTTTATAAACATCAAAAAGACGTATATCCTCTAAAAGATCCCCTCCGCATCTTTGAAGAGTGACAAAGATATCGGCAGCTGCAACCTGATCGGGAACTATAAAAGCAAGATCCCTTAACACAGAAGGATACCTGGGAAGGGTTTTAAAGGGCTGTGAAAGGGATGCATTTTCTATAAGAAACTCCAAGTCCAATTCAGCTAGATAAACCTTCTGCTTGAACTCATACTTTTCAAGCAAGGAAGGATGGAGCTGCCCTGCAAACCCAATTTCTTTTTCATTTAAAAAAAGGCTGGCGCCACGACTGGGATGAAGGAGGGGGATCTCTCCAGCTTGCCATCTGCATTCTTTTATGCCTAAAGAATCCGTCATGGTCTCCAAAATACCTTTTAAGTAATAAAAATCTATTTCCCGAGGAGAACTCTGCCAATGGTTACTTTCTATCTGTCCGCTTATAGCAAGACAAAGCATCCTGTTTTCACGAGGCAACTTTTCACCCTTAAAAGCGGGGAAAAAGGCTTTGCTAATCTCAAAAACAAGTATGTTATTTATCTGCCTGTTAAAATTGTATTGTAAGACCTGCAACAAGCTGGGCACCAGGGTGGTTCGCAGTGCTGCTTGTTCTTCAGTGAGTGGGTTCTGTATTTTTACCGTATTGCGCCTCAGATCTCCCTCTTCCAATCCTAGATCCTCAAGATACTTTGGGTTAAGAAAGGAAAAATTAATAATCTCCTGCAAACCACATGCAGTCAATGTTTCCCTGAGGCGTGATAAAATTCTCTTTTCTGCAGATGCTCGTCCGGAAGTCATAATGCCGTGGGGGAGAGTGGAAGGTATTATATCATAACCCTTTATTCTAGCAATCTCCTCGATCAAATCCACTTCCAGCTCCAGATCGGGGCGGTAAGAAGGTATCTTTAACGTATAAGATGACCCATCATTATCTTCATTTATACCACTCCTGGAGCTACTCATTTCTTGAGAAACGCTTACTTCCGGCCCGATTCCCTGCAATATCCTTTTTATCTCATCCTTGGTTACATTATAACCCAGGTATTCTTTTAGGCGCTGAGAACGCATTGTAACTACTCGTTCAGCCGGAGGAGAGGGGTAAACATCCAGGATTCCATTAAATATCTCCCCACCTGCCAGTTCTTGCATAAGCTGTGCCGCTCTATTTTGAACAAACAGTGCGCTTTCAGTATCTACTCCTTTTTCAAAGCGCTGTGATGCTTCCGAGGGCAGGTTCAAACGGCGTGCAGTGCGACGGATATTAGCTGAATTAAAGCAGGCTGCCTCCAGCAGTATCCTCCTAGTTCCTTCTGTTATCTCAGTATATTCACCGCCCATGACACCAGCCAATCCCACAGCTTCGTGTGCGTCGGCAATAACCAGCATATCAGTATCAAGTCTCCTGTTAATACCGTCTAAAGTTATCATCTCTTCCCCTGGCCGGGCTCGACGGACAATGATACGTCCATCTTGGAGTCTATCATAGTCAAAAGAGTGAGTGGGATGCCCCGTTTCCCACATAATATAGTTGGTAGCATCTACTATGTTATTAATGGGCCTTAAGCCTGCCGAGAGGAGCTTTAACTGGATCTGTAGTGGGGAAACACCTATTGTTATCCCATCCACTATTCGGGCAGTATATCGGAGACAAAGCTCTGGCTCCATAATTTCTACCGAAGAAAGCTCACTTATTTCTCGGGAGCTTTCTTTAACCTTTGAAAAAGGCAATTTGATACTATCTCCCGTTAAAGCAGATACCTCTCTGGCAACACCGATAAGCCCCAGACAATCACCCCTATTTGGAGTAAGATCAAGTTCCAAGACAGGCTCATTTATAAAGTTACTATCTTTTAGCTTACTCCCGGGAATATAATTCTCATTCAGGATGAGAATTCCCGGCTCCTCTTCAGCCAACTCCAAACCCAACTCTCTACCGGAACAAAGCATTGCCTCAGACCTGACTCCTCGTATCTCAGTATTCCGTATCTCAGTCCCGTCGGGAAGCAAAGCACCGGGAAGTGCCAGTGGAACCAGGTCCCCTTCTTTGATGTTCCAGGCTCCACAAATAACTTTTACCGGACCTTCACCACTTTCTACATCAACTATCTGCAATTTATTTGTTTCCCGGTGAGGAGAAAGTTTCTTTATCCTTCCCACCACAATTTTATTGCTAAGGGGAGCAAAAATATTGACCTCTCCAACTTCAATTCCGGCCATAGTTAATCTTTCAGCCAATTCTTCCGGTGAAAGGGAAATATCAATATATTCACGCAACCAATTATAGGGGACTCTCATTCTTATCTACCTCTTTCTAAGTAATTAGTGCTGTTCAAGCATGCGCAAATCATTATTATAAAACAGCCTGATATCATCTATTCCGTATTTTAGCATAGCAATACGTTCTACTCCCATACCAAACGCATAGCCCGTTACTTTTTCAGGATCATAACCTGATACTTCCAATACCCGGGGGTGAACCATCCCAGAACCAAGTATTTCCATCCAACCGCTATCACCGCAGGTACGACATCCTTTGCCATCACAAATAATGCAAGAGATATCTACTTCAGCGCTAGGCTCCGTAAAAGGAAAATAACTGGGACGAAGTCGTATTTCACGGTCTTTACCAAACATCTCCCTGGCAAAGAGTAAAAGGGTTCCTTTCAGATCGCCCATAGATATTCCTTTGTCTACCACCAGACCTTCCACCTGATGAAACATCGGGGAATGAGTCAGATCATCATCCCGGCGATATACTTTACCAGGAGCTATAACTCGAACCGGAAGTTCAGGGGATTGTTTTTCCATGGTGCGAATCTGAACTGGTGAGGTATGAGTCCTTAGTAACACCTCGGGAGTTATATAAAAAGAATCCTGCATATCTCTAGCCGGATGATCTTGAGGTATGTTCAATGCTTCAAAATTATAGTAGTCCAGTTCTACCTCTGGCCCCTCAACCACCTGGAAACCCATACTGCTAAATATTTCTTCCATTTCCTCTAATACTAAGGTTAAAGGATGCTTTTTACCAATCTTAATGGGTCTTCCCGGCAAAGTTACATCCAAGCGCTCTTTTTTCCATAAAGAGGTAGATGTACTGCTTTTAAGCTCAGTTTTGCGATCTTCCAACTTTTTTTCTGCTGCTTTTTTAAATTGGTTTAGCTCTTTTCCCAGTAGAGGTTTCTCCTCGGCCGAAACCTGCCCCAAACTACGTACAAGGGAAGTAATTTCTCCCTTTTTACCCAAAAAGCGAACTCGTACTTTCTCCAAAGCTTCCAGGTCACCAACTTCAGCAATTTCTTTGTTAAACTCATTTTGTACCTTTTCGATAACATCTTTCACCCGAAGCCAACCTCCTCCTGCTTGTCTATTGTCCCTAAGAAAATAAAAAACCTTCGCCTTTGGGACGAAAGCTTTCCGCGGTACCACCCACATTAACTCTGCTGAGCTCTCTTTAAAGACATAACGGCACAAATACCGTAGCAACCTAATGGGAATATATTCCGTTCAGCCGCTAACTCCAGGGTGAACTTCTACCAGGCCTCCTCAAAGGGCTCACAGCCAACGGCCCCTATTCTCTGTAGATTTGGCGTAGATATACTTTTCCCCTTCATGGCTTTTTCCTATTTCACTAACTCATGTTGACATAAGTCTTTTATATAACAAGTAAGCGGCTACCGAACCAGTACTTTCGAACACTTTCCAGAAAAATTCAGCGGTCAACATAAAATGACCCCTTTCTTTAATTTTTCAGGAACCGTTTAAAATTATACCATACCCATTTTTAAAAGACAATCCAGAGAACTACTAAAACAACTTCTAATCTATTGTTTTCCTTATTCTTTTCACACCTGTCTCTGGCGCATAGCTTCAAAAATAAAAACGGAAGCAGCCATAGCAGCGTTTAAAGAATCAATCTTACCACTTAAAGGTATAGAAGCTTTTATCGCTGCTCTGGCCAATAAAGTATCGCTTACTCCACTGCTTTCATTACCGATAATAATCCCGCAAGGCAAAGTATAATTTACTTCATAGTGAGGTGTATCACCATGCACATGAGCAGCGATCAAGTGTATATTATTCTCTTCCACTATATCCAACCATGAATCGAATCCTTCCGTTATAATAGGAAGGTAAAAGATTCCCCCCATGCTTGCCCTAACTGCTTTGGGGTTAAATGGATCTACCGTGCCAGGCCTAAGAAATATACCGCTTAGATCTGCGGCTGCAGCAGCGCGGATAATTGCTCCCATATTTCCGGGATCTTGTAAACCGTCGATCACCAAGAAAAGACAGTCTTTACTTTTTAAAAAATTATGCTCCTTTTCCGGTAAATGAGCAATAGCTCCAACTCCCTGAGGCGTTTCTGTATGCGAGATCTCTTTAAATACTTTCTCGTCCACTTCAATAATATTGCCATGACCTACTTCCAGTAAAAGTGTTTTCGCCCCTTGCATCTGCAAAAATTGGTCTGTATAAAACACCACTTCTAACTTAAGGCCTGCTTTAACTGCTTCCTCTAAGAGGTAAAACCCTTCCAACAAAAGGCGCCCTTCATTCTGACGATACTTACGTTTACCGAGTTTTTTATATTCCTTTATTAGTTTTGCAGACATCGAATCTATCCCTTGCTAAAAGGATAAGTGACACTTTATTCATAACTATTCCTTCTGAAGAACAAAAAAGGCCTTTTGGCCTTTTTAAAAAGAATATTTAAGCAGTATGTTCGTGAGCAATATCTACCAATTTTTTAAATGCAGTTGGATCATTTACCGCCAATTCAGCAAGCATTTTACGATTAACCTGAACCCCAGCTTTTTTTAATCCGTTCATGAATCTGCTATAAGATAGACCGTTATTTCTGGCAGCAGCATTTATTCTAGCGATCCACAGTTTCCGAAAATCCCTTTTCCTAGCTTTGCGGTCTCTATAAGCATAAAAAAGAGATTTCATTACCTGCTGGTTAGCTAATTTAAAGAGCTTGCTTTTAGAACCATAATAGCCCTTTGCAAGCTTGAGAATCTTTTTTCTTCTTTTTCTTGTCATAACACTATTTCGTACTCTAGGCATTTTTTATTCCTCCTTGCATACTAAACATTAATAAGGCATAAGTTTATTTATTTTTTTCATATCACTTCCTGAAATCAATGTCGGTTTACGTAATCTGCGTTTCCGTTTGGGTGATTTCTTTTCCAATATATGGCTGTGAAAAGCCCGGAACCTTTTTACTTTTCCAGTTCCTGTTCTCTTAAAACGCTTAGCCGCTCCGCGGTGCGTTTTCATCTTAGGCATAAAAGTACCTCCTAGCTAAATCATAAATATCCGTTTACTTAAATTATGCGTTCGGCTACCTTTTAAAAATTCTACAACTCCTGCTATTTGGGCGCTAAAATCATTATCATATTTCTTCCCTCAAGTCGCGGTTTTCTTTCAACTGTACATATATCTTCTAGTTCCTTGGCATATTCCTGGCATAGTTTTTGCCCTAGTTCAGGATGAGTTACTTCTCGACCCCTAAAAACAAGAGTCACTTTTACTTTATCGCCGCCTTCTAAGAAGCGCTTGCCATTGCGCACTTTAACCTGAAAATCATGGGTTTCTATATTTGGCCGCATTTTGACTTCTTTAACAGAGATAGACCGTTGTTTTTTGCGAGCCTCTTTATCCTTTTTACTCTGCTCATACTTATACTTCCCAAAGTCCATAATACGACATACAGGAGGTTTCGCCTGTGGGGCAACATTTACCAGATCCAAATTCTTCTCCCTTGCCATTTGCAAAGCCTCTTCCAGGGGAGTAATACCTATCTGTTCACCTTCTGCTCCTATCAACCTTACCTCCTTGGCCTTTATCTTGTGGTTAATTAACAATTCCTTGCTAATCTCAACTTCACCTCCAATTATTCGTAAAATAGAAAAAGCAGGTACGCTTCCACCTGCTTTTAACAACTTTTAAACTTGTTTTACCGTTAGAAAACCCTGGTAACAGCTTAAGAGCGCTTCAAGGTGAGAAGCCTTAGCTTCTACTTATGATACTATGAAATATACCATAAAACGATGCTCTAGTCAAATAGTTCTTATCACCTTTTTTTTGCAGAAATTTCGTGCTGCACCTGTTTTATAAACGTATTCAATGAGTGTGGTCCAAGATCTCCCTTTTCACGACTACGGACTGCCACCTCTTGTGAATCCATCTCCCGGTCCCCCACTACAAGCATGTAAGGCACTTTTTGCATCTGCGCCTCTCTAATCTTATACCCAACTTTTTCGCTTCTAGTATCAATTTCGACCCTTACCTTATGTGAATTGAATTTATCATATACTTCCAAGGCATAAGAATGCTGTCTATCGGTTATAGGAATAACCATCACCTGTACGGGAGCAAGCCAGAGTGGGAAAGCTCCAGCATAATGTTCAATTAACAGTGCAAAGAAACGCTCCATCGCTCCGTATACTACCCTGTGAATCATGGCCGGGCGGTGTTTCTGTCCATCAGCACCAATATAAGTAAGGTCAAAATTCTCAGGCATCTGGAAATCCAGCTGGATAGTCCCACACTGCCAGGTCCGACCAAGAGAATCTTCCAAATGAAAGTCTATCTTAGGGCCATAAAAAGCTCCATCTCCTTCGTTTATTTTGTATTCTATTCCTCTGTTGTTCAATACATTTTGAAGGGCTTCTGTAGCTTTTTCCCACATTTCGGGAGCACCCATAGATTTCTTCGGCTTTGTGCTGAGTTCAACGTGATAATTAAAGCCGAACACATCATAAAATTTATCAACCAATTCCATAACCCCTTCAACTTCTGATTCGATCTGTTCAGGAAGCATAAAGATGTGAGCATCGTCCTGTGTAAAGCTTCTCACCCGCATCAGTCCATGCAAAGTGCCTGATTTCTCGTGGCGATGAACAAGACCCATCTCTGCCAGCCGAAGTGGAAAATCACGGTAGCTGTGCATGCCCATCTTATAAATAAGCATAGAACCAGGACAGTTCATCGGTTTGATTGCATAATCCTGCTCGTCTATACGGGTAAAGTACATATTTTCCTGGTAATGATCCCAGTGTCCTGACTGCTCCCAAAGCTCTTTATTCATAATAATTGGTGTCTCCACTTCTTGGTAGCCAGACCTGCGATGTTCCTCTCTCCAAAAACCTTCCAATTCGCGACGCACTACGATTCCTTTAGGGTGATAGAAAGGAAACCCAGGTCCTTCATCATGAAAGCTAAAGAGATCTAGTTCTCTTCCAAGTTTGCGGTGGTCTCTTTTACGTGCTTCTTCCAATCGGAACAAATATTCTTCCAGCATTTTTTTCTTAGGAAAAGCAGTGCCGTAAATGCGCTGGAGCATCGGTCGTTTTTCATCACCTCTCCAGTATGCACCTGCAATATTAAGCAGTTTCACAGTTTTGAGTCTCCCGGTAGAAGGAAGATGTGGGCCGGCACATAGATCTATAAACTCTCCCTGCTGATAACAAGTTATTATTTCCTGATCATCCAAATCCTCGATAAGTTCAAGTTTATAAGTCTCATCCATTTCGTCAAAAAGCTTTTTTGCTTCCTCACGACTCATTTCAAGTCTTTCCAGGGGCAAGTCTTCTTTAATAATTGAGTGCATATCATCCTCAAGTTTTTCAAGTTCTTCAGGGCTTAAAGGTTCATCAAATTCAAAGTCATAATAGAAGCCATCAGTGATGGCAGGCCCAATTCCTAGCTTGACATTGCTGTATCTCCTTTTTACAGCCTGGGCCATAACATGACTTGCAGTATGTCGTAATGCTTCTGCACCCTCGTGGTCTTCAAAGGTTAGGAATTGTAATTCTCCGCTCCTGTATAGAGGGGTATGAAGGTCTATTACATCTCCATCTAACTTGGCAGCTAGGGCTTCTTTTCTTAGTCTGCCTTCCATCCCTTCCAACAACTTCAGGGCTAAAGTGCCGGCAGGAACTTCCTTCACTCCCAGACCTTTGACCACAATCTTTATATGATCAGTTGAACTATCCACCAACCGTTCTTTCATCGCCAAATATGCCCCCTTTCTTCCATTAAATCATAATTCTTAGGAGAGATACTGTCAAGGATAATACATAAAAACCCCCGCCAAAAGCAAGGGGTAAATTCATAAATGGTGGGTCCTGTGTGGATCGAACACACGGCCTCTTCCGTGTCAAGGAAGCGCTCTCCCACTGAGCTAAGGACCCTTTAATGTTTGAATTAATTTTAGCAGACGCTCTATGAAATTGCAAGCATATTTTCAAAGTATCAATTATAGAAGAAAGTGTGTAGCTGTCTTTCATTATAAGTATAAACTAAGGACAATAGCCTCCGGTATTATCAAGATATAAATAAGGGAGGGCAACAAAAAACGGTAGCCCTCCCTTAAAAATCATCTTCCGTGCGAACTATCGAGAGTCCACATTCACAGCATTGGATTGCTGTGTCTTATCTCTTTGACTTATATTTCATTCGTTTTTTCATTACTTAACAATCAATACACTGGAGTCAACTTCTTGCGCAATGGCATTACTAACACTTCCCAAAAGTAATTTTTTAAATCCTCCCAGACCTCTACTTCCCACCACCACTACATCATACTTTCCGTCTTTAGCCACCTCAATGATTGTAGTTGCGACATGTCCTTCTTTCAGCATCGTGCTTACTTTAAGATTTTTTTCCTTAAAGAATCTTTCTGCATCAGCTAAAATTTTTTCCCCTTCTTCTTTGCTTTGCTCATGTACCCGCTTTATCATTTCTTCTGTAAAATATGCCTCACCTACTCCAACCAAAGTATCGATGTGATAGACATAAATTACGGTTATTTCCACATCAGTTAGCCCTGCTGCTAATTTTGAGGCTTTTTCGATTGCTTTAAAGCTTTGCTCTGACCCATCAGAACAAACTAAAAATTTCATCACTTTTCTCCCCAACAATATAATTACTACAATTTTTTAAGAGGCTGTTCTCGCGAACACTTTTGCATGCTGTTTTCCTGCATATTAGTGCTGCTACCGCGGCCCTACCAGCAACTTTATAGCGGTTCTTTCTTCACCGTCGATCTGGATATCAATAAAAGCAGGAATACAAACAAGATCCATTCCGCTAGGAGCTACAAAACCTCTTGCGATAGCAACTGCTTTTACTGCCTGATTTAGGGCCCCTGCTCCAATTGTTTGGATCTCGGCTTTGCCCTGTTCACGTAATGCTCCTGCTAAAGCGCCAGCTACAGAATTCGGATTAGACTTTGCCGAAACTTTTAATATTTCCATTGCCGTGAATTTCCTCCTTAAAGTTTGATAAAATAATTGCCTGAAATAGAACCAAGTCCTTTTTTAGATCCCTACTTTGGAAATTATTTATTACCGTTATCATATACCCAACCTGGACAAACCAGAACCAAAAAGTTGGATTTCACTTTGACCCCTTTAAAAAGACAACAAAATCGTATTCAAGCGAACACTTGAAAAATTCCTACCAACTTTACCTTTTCCGAAATTTACTTTTCCTCTTCAGTTTCTTCCTCTTCTTTGGCAAGGCTTAATCCCTGTACATGAACATTTACCGCAGTAACCTTAAGGCCAATAGTTTCTTCAACAACTTTTTTAACTTTCTCCTGTATTGCTTTCGAAACTTTTGAAACAATAGAACCGTATTTAATAATAATATAAATATCAATAACGGCTTCTTCTTCTGTCATATCGACCTTAACACCACTTGTAAGGTTTTTCCTGCCTAACTTTTGAGCCATACCTTCTACAACCCCACCACTCATGCTGGCTACCCCATCTACTTCAATGGCTGCTAACCCCGCAGATATTGCCAAAACCTCATCAGCAATGTAAATGGTACCAAGTTTTGAAGACGTAATTTTAAAATTTTTTTCTTCAGCCATGCTTTCTGCCTCCCTTTAAGACAAGTTTTATTGTAGTTAATAATATCATAAATATTCAGTTATTACAATCAATATTTTTCTGAACATAAAAGAAACCGCTCAAAAGCGGTCACTTAAAAAGCTGTAAAGCTAATTGTATTTGGTGCCGGAGACCGGACTTGAACCGGTACGGGCAATTAATTACCCGAGGGATTTTAAGTCCCTTGCGTCTGCCAGTTCCGCCACTCCGGCAAAAAATGGAGGCGACACCCGGATTCGAACCGGGGGTGGAGGATTTGCAGTCCTCTGCCTTGCCACTTGGCTATGTCGCCATATAAATGGAGCGGAAGACGGGATTCGAACCCGCGACTTTCGCCTTGGCAAGGCGATGCTCTACCACTGAGCCACTTCCGCTTAACGATGGTGGCGAGAGGCGGAATCGAACCGCCGACACGCGGATTTTCAGTCCGCTGCTCTACC
>CAZMLU010000032.1:0-15597 GCA_964567295.1 uncultured Desulfovibrionaceae bacterium
CAACACCCAATTTCTCCATAATTCCCGCAGCAACTTTGCCTGTTTTTAAGCTTAATTAGATTATTTTTGAAAAACAGCCGCACTTTGGTAAAAAAGTGTATGCGCTTGTTTTTCCGGTTGTTGGAGAAAGCTTGAAGTATAGATTCTGGTCGTGAAGTACACATATAACTTTTCACCTCCAAGGTTTAATTGCATCATAGCGGAAACTTCCTCCTCAAACAATGCTTTATCTATATTTTTTCTATCATTTTGCTCCAGTAAGGTCTGTACGTTTTCGCCATCTAGGCCAAGGACGTCTGCAGCCATTACTTTGCCGTCAACCACATGGTATAACAGCACATTTCCTATTGCAGCGGTATCTTCCAATAAGCCCTCAAGCATTCCCTCAGGGAGGTTCTCAAAGGCTTCATCGGTCGGGGCGAACACGGTAAACGGGCCTTCTGCTTTCAATGCCTCAACCAGGTCGGCAGCTATAACAGCATCCACAAGGGTATTAAAATTTTCCGCTTCAATCGCTGTTTCAACAATATCTTTATCCGGATCTGCAGCAAAAACGCCAATACTTGAAACAAAAAGCATTAACACAACAAGACTCGTTACAAATAATTTTTTCATTTAGAAATCTTCCTTCCCATGTTTGGTTTAATTAGGGTAGTAAAAAGGTTCAAAAATCAAAAAAATATTGTTAACGGTGTCACCTCCCGGTTAATTAGTAAAGTCCTGCTGTGCTGCTTTAGCGGTGACCTGGAAGAGATTCAAAATACCAGAGACAGGAGCGGGGTTCTGAACTGCCTGCGTTCTGCTCTGGAAGCAGCCTTCAAAAAGCAGGCGAAGATCAAAGAGGTGCGGTACGACCCGGGTAAGTATGACCTATTTGTCATCGGAACCCCTGTATGGGCTTACAATATGTCTACCCCTGTAAGGGCTTACCTGGAACGGCACAAAACAAACTTCAGCGCCGCCTCTTATTTTGCCACCTGTGGATCTACCGGTGACAGCAAAACCCTGCAGGATATGGAGAACATAAGTGGGTCAAAACCCCGGGCGCAGTTGGCGATTAAGAAGGTTGATATGAAACCCGGTATTTATCAGGAGAAAATTAAACAATTTGTCCGTGAACTTTAAGGAAAGTATTAGCCGATCAAGTTTACCGTTAAAGCAAAAAAGACCGATGCTTTTTCGAGAAATTGTTTTGAATAAAAAAGAAAAAAGGGTAACTTTTTGTAATCACGAAATATATACAGGTATAAATATTTCAGGTTATTAGAGACGGGAGAGTGAAGCAAAGTGGTTGTTTCTCATCGTGACCAGGTGAGCAAGGTGCCCATGTCTATGGCAGGGGCTGAAGGTGTTTTCAAAAAAATTCTCATCTCTCCGGAGGAAGGGTGGGAAGGGTATGTCATGCGCCTGTTTGAAATTGAAGAAGGTGGGCATACCCCCAGGCATCAGCACCCCTGGCCTCATATAAACTTTGTTGCGGACGGCCGGGGCATACTTTACTTGGACGGAGAAGAGCATGAACTCCGGGCAGGGTGCTTTGCCTATGTGCCGGCGGGAAAAGAGCACCAGTTTTCTAGCACAGCAAACGGTCATTTATCATTGATATGTATCGTACCGCAAGACGGGGAAAAATAAGGATGGAACTCTTGCCTACAGGATTTAAACTGTATCTGGGACAATTAAGTGCTCTATAAGGTTATGAATCAAGCGGTATTGAATTTTCGGCAGCCATTTCCAAGTATCGTGGACACGATGGAGAACTGGTCAGGCAGGCGGCCCTGGTCTGAATAATAATGTTTCACGTGAAACATTATTTGGTTGCGTATGCAATTTTTTAATGGCACATTTTCACGAAGTTAAAACGCTTTTTCACTGCTCCGGAAGGTATTTTAAAAATATTGACGAACTGATTTATTGAAACGAGCGTATGTACTTGCTTGAATTTTTTATATGACTGCAAAAAGTGCGGAAAGGAGCACGTTTTGTTCAAGAAAAACAAGAATGGTAAAAGCGAAAAAATTGAAACCGTAGTGGGAAAAGAAACAAAAATGAGCGGCAAGATAGAAGCCAAGGGAAGCATGCGTGTTGAAGGGATATTTGAAGGAGATATATCTGCAGAGGGAGACGTTATAGTAGGCAATAATGCATATGTTAAGGGACACATTGAATGTAACAATTTGAACTTGGCTGGGAAACTGGAAGGAAATGCGAAGGTTGAAATGAGACTTGAGATCTTCGCAACCGGTGTTCTTGTTGGTGATGTTGTGGTAGGATCGCTGGTAGTAGAAGACGGCGCTGTGTTTTTAGGGGAAAGCGTAATGAAAGTTAAAGGCGAAAACAGAATTGTTAACGAAAACAATGAAGAAAAGAACGAAGAAAACAACGGAGAAGATATTAAGTCTTAGGTAAAAAGCAGCACTTCTGTATCAATACAGAATTATTCGTGAAAAATATGGGAAGGATAGAAGGGGTTCTTAGTTTTGGAGCAGAATATAGGGACGTATTAGCAATATTTGTTTTGATAAGCAAATGGCTTAAGGAAGGCAATGAATATGAGATTTATGTGAATGATTTATTTTGACGAGGAGGGGTTTAGGGTGCATGTTATAATAATGGGTCCTCCGGGAGCCGGCAAAGGAACCCAGGCAGAGAAGATTGTAAATGAATTTTCACTAGTACATGTTTCGACCGGCGATATGTTCCGGGCCGCAATTAAAAAAGAGACAGAAATGGGCTTAAAAGCCAAAGAATATATAGATAAAGGGGAGTTAGTTCCTGATGAGATAGTAGTAGGAGTGGTTAAAGAGAGGCTCTCCAGGCCGGATTGCCAACAAGGTGTGTTGTTGGACGGGTTCCCACGCACCTTGGAACAGGCAGAAGCTTTAGATGGTGTAATGAGTGAATTAAATATGAAGGCAGATGCAGTTATCAGTATAGATGTAAACGAGGATGAGTTGTTAAACCGCCTTACAGGAAGAAGAGTGTGCCGTAATTGTGGAACTACTTACCATGTTAGTTTTAATCCTCCCAAAGTCCGAAATATATGTGACCACTGCGGAGGCGAGCTTTATCAACGTAGTGATGATACCGTGGAGACGGTTAAAGAAAGATTGAATGTTTACAAGAAACAAACTTTGCCTATGATTGATTATTATAAGCGCAGGGGAGTCTTTATTAGTATTGATGGTTCCCGTGATATCGATGAAGTTTTTGCTGATGTATCTTCGTACCTGAATGGCGTTCGGGAACAATAAGGAATTAATGTGGTTAAAGCAGATTGTGATATCGATTAAGAAGTTGAAGTTGAATTGGAATGAATTAATTAAGCTTTGGGGCGGGGTTCTCCTCCGCCCTATTATTGTCAATGTCAAAGAATCGAAATGACTCGTGCGGATGCAATTGCTAAAGGGCAAGGTCTTGTAACAATTTGGAGTTAAGTGGTGGTGAAATGTTAAAGGAGTATGTATAAGCTCGGACAGATAGTCAAAATGAAAAAAAGACATCCTTGTGGCGGAGAACTATGGAAAATTATTAGAGTCGGCATGGATTTTAGAATTAAGTGCCAAAATTGTGGGCGCAGTGTAATGCTTCCACGCCGACGCTTTGAGCGTGGTGTTAAAGAAATTATTCAGGGTTCGGAGGACTGAGCTTATGGGGTTTAAATGTGGTATTGTAGGCCTTCCTAATGTAGGAAAATCGACACTTTTTTCTGCTCTCTCCAACCTCCCAGTAGATAGAGCAAATTTTCCTTTCTGCACCGTTGAGCCTAATGTTGGCGTGGTTCCCGTCAAAGATGAGCGCCTATATAAAGTAGCCGGTCTTGTGAATTCTTCCAAGGTTACTCCGGCAACCCTTGAAATGGTTGATATTGCGGGTCTTATTGAAGGAGCTAGCAAAGGTGAAGGCCTTGGAAATCGCTTTTTAGCCAATATACGCGAAATGGATCTCCTATTGCATGTGGTAAGGGGTTTTCATGCACCCAATGTTTCGCACCTTCCAGGTGAACCTGATCCGGTTAGGGATATTGAAATCGTGGAGACTGAACTTATTTTAGCAGACATGGGAACATTGGAAAAACGAAAGGAGAAGGCGTTACGCGCCTTAAAAGGTGGCGGCGAGGCGTCCCGAAGGGAGGTAAATCTCCTGGAGAAAGTTTACCGGCACCTTGATGAAGGTAATCCTGCTATTTCTCTTTCTTTTTCAGATGAAGAGAGGGAGTCAATCGAAAGTTGGCAACTATTAACTTTAAAGCCTGTTATCTATGTGCTAAATATTGGGGAAGAAAACTTGCTGGAGAATAATAATTTTCTTGTTCAAGCAGCGAAAGCAAGCGCTAAGAAAAGATATTCTCCCCTCATTATCATTTGTGCCTCGTTGGAAGCTGATTTGTTGGATCTCGATTTTGAAGAGAGTAAAGAATTTATGGCGGAATATGGAATGGAGGAAGCAGGCCTTAACTCACTGGTGCGGAAGGGGTATGATCTTCTAGAGTTAATTACTTTTTTTACCATCAAGGGTGAGGAGGCTAAGGCCTGGGCTATACAAAAAGGAACTACTGCCGTAAAGAGTGCTGGAAAAGTCCACAGCGATATGGAAAGAGGTTTTATTGTTGCTGAAGCAATTAACTGGAAGGACTTGTTAGAAGCAGGCTCTCTTTCGGCGGCAAAAGAAAAAGGAATATTGCGGGTGGAAGGCAAAGGATATAATGTTGAAGATGGTGATGTTATTCTTTTCCGATTTAAAGTATAATTTTAAATCGGAAGGAGTAGCAGAAAAGTTGAAAAGGAAGGTCCCATATGGCAGATAATAACTTTTTAAATATGACCAGAATCCTTGCCCTGGTCTTCCTATTGGTTGGCCTTATCTGGTTTTTTTATACTATTGCCTGGGTAATCCAACTGGTGGTTATAAGCCTCCTGATTGTATATATTCTTTTTCCTGTGGCAGAATTTTTTAAAAAACGCTTTCGTTTTTCGCATTTTCTATCCGTTATAACTGCTTTCTCGATTTTTTTAATGGTCATCTTCACCATGGTCGGGTTAGTTGTGCCAATTTTACAAAGAGAAATAGAAGATATTTTAGGAGATCTTCCCTATTATATAGCCCAGTTCCAATATTATACGGAAGAGCTGGCAGAATACCTGGAAACTTTTAACCTGGGACCTGAGTTTCAGCAAGCTATCACGGGGTTGAGTGCCGACTTACAGCCTATCATGGAAGAGTTGGCCAGTATCAGTATCTTTGTGATTGCCAGTTTTGTTGATATATTTTTTATTCTTTTTATCGTTTTTTACCTGCTCCATGATTTTCAAAATGTTCGCAGTGCTATAATGAGTCTTGTGCCCCAAGCCTACTTTAGCCATGCCGAACAAATAATTAATATAATCGATCTTAATTTCGGTAGTTATATAAGGGGAAACATAGTTCGCTGTGCTATAGTAGGGCTGATAACGGGTTTGTTTCTCAATTTTCTTGGTATGCCATATGCTCTTCTTTTGGGTATTGTGGCAGGCGTGTTAAATATTATAATGTATATTGGACCTTTTTTGGCCGCCATACCTGCTGTAATATTTAGCTTTTCTCCTCTTACGCCATCTCCCCACCTTATTATTATCTCTTATGTTGCAATTCAAATCATTGACGGGACTTTATTAGCCCCTTACCTGGTAGGGCAGGCTGTTAAGTTGAAACCGATTACTGTGATCGTAGGTTTGCTGATAGGGCAACAGTTGGCCGGTTTTTTAGGTATGATATTATCAACCCCCATTGCAGGTATTGCCCGTGGTGTTATTGAGTACATGCGGGAGCAGAAAAATACTTGATAATTATCCTGCTTTTTTCTCTAGGCATTCCGGTTAATGGGAGTGTTTACATATTTAAACCGGTATGCTAACGGGTGCTATTGTTTTCGATGTTAATGCTTGCTTTAAAATGTAGGGTGTGCTATGATCTTTTCTGCCTTGTTGCATCTTTTTGCAACAGCTTTGAAAAGTTTAATCCCTGCTCCTTTTTTAAGAGAGGGGCCGATTTAGTCCGAAGGGAGGTGAGAAAATGCAATTTTACGAAATAATGTTCATTGTTCAGCCTGAATACGAAGGGGAAGAATTGGAGAGTGCCATTGCCAGTGTTACCGGCGTCTTGGAAAATGTAGGCGCGGAAGTTACTTCTGTAAAGAAAATCGGCAAGCGCAGGTTGGCTTATGAGATCAATGATATTAAAGAGGGCAATTATGTGCTTGTATACGTCCAGTCAGGGAATGAAATTGTCCCCTCACTGGACCACTTTTTTAAGGTAAGCGAAGGATATTTGCGCTACATGGTAGTTCGTTCAAAAGAGGAAATAGAGACACAGAGCGCGGAGCCTATTCAGGAGGAAGAAACAGTTGAAAGCGAGTAGAAAAGATACTCTTTTTTGATGCAGACGATCTTAGAGTCTAAATTGTTTCTATAACTGGCAGGTTCCACCCCAGTTAAACATATATAAAAAAAGGCGGTGGAGATTATATTAAATCAAGTAGTTTTGATTGGTAGGCTTGCTCGTGACCCGGAGTTAAAGTACACAGCTACAGAAGGAGTGCCTTTAGTTAACTTTACGATTGCAGTTGACCGGCCTGCCCTCAACCAGGCCGGTGAAAAAGCGGCCGATTTTATAAGAATCTTGGCCTGGAGAAAGCAAGCGGAAAATTGTGCTACCTACCTAAATAAAGGTAATCGAGTGGCTGTCGAAGGGCGATTACAGGTTCGTTCATACGACGATAAAGAGGGTGTCAGGAGGAGTATAGCTGAAGTTGTAGCCAGAAGGGTCGTATTTTTGGAAACTCGCAAGGATATGGAACAAGGATTTAAAGAGGAGCATGATTCTTTTGACAACGAAGGTACTGAAGTAAAAGATGATGACGTTCCTTTTTAGAACATCATATAGTCATTAAAGAAGAAAAGGAGGGCAAGCCCTAAAAAAAGCTGCCCCCATTCGGCAAAGGAGAGCTGTAAAAATATGCGTAGAGAAAAACGCAAAGGAAAAAAGAAGGTTTGTGCTTTTTGTATGGACAAAGTTGATTATCTAGATTATAAGCAGAGTGAGAAGCTGCGCCGTTTTCTTACGGAGCGTGGCAAGATCCTCCCCAGACGTATTTCGGGAAATTGCGCCAAGCACCAGCGGCAGTTAACTACTGCTATAAAGAGAGCACGGCAGATGGCCTTGCTGCCCTATACCTCTGAATAAAAAGTACTCTTGGTGGGAAGGAGCTGAGCAAATTGAAGGTTATATTAAATGAAGACATTCCAAACCTGGGCGAAAAAGGGGAAATAAAGGATGTGGCTCCAGGCTATGCGCGCAATTTTCTTATTCCCAAAAAGTTGGCTGTGGAGGTTACAGCGGGAAGGCTAAAAGATATTCAACTGAAAGAAGAGTTGAACGCCAAAAAATACGCCAGGGAGGTTGAGCTGGCGGAAGAATTGGGAGAAAAGATCAGAGGAAAAACTATTTCGATAAAAGTCAAAGCTGGAGAGGGAGGTCGCCTTTTCGGCTCGGTTACCTCGAGCGATATTGCTGATGCACTGAAAACAGAAGGCATAAACGTCGATAAAAAGAAAATTGAACTGAAAGATCCAATTAAAATGTTAGGAACTTTTGAAGTGCAGGTGAAACTTCACCCCCAGGTTTCTGTTCCTGTTGCGGTGGTTGTTGAAAGCATGTAATTAAGGACTTGACGGTGAAGTCATAAGCCATCCGCTTAAAATGAGAATTTTGTAAGGTGAAGGGAAAGATGGTTATGAAAGATACTGCTGGCCGAATGCCTCCACAAAATATTGAAGCGGAACAATCTGTCCTTGGTTCTATGCTTATTGATAAAGAAGCCATGATCGAAGTGGCGGAGGTGCTTTCGGAGGAAGATTTTTATCGTGAGGCTCATCAGCATATTTTTCATTCCGTTTTGGCTCTTGCCGATAAAGGTGAGCCTGTAGACCTGGTAACAATCTGTGAAGAAATGGAGAATAGGGAGTTGCTGGATAAGGCTGGTGGAGCGGCTTATCTTGCTTCTATAGCCAACGCTACACCTACTGCAGCTCATGCCTCTTACTACGCGGAGATAGTTAAAGAAAAATCAATGCTGCGGCGGCTCATTAACGCTGCTACTGAAATAGTTCGGAAGAGCTATGGTTATATTGACAATATCGAAGAGTTTATGGATGAAACGGAACAGCTGATTTTTGATGTAGCCCGCAGTAAAGAGACTCAGAGCTTTATTCATTTGCGGGAGGCGCTGGAGCAGACCTTTGAAAAATTGGAAAAACTTTACGAGCGAAAAAGTGGAGTCACCGGCCTTTCTACAGGGTTTACCGATTTAAATAGTCTCACTTCGGGCTTTCAGGACTCCGATCTAATCATAGTAGCTGCTCGTCCCAGTATGGGCAAAACGACCCTGGGGTTAAATATTGCGCATCACATTGCTCTAGAAGAAAGCGCACCGATAGCTTTTTTTAGCCTGGAAATGTCCAGAGAGCAGTTGGCACAACGCCTGTTATGTTCTTCGGCAGAAATAGATGCCCAGCGTTTGCGCAGGGGGTTTCTCTCTTCGGAAGATTGGCCGCGCTTGACTCAAGCTGTTGGACCACTCTCCGAGTCTCCTTTTTTCATTGATGATACTGCAGGCATCTCTGTGATGGAGATGAGGGCAAAAGCAAGGCGCTTAAAAATGGAAAAAGGGCTCTCTGCAGTTTTTATAGATTACCTGCAGCTAATGCGAGGCCACGAAAGATTGGAAAACCGGCAACAGGAGATATCTTCTATATCCCGTTCTTTGAAAGCGTTGGCCAAAGAGTTGAACTGTCCTGTTATAGCTCTTTCACAGTTAAGCAGAGCTGTGGAACAGCGCAATGATAAACGCCCTATTTTGAGCGATCTTCTCGAATCAGGTGGCATTGAAGCTAATGCAGATCTGGTTCTGTTTATTTATCGAGATGATTACTATAATCCGGAAACAGAAAAAAAGCATGTTACGGAGATAATTGTATCCAAGCAAAGGAACGGTCCCACAGGTAAGATAGAACTTTATTTTATGGATCACTTTAATAAATTTGTTAATTTGGCTTCCCAAGAAGAAGCGGGTTACGGTGCAGTATAAGTTGCGAGCCTATTTTTTTCTGGCAAAGGTGGAAAGTGAATTTGAGTAAAGATGTTGAGGTTATTATTTTAGGCGCTGGTCCGGCAGGCATATTTTCAGCCCTTTCCCTCGTGGAGAAGGGTTTTAGTGTGCTTATCCTGGAAAAAGGGTCTCCATTAGAAGAAAGAAGCTGCCCTCGGAAAGATGGTTTTTGTGCAAACTGCAGTTGTTGCGGAGTGCTAAATGGTTGGGGCGGAGCAGGAGCTTTTAGCGATGGCAAATTAACTTTTTCTCCAGAATTTGGAGGCAACCTTAAGCAATTTATTTTGGAGGAAAATAAGCTCCGAGATCTTTTCAAACAAGTGGATAACATTTTTCTTGAGCACGGTGCGCCTGCAGAGATATTCGGTGCCGAAGAAACTGTGGTAAGGGATTTGCGCCGACGTGCTTCAGCGGTGAATCTGGAATTTATGCCCGCTCCTATTAGGCACCTGGGCACGGAAAACTGTTACCGAGTTTTACAAGAGATAAGTAATACTCTCCAAAAAAAATGCACAATAAGATTCCGTTCGCCAGTGCAGCAGATCCTGGTGGAGGATGATACGGTAAAGGGAGTGCTATTAGAAAGCGGTGAAACACTCTTAGCCCCCTATATTATCTGCGCACCTGGCAGACAGGGAACTCCCTGGTTTTTTCAGGAGTCGAAGCGCCTGGGGCTCACCATACAGAATAACCCTGTGGACATTGGCGTGAGGGTTGAAATCCCGGCTTGGGTAATGGAAGATATCACATCGAAAGTTCACGAGTCTAAATTCCACTATTATGCCCCTTTTTTTGACGACAAGGTTAGAACCTTTTGCATGAATCCTAACGGGCAAGTGGTTTTAGAAAACAGTGAAGGTGTTATTACGGTAAACGGTCATAGCTACAGAGATAAACTGAGGCACAGCGAAAATACCAATTTTGCCCTCCTTGTAAGTAAGAATTTCACAGAGCCCTTTAAAGAGCCTATCCGCTATGGACGGTATATCGCCAGTTTAGCTAACATGCTGGGGGGAGGCGTGCTGGTCCAAAGACTAGGAGATCTCCTTGCCGGACAGCGCACAACTGTGGAACGACTGGCGAAAGGCATCGTAAAGCCCACCCTTCAAGAGGCCACTCCCGGGGATCTTAGCCTTGTCTTGCCTTACCGCTATCTTCGCTCTATCCTGGAGATGTTGGAAGCGCTTGAACGACTGGCACCCGGTATTTATTCCCGTAGTACACTCCTCTACGGTGTGGAGGTAAAATTTTATTCTCATCGTTTAGAGTTAAATACCTTCCTGGAAACTGAGATCAAAAATCTCTTTGCAGTAGGTGACGGTGCAGGTATAACCAGGGGGCTTGTTCAGGCATCTGCTTCCGGGCTACTGGCTGCAGAGGAGATCTTACAGCGCTTGCAAGCGGAAGGTTAGTTCAAAGATCGAGGTGATTAAAGTAGGATGGATTGTTCAGCTGTAGCTGTTCTCGGAACTCAGTGGGGAGATGAAGGAAAAGGAAAAATTGTAGACTACCTGGCAGAGAACTCCGATGTAATTGTTCGCTATCAGGGCGGGCCTAACGCCGGCCATACAGTAGTTGTCGGAGATGAAACTTTCAAACTGCATCACCTGCCATGCGGAGTTATCTCCGACGGCAAAATATCTATTCTGGGTAATGGCATGGTGCTTGATCCGGTTACTCTTTGTTCCGAGTTGGAAGCCATGGAGCAGAAAGGGAAAATGCCCAAAAATCTTTTCATCAGTGATAGGGCACACCTGATTATGCCTTATCATAAAAAAATGGATGAAGTGGAAGAAGAATCTAGAGAGGAAGCAAAAATAGGAACCACTATGAGGGGGGTCGGCCCTGCTTATGCAGATAAGGTAATACGCATGGGCCTACGTTGTGGGGATCTATTAGATGAAGTTGCTTTTAAGCACAAGATGAGTTTCATCTTAAAGAAAAAAAACAAGATTTTTGAAAAAATATATGGGGTGGAAGGGTTTTCCCTGGAGGAGATTGAAGCAAATTTTTTCCCCTTTGCGAGGCGTATAGTCTCTTTTATAACCGATACTTCTATTATACTGCATGAAGAGATCGAAAAAGGCTCTAAAATCCTTTTTGAAGGAGCTCAAGGAGCCATGCTTGACCTAGATCATGGCACCTATCCTTATGTTACCTCTTCTAATCCGATAGCAGGAGGGGCTTGTACCGGTGCTGGTGTTGCTCCGCAAAAAATTGGTCAAGTTTTGGGGGTAGCTAAGGCTTATAGCACCAGAGTCGGCAGTGGACCGTTTCCCACAGAGTTGGTAGATGAGATCGGTGATAGTATACGCGAAAAAGGAGGGGAATATGGTACAACTACCGGACGCCCCAGAAGGATAGGTTGGCTAGATGGTGTTGCACTAAGGTACTCTTGTCGCCTTAACGGAACAGCTTTTTTAGCTGTGACTTTGTTAGACGTGCTAAGCGGACTAGAAAAAGTCAAAATTGCTTATTCTTATAATGTTGGCGAAGATATAATTAATCATTTCCCGGCAGGCCTGCACATGTTGAAAAAATGTAATCCTCTCTACCAGGATTTCAAGGGATGGGAGGAAGATATTTCTGCAGCCAGAACCAAGAAGGATCTTCCTCGCGAAGCACTTGAGTACTTGAAAGGTTTAGAAACTATCACGGAGGTTAAGGTGGGCATGGTATCAGTGGGCCCTCGAAGAGACCAGACTATTATTATGTGATTTTCGATTAGACGACCTATGCTTCATAGCTGTGTAGATTGGTGAATGGAAGTGGTGTGAAATCGTTCTCCTGAATTTTCCCCCTGAGGAGGAAAAAAATTTGTAATCAGAAATTAAAATTAATGTAACAATTATGTAATATTCCTGTTGTATTATAATAATAAGAGTTGACCCCCTCTTAATATATAAATTTTTAAGTGGCCGCAAGGCCACTCTTTTTTTATTCTCCATAATTTTAGAATCTTTCCTCCTGTTGCAGGAGTTCAACAAATATGGACGAAATAATTATGGTAAACAGTTAAGCAGGAGGCCGGTCAAACTGAAAGAGAAGATTTTGGTTGTAGATGATGAAAAGCCTATTGCAGAAATACTAGAATATAATTTAAAGGAAGAGGGTTTCTTGGTCGTTATGGCATATAATGGCGAAGAGGCTTTGCGCTTGGCTTTTGAAGAGAGGCCGGACCTAATTTTGTTGGATATTATGCTTCCTCTCCTGGATGGTTTTAATGTCTGTAAGCAGATAAGAGAAAAGTTGGATGTTCCAATTATTATGCTTACTGCCAAAGAAGCAGAGGTGGATAAGGTGCTCGGCTTGGAGCTTGGAGCTGATGATTATGTAACTAAGCCATTTAGTGCAAGAGAAATCATTGCTCGTATTAAAGCGACCTTAAGGCGCACAAAAATGCAGGACCGGGAAGCAGAAATATTATATTGCGGGGAATTGGTCTTGGATAAGGGTAAAATGGATCTTTTCAAAGGTTCTCTGCAAATAGAGCTAACCTATAGGGAATTTACTCTTCTTACTTTTTTGTTGGAAAATGCCGGCTATGTATTTAGTAGGGAAAAATTATTAGAAGAAGTATGGGGATATGATTATATCGGTGACTTGCGGACTGTGGATGTCACCGTGCGGAGATTGCGTGAGAAGATAGAAAATGATCCTGGCAACCCGGTATATATCTGTACCAGGCGTGGAGCCGGTTATTATTTAAGGAGGCCGTCCTGATGCGTATCGGCATGCAGGGTAAAGTTGTCTTGCTTTATTCTCTGCTGATTTTGTTTGCTATGCAAGTGAGTGGAGTTTATTTGGTTAAATCGTTAGAAGATTATTATTTGCGCAACTATGCTTCCCAGCAACTTTCTCAGGCAGAGCTTATGGGAAGCTTTATTCACCGTTACCTGGTTGAGGGAGGAGAGCAGACAGAATATATTTCTTCCCTTATCACTGAATTTGGTGGAGGAACACCGGGAACGGAAACGATGGTGCTGGACCGTTACGGGCGTTTGCTGGGAGGTGCGGAGCAGAGCTATCTGGCTTTGCCACGAGAACGCGTAATCCAGGATGATATTCTCCTGGCACTGGCGGGAAATACGGTAGAAGCCATTAGGGTAGAACCGGAGACAGGAATGCGCAATTATTTTTTAGCTCTTCCGGTCAAAGAGGGCTCAACTGTTGAAGGTGTTATATTTATGCGAGGGTCCCTGGAAGATATATACCTTAAATTACACGAGATCAAAATAATGCTTATTACCGGATGGAGCATTGTTCTGGGTATTGCTATCGTTGTTGGTTTTATGTTAACCAGGACAATTACCAGGCCTATTCGTGAAGTAACTTCAAGGGCTGCAGCCATGGCGGGTGGTGATTTTTCACAACTGATAAAGGTGCGCTCCGAGGATGAAATCGGGGAACTGGGCAAGATGTTTAACTTTTTAACCTCTCAACTGCAAGATACTCTTCGAGCCATATCTGGAGAAAAAAATAAAGTGGAAGCTATTTTAAACTATATGACCGATGGTATAATTGCCTTTAATAATGAAAGAAAGATTATTCACCTAAATCCTGCCGCAGAAAATATGCTATCCTGGGCTGGGGTTTCTCCTACTCAAGGGATGACGGGTGAAATGGTACTGGGTAAGTTTTTTGATTATGAGGAACTCGAAGAGTTGCTTAGTAGCAAGGAGCCAACCACTAAGGAGGTTCATCTGAAAGATCCCTATGAAAAAACGCTGCAGGTTCATTTTGCACCATTTGAGGAAAAAGAGCAGCAAAAAGGCATGCTGGTTGTTTTGCATGATTTTACAAGAGAGCGGGCATATTCCCGTATGCAGGAAGAGTTTGCAGCAAACGTTTCACATGAACTTCGAACTCCTTTGACCACTATAAAAAACTACGTAGAGACCCTTTTGAACGGTGCCCAGGATAATGCAGAGGTCAGAGAGCGTTTTTTGAAAGTTGTGGAGAACGAGACTGAGCGTATGGTTAAACTGATTAAAGATCTTTTAATCCTTTCCCAAATGGATCATCAAGAAACAAGATGGCTAAAAGAAAATGTCGATATTTCTGCTGTAGTAGATGAAGTTATAGAACAATTAGAGATGGAAGGTAAAGTCAATGAAGTAGATCTCGAGGTTATACTCCCTCCTGAGAGAATAACGGTCTATTTTGATAAAGATAAGATAAGACAGGTGCTGTTAAACCTGTTGAGCAATGCGCTTAAGTTTACTCCGCCAGGCGGGAAAATAGAGATTAAAGCACTTCAAAGAGATGGTTATGTTTATATCTCTATCTGCGATAATGGGGTTGGTATTCCTGCTGATGAAAGCGAACGTGTTTTTGAGCGATTTTACCGTGTAGATAAAACTCGTTCCAGAGATTCAGGAGGTACCGGCTTGGGTCTCTCTATTGCCAAGCAGATTGTAGAGGCGCATGGGGGTAGTATATTTTTGAAAAGCAAACCCGGCGAGGGAACAGAGGTTACTTTTTCCCTTCCCCTTTTTATATCCAGAGATGATGAATCTTTAACCGCAATATATAATTAAGTTCACGATTTCTTAAACAGTATATGGAATTTACATATAGGCGAATTCATAGCCAAAGTGAGTTCTTATCCTAACTTCTGGGAAGGTAGTTTGAGGAGGCAAGTGAATTGTTGGAAAAAGCTAAAACCGTTTTGCTTATATTTTTTATTATTTCAAGCATGGTACTTACTTATAGGTTGTGGTTTGGCGGTCCTCACCTGGAAGAAGTTATGCTTCCCAGCTACGAATATGCTTTTTTTACCCCTCCCCCTGAGCAATCAGAGATTATTAAACCTTCAAAGATCCTTTACAGGGGAAAACATGATGAACATCTGCTGTATTATCGTGGCCAAGAAAGTTATGAGGATCTTTGGGGGTTTATCTTAGAAAATGTGAAAGAAAATATTCTTACGAATGGGTTGCAAGCTATAAGTGAAGAAGATAAGAACAACCTTCTCAATGATTCATCAGTTCAGGTGCTGGTTTATTTTAGCCCGTTTATACCCCTGGAGTTTTTAGCGCCAGAAAGAGTTTATGGTGATGATAGAGAAGAGGAAATCAAGGAAATAATTATGGCAGAAAATGAAAGTTCATGGCATCTGTTTTTAAGGGCTGAAAACGGCACTCTTTTGTCTTCTGCTTTGCAATTGGATGAGACGTTTCGCGAAAACCTTTCTTTAGCACAAGGACTTTATTATACCCAACTTCCGAACTCTTTCTCCCTGGATTTAACAGGGGATTGTGAAAAACAGTTGGGAGAGCAGATAGAAAAGGAAACAGACATATACAAAGACCCGGCTGCGGAGGAAAATGCGGAAGAGATAAACAATGGATTATCAGAAGAGGAAAAAGAAGGGGATTCCCCGGAAGAAAATGAAGAAAATGAAGAAAATGAATTGACTAATGAGGAAGAGGACTCAGTAGTAGAAGTAG
>CAZMLU010000032.1:15697-19031 GCA_964567295.1 uncultured Desulfovibrionaceae bacterium
AGTAGAAGAAGTAGAGGAAGTAGAGGAAGAGGAAGAAGAAGATATTCGGGAAGACGAAACTCCAGAACATATCTGGGAAATAGAGACGAAAGGTAATTTATTTGTCCCCGAAGAGGAGCTTGAGGGGGTCGAGATTGTTTTAGAAAAGGAAGATATTCCCATAGCTGAACTCGTTCAAGCATTCTTCTTTGATCCTTCTATGGCCAGGCGAATTGAAGAAAGGGATGAAGCATTGTTTTTTACTGACGGTGAAAGGGGACTGCGAATCTACCCTAATGGGCTGGTGGAATATGCAGCTCCCATGTTAGAAAGAGGTCTTAGCACTATATCCTATAGTTCCGCTTTAAATAAAGGTGCTGAAAGCCAGAGTCTTTATGGTGGTTGGCAGGATGGGAGTTATCTTGTAGAGTCTAATATAACAGAGAAAGGGTATAGATTTAGATGGAGCCCTGTCTTTAACGGCTTTCCTCTCGATGGGGAAAACTCCGGAAGTGAGATGCTGGTTAATGAACAAGGTGTCCCTTTTTACAGCAGATACTTTTTTATAGTTCGTAATAATAAAGAAAGTTCTCCCTTTAAACCTTATGCAGAAGCTCTTTGCGAGGCACTCAGTCTTAATAAAGATCAATTCGAAGATCAAAAGGCCACTTTGCTATCCTTAAGGCCTGTTATGTATGTTGTAAGCGAAGAAAATAAGAGGGCTGTTCCTGCCTGGAAGGTAGTTTTTGAAGAAACAGAAGTAATATACTTGCATTGGAGAAGCCTCGAAGAGCTTTCCTGATGAGGTAAATGTTTCAACTCAGCTTATTCTCTATGGTGGTGAAATTATGGATCTTTCCAGGGCTAAAACCGTCCTAATAATTACATTTTTACTTTTAAATATTTTTCTCCTTTATCATATCTTTGAAAATGAGGCAGGGACATCGGATTTTTTCAGCCAGGAGGAAAATATTACCAGGCTTGAAGAAGCTTTGGATGAAGCTGAACTGGCGATAGATATTCCCTTACCTCGGGGAGGAATGCGGTGCGCTTACCTGGTTGTAGAGCCGTGGAGGATAGAGGAAGAGAAGCTAATTGCTGAGCTGTGGAATGTTTTTGAAGGAGAAGAACGGGCTCTTCCTGAGGTTCTCATAGAAAGCAGTTATATTTCGCAAAATGGAATTGGAACCGAAGTCGGAGAAGAAGTATTTACATACTATTTTGGGGACTACGAAATTGCTTTTAGAGACGAAGGTTCATTTGCTTTTGAAAGGCAGAGTATTCCCGAAGATGAAAGTGAAGATGAGTTTACTGTAGAAGATCATGTTGAAATAGCAGAAGATTATATAGAACAGATATCTTTCATGCAAGGTTTCAGCTACGATTTCTATAAGATGAACGAGGATCAGGTGATACTTTATTTTTCGCAAGAATTTGAGGGCTTTCCCCTTTATACGGGATATTTAGAGTTATTTATGAAGAGAGAGCATATTGAGAAGTTTCATCTGTACCGTCTGCAGCCGAGAGAGTTTGCAGAGCAAACAAGGGAAATTATTCCACCTTCTAATGCATTGCTTCGTTTTCTGGAAGCTCATAGAGGGGGGTTTTCGGGAGCAGAGATTGTTGAATTTTCTTTAGGATATTATAGCCAAAAATATGATGCCGATAGGTGGGAGATTCCACCTGTGTGGAGGATTCGTCTAAACAATGGCGAAATATATTATATTAACGCTTTCACTGGCTCTCTAGAGCGTTAAAAATAATTAAAATAATCCTCTATCAACCGAGATTTAAGGAGGCATATATTTGTCTGAAAAACTTTTGATTACGGGAAAACAAAAGATACAGGGAAGGGTAAAAGTTAATGGTGCCAAGAATGCTGCTGTAGCTATCTTGCCAGCGGCTTTACTTACTGAAGGTCAGGCAGTCATAAGTAATCTGCCCAGGATAACTGATATACATATGCTGGTGGAGATCGTATCTGCCCTTGGAGCTAAAGTTTCCTTCAATGATGAAGGAAGCCTGATCATTAATTCTGCCGGGGTATATGGTTATAATCCTCCGCAACATTTGGTCAACAGACTGAGAGCTTCTTATTACCTGATGGGTAGTTTGTTGGGACGTTTCAAGCAAGTGAAGATTCCTATGCCTGGCGGTTGTGATCTGGGACCTCGCCCAATCGACCAGCATATCAAGGGATTTTCTGCCTTAGGTGCGCAAGTAGAAATGGAACGGGGTATGGTAACACTTAAGGCCAAGAAATTGACTGGAGCGCATATTTATTTGGACGTGGTAAGCGTAGGAGCAACAATTAATATTATGCTGGCTGCGGTTTTAGCAGAAGGGAAAACAGTTATAGAAAATGTAGCCAAAGAGCCTGAAATTGTGGATGTGGCAAATTTTCTAAATGCTATGGGCGCACATGTGATAGGCGCCGGAACAGATGTTATAAAGATTCAGGGTGTTAAGGAACTTGGAGGGGTGGAACATAATGTTATCCCTGATCGTATCGAAGCAGGGACGTTTATGATCGCTACTGCGGCTACCGGAGGAGAGGCAATAATTGAAGAGGTGATACCAAAACATCTGGACTCAATTATTGCGAAATTAAGAGAAGTAGGAAAGGAAGTTGAGGTTGGGCCTGATTGGATTAAGATCATGGCTAACAATCCTTTCTTCCCCTCAGATCTGAAAACATTTCCCTATCCGGGATTTCCTACCGACCTGCAACCCCCTGCCATGGTGTTATTAACATTGGCTTCCGGGCTCAGTTTTATTACTGAAAATGTTTTTGAGAGGCGCTTCCGGCATGTGGATGAGTTGCGAAAAATGGGAGCCAAGATTAAGTTGGAAGGGCGAACTGCTATTATAGAGGGTGGACATGAATTGACGGGAGCCCCGGTAATGGCCAGTGATCTACGGGGAGGCGCAGCTTTTATTATCGCTGGGCTTGTATCCGGCGGGGAGACATATTTGGACGGTCTGGAACATGTGGACCGGGGGTATGAAAGAATTGAAGAACGCTTTTCCGGGCTAGGGGTTAAGCTGCAGCGAATTCCTTCTGAAAAACAGTAACAATATTTCCCGGGAAATATTGCCCTCTTTTATTGAAAGTAATAATTTTGCCAAAACGGTCCTCTAACTAGACGTTGTGCCCTTGGAACTCTTTCCTCTGAACATATACGGCAAAGTGCAAAGCAGAGAGGGCCTTCTTTGTTGTCCAGGAATCTATTAATTATTAGAGGTTTGAGTTGATTATGTAAATATGTTATATTGTACTTACTATTTTGCTTGCCTAAATAAGTAATGATTAACATTCAAGGCTACCTTGATCAAGTGGGGTGTAACTATGGAA
>CAZMLU010000033.1:0-18545 GCA_964567295.1 uncultured Desulfovibrionaceae bacterium
TCTATGATGTGACCAACTATTTTTTCGAGATAGACTTCCCTAATGGTGAAGAGGACCTGCGAAAAAGGGGTGTGTCGAAAGAGCACCGCATTGACCCAATCACTGCAATGGGCCTTTTCATAGATTCCAATGGACTTCCAATCAGCATGTCGATCTTCCCCGGTAATACAAGCGAGTCACTTACGCTTCAGCCGACCATGAATGAGGTCAAAGAGTCATACGGTCTGGGCAGGCTGGTTGTGGTTGCTGATAAGGGGGTCAATTCTTCAAAAAATATCGATATGATCGTAGAAAGTGGTGATGGATTTGTCTTCTCGCAAGTTCTAAAAGGGAAAAAGGGAAAGCGTTACCATGAAAAGCTATTTGATAAAAGCGGTTGGATCTCGAACGAAAGTGATACATACAAATACAAGCTGTTCATGGAAGAATACGAAGGCAAAGATAGGGAAGGAAAAAAAGTAGCACGCAAAAGGAAAGTACTTCTTTATTGGAGCAAAGCCGAAGCCGACATGGCTAAACGTAAACGAAAAGAAAAGCCAAAAAAAGCTACGAAATCTGTAAAGAACAATGCCTACAGCATCAAGAAGGGTGTCGATGAGTATACAAAGGAAAGTATTGTTGACAAAAAAACCGGTGAGGTTTTAGAAGATACGAAAAAGCTGCGCAGCGTGGACCTGGAGAAGGCAGAGAAAGACGCGATGTTTGACGGCTTTTTTTGCATTATCACCAGCGAGCTTGATTATGATGAACGCAAAATACGCCAGGTCTACAGCGGGCTTTGGCGCATAGAGCAGTCCTTTAAAGTTTTAAAATCAGACCTTGATGCCAGACCTGTGTTCGTCAGTACCAATGAGCATATCCGCGCCCAATTCCTGATCTGTTTTGTCGCGCTGCTCATCGTTCGCATCATCCAACATCACATGGGAGAAAAGGCCATTTCAGCCGAACGAATCGCCAGGGCGCTCGGTGCTGCAACATGCCAGGTTTTAAAGGGTGGCATTGTTCATCTTGACGATGTAGGCGGAGCCATTGCGTTTCAAAAAATTCTTGATAAAAAAGGCAATCTTGTGGACACGCTGGCATATTCGGATGAAAACGAGATTGCCCTGGACTACGAATTAATCCAGGATACATACGGTACAGATTGCTACAATATCTATCTGCGGCAGGAGGTGTTCAACAAATTCTTGAAAAATATCAACCTTTAGCATAACAAAAATATTTTACCGCAAAATCAAAAAAGCCCCGTGCTTTCTACATAGCTGGGGCTTTCGCCATTTTAAACTGTAAAAGTCGGGTCTTTTTGGAGTATGTTATAATAAAAGAAAAAGTATAGTTCAACTTATTTCTTGAAGGGGGACGGCAAGTAGATGAATACAGCTGTTCTGGCATGCCAGACGGTTTCTGATGAATTGAATATGGCTATTATGCAAACTGAGGTTTCTTACCCTGTTTATTGGATAGAATCGGGGCTGCATAATACGACTGAAAAACTGCAGAGAAAGATCGGGGAGGAATTGGAAAGATTACAGGAGGCTGAGACCGTTTTGCTGGCTTTTGGTTACTGCGGGACAGCTTTGCAAGGGATAAGTTCTAATTATTCCAGGTTAGTTTTGCCACGCCTTGATGATTGTATCTCTATGCTTTTAGGCTCCTCCCAAGAGAGGAAAAAGAGGGAAGAGGAGAAAGCTACTTATTTTTTTACGGCCGGCTGGTTAAAGTACGAAAGAAGCCTGGTTCAGGAATATGAATATGCCCGGGAGAAATACGGCCCCGAAAGGGCCCAGGAGTTAATGGAGATGATGCTTAAACATTATGAGAGGTTTGCGCTTATTGATACCGGAGCTTATGATCTTGCTCCCTACCAGGAAAAAATAAAAGAGCTGACCTCTTTGCTGGGAATGGAGCAGCAGGTAATAAAGGGTTCCTTGAGGGTTTTCAAGAAACTTCTCACGGGACCTTATGACGAAGAGTTTATTGTTACCCTCCCGGGGGAAGAAATTGTGCTGGATTACTGGAAGTTTAAAGAAAGCGAGATTATCGCTCAGGGAGATTAGAAGCTCATCTTTATAGCAATTCGCGCTTATTTGTGCTAAAATAATAACAACACAAGTTCAACAATATTGAGAAAGGAAAGTGTATATGGGTATTGTTATGTACGGTGAACCACAGTTAAAGAATCCGGATATGATATGCAGTTGGCCGGGGATTGGTAATATTGGTTTAATTGCTGTCGAGACTTTGAGGGGTCAGCTAAAGGCCAAGGAACTAGGACAAATTGAGCCCTGGGAATATTTTGATCCTCATAAAGTGCATATTCAAAATGGGGTGCTGCAGGATTTATGGTTTCCCAGGAGCAGGTTTTTTTACCATGAGCGGGAGGAGAAGGATCTACTTTTCTTTACCGGGGAAGAGCAGCCCGGCGGTAGGGAGAAAATGTATGCATATGGTGAAAAGGCTTACCAGATGGCGGAGAGCGTGGTCGAGGTGGCTAAAAAACACGGTTGCCGCAGGATTTATACTTCAGGCGCTTGTGTTTCCATGACCCATCATCAGGTTAAACCCAGAGTAGTAGCGGTGGCCAGTTCGGTGCAACTGGTTAAGGAGCTGAAACGTTACCCGAACCTGGTAACTATGAGCGAGCTGGGAGAAGCCGGCGGTGAAGGTGTTATCACCGGTATGAACGGTCTAATGCTGGCCGTTGCCAAGAAAAAGGGTCTGGAAGCGGTCTGCTTGATGGGAGAGATCCCCGATTGGCTGGCCAGGGTTCCCTTTCCTTATACCAAGGCCTCCAAATCAATCCTGGAGGCGTACGGTTCCATTTTCGGAGTTGAGACACGTCCCGGCATTTTGGACAGGCAGAGCAAAGAGGTGGACAGGATTATCGAGAGTTTTTATGAAAAGTTCCCGGAAGAAGTAAAAGAGATATACGACCAGCGTAAGACGGAAGCAAAGCCTGTTCCGATCAGCGAAATGGAAGCGGAGTGGATGAAGGAGAACCTGGACGAGTTCCTTAAGTCTATTACTGACGAGCAGGAAAAGGGGGACGAGGACGATGACAGACCGGTCTGATGTTCTTTTCAATATATTGAAAGAGCCGCCTCTGCAGAGCTCCACCCTGATAGTGGGCTGGCAAAACAGTGATGTGGCTAGAGTCGGGAACCAGGTTATCAACTTTTTGGTAGAAGCACTGGGCGGTGAGGAAGTTGCGGAGATAAAGCCGGCGGGCTTTTTCTCCTTTGAGGGAGCTACTTTTCGGGATAATATTGTTCAGGTGCCCGATAGCAGGTTTTGGGCCTGCGGGGAGGCGGGACTTCTCCTGTTCTCCAGCGAAGAGCCATCTCTAAATAATTACCAGTTTTTGAATAGTATATTGGATTATGGGGAAAAAGAGTGCGGTATAAAAGAACTTTATACAATTAATGGTGCTCCTTCCCTGGTTAGCCATAGTATGCCGCGGGAAATCCTGGCGGTTTTCAACCAGGCAGAGCTGCTGGAAAGATTTGAAGAAGAGGAGTTAGAACCTATGACATGGGAAGGCCATCCTGCGACCAGCAGCTACCTGCTGTGGGTTGCTGCCAGGAGGGGTTTGGCCGGGATAAGCCTTTGGCCAGAAATTCCTTTTTACCTGGCAGCCAGTGAAGATCCCCTGGCAGTTAAAACTACGCTTTCTTTCCTGGGGCGGAGGTTGGAGATTGATCTGGAACTGGAAGAACTGGAAGAAAAAGCAAATAAACAACAGCAGAAGCTTTCTCGTCTCCAGGAGGAAAATGAACAGGCAGGTGCCCTTCTACAAAGGTTGGAAGATGGTGATACCCTGGATGAGCAGGAGCAGATTATTCTTAGCAGGGAAGTCCATCAGAAATTGGAAAAAGATTCCTGAATAAAGCTTTTAAGTTCCTTTTTCTGTTGTTGTTTTCTCCGTTTTCAGGTATAATTGGCTCTGGTGATTTGTTGGGGCAGGCCAGAGTGAAAGGAAATGAATAAGGGTGAGCAAGAACAATAGTGTAAAAAATAAGCGCCGCAAAGGTTTTTGGGGGGGTCCAATCTTTTGGGGCCTGGTAATCCTCATGGCTTCTGCAGTTTTCGGGATGGGGTATTGGTTTAATACTCTCTGGGGAGAAATTTACCAGGAGGTCCAAAACGGCCGTGACGGTTTGAACAGCTTTATAGGCCGTAATGGTGACAACGGAAGCATTCCCGGGGATTCTCCTGAACGGGAGGAGAGGGAATCACTCCCTGATATTATGACCGTCCTTGTTCTTGGTTTGGACGGGCGTGGAAGCAATATGACGGGACGGACCGATACCCTCATGCTGCTGACCCTGAACAAAAAATCAAACGAAATCAACATTGTATCTATCCCGCGCGATATGCGCGTGGAAATACCTGGTTACGGCCTAGATAAGATAAACCATGCCCATGCTTACGGAGAGGTGGCTCTTACCCGCCAGGCGGTAGAAGATTTTCTGGATGTGAGAGTGGATCACTACGTAACCACAAACTTTGAGGGCTTTAAAAATATTGTCGATATTTTAGGCGGAGTTGAGCTGGAAGTGGAAAGCAGGATGCGTTATTACGGGATCGATGTTACCATTGAACTTGATCCGGGTTTGCAGACTCTTGATGGTGATAAAGCCCTGCAGTATGTGCGCTATCGCAGTGACGGCCAGGGAGACTTGGGCCGTGTGGAACGCCAACAGAAGCTGCTAAGCATCCTAGTAGAAGATGTGCTTACTTTCTGGAATATTTTGAAGTTCCCGCGCCTCATGCCGGAGATTGCCAGGAATGTGAAGACCGACCTGGAGCTGAGCCAGGCCATTACGCTGGCTAACAGGATAAAAGGTGTTGACATCGAGGAGATCAATACAGCCACGCTGCCCGGTTCTCACACCATGATTAACGGTGTTAGCTATCTTATTCCCAAAGAAGATGAGATCCGGGACAAAGTGGATCGCTATATAAAGGGAAAAGAAGAGATTAAAGAAGAGGAAGTCAAAGAAGCAGCGGCAGAACCATTATAAGGTTTTTGTTTACTTGTGCTGTGCTGTCGGGGAGGGGAAGTAGGTACTATCCAAACGTAAGTTGGCCGCTTGAAAAGAAAATATGGAGTTTTTTACATAGCTCCCGGTTAATCGGGAGCATTTTCATTGAAACACTAATTTTTTTGTCACAGGATTTTACAGAAAATATTGTACTTGAGCGGAGTTTGATGAGCTTATAAGAAAAATGCGATTTCCCATAAAAAAAGAAGTTTTCTATTTAGGTTTGCTCTTTATAATAGCTTACTCCTGGTAGTTAGTTTTCTCTTTTCAATTACTCTTTTTCAAGTTGGCCGGGAAAGTGCTTTGAGCTCACCACAAGGAACGAATAAGGAAATCAGCGCTTTCACTGAAGGATACTTTAAAGAAATAAGCAACACTATTGAGGTGCTTGCAAATAATCCTGATATAATAAACGCAGCAGGTGATGAAAAGAGCAGCGAAAGAGCGTTGAAGATGTATAGAGATTATAAAAAAGTAAATGATAATATAACAAATATACTCCGGATACGAAAATGGGTTGCTATTAATAAATGAATACACCCCTGTAGAAGGGTATGATCCCACGGTTAGACCATGGTACACCGCTGCCATGGAGGAAAAACCTGCAGTATCAATTGGCTTACCCTACCGGGAGGCAAAAACACAGGAATGGCTTATTTCCCAGTCCAAAGTGTTAAAAGCAAGAGATGGTAGCTACAACGGTGTTGTTGCCATCGACTGCTCTATGGAAGAAATAGTCACGTTGATGGAGGAAAAAAGTCTATATGAATCCCAGCGAACGTATATTATGGAGGAGAACGGTAAAATTATTATACACCCGGATGAGGAATATATTGACCAGAAGATACCTCAAATAAAGGCAGAAATAACCGGGCAAGAGGGGGAATTATCTTACACGTTGGACGGCAAGGAAACATGGGGTTATTATAACACGCTGGATGCTACGGGCTGGATAGTTGCCACGGCGGTGGATCGCTCGGAAATAATGCAGCCCCTGGTTTTGCGCATATTATCATATACCTTGATAGGTATATGCCTGATTCTGTTCCTGGGAATTTTGCACAACAAAGTCTTCCAAATACGATTGGCCCGGCCTTTAATAAGCTTGAGCCAAAGAGTTAAAGATATTACTCAGGGCAAACCCAAAACAGAAACCGCAGAGACTGCTTATAAATACTCCAACCATGAAATAGCAGCTCTTGCGGAAACTATAGAACAACTGGCAGAGGACTCACTTAACAAGAAAGCTAATGAGTTACGAGCTATTATTGAATCTACCGGCGATGGAATACTATTGGTGAACAATGATAGACGGGCAATCTATACAAACTCGCGTTTACACAAGATGTGGGGCATACCTCAAGATGTCATAGTCGCTGCAGGCGAACAAGCACTGTTCGATGCTATTAGAGAGCAGCTGCAGGAGCCAGAAGCCTTCCTGGAAAAAACTCGGAAGTTTTTCAGCTCAGGGGAAAAACTCTCGGAAACGATTTACTTTAGCGACGGAAGAGTTTTTGAGAGCTTTTCACGCCCGCTTAGTGAAAGAGGGGAGTTTGTAGGGAGGTTATGGAGCTTTCGCGATGTAACCGATCAAAAAAGAGCAGAAGATAAGCTGCGGCTTATGGCTACCACTGATGAATTAACCGGCCTGTGGAACCGCAGGTTTTTCATGCAGGAACTAGAAAAAGAAACTGAACGAGCTCGGCGCTATAACCAGGTTTTTTCTCTTATGATGCTTGATATCGATCACTTCAAAAACATTAATGACACATTTGGCCACGGCGCAGGAGATTATGCTCTGCAGCACCTGGCTACTATTATTATTGACAACAAAAGAAAAGTTGATATCACTGGAAGACTAGGAGGAGAAGAATTCGGTATAATTTTACCTGGTATAGGCCTGGAGGACTCATTAATCGTAGCAGAAAGGTTAAGGTCGATAATCGAAAAAGATTTCATCCAGTATGACGGCAATAATATAAATTACAACGTGAGTATTGGGGTAACCGCTAACACGGGAGAAATTTTAAGTAAAGAAGAAATGCTTAAAAAAGCAGATAATGCATTATATATGGCAAAAGCTAAGGGCAAAAATTGCGTGCAAATTTGCGTTTAATAAAGAAAAAGAAACAAAAAAAGAATAATGCTTAACATTCTACTCCCTGTTTTTTGAAGGCGCCCTTTTTTGAAGAGAGCGGAGGGTTACCTTGAAAAGGAAAAGAGGCAGGATAAGTGCTATGCGGCGCAGGCGACGAGGTTCCCTGGTCAGGCGGTAGAGCCATTCCATGCCGCTTTTTTGCATCCAAAGG
Source organism: uncultured Desulfovibrionaceae bacterium (assembly GCA_964567295.1). GTDB lineage: Bacteria > Bacillota > Dethiobacteria > DTU022 > UBA8154 > SLJK01. The sequence goes on from CAZMLU010000033.1 coordinate 7,355, forward strand.
GGTGCTCTTTTTGTTTTTCCGGCCAAAATGTCAAAACTGCCTCCTACACCAATGGCAACACAGGGAGGAAGCTTTTTTTTGTACCGCCAGATCCACCTTTCCTGGCGGGGGACCCCCATGGCTACCAGCAGAAGCCCCGGCCTGGCGGCAGTAATTTCGCGAAGGATTGCTTCCTCCTCCTCTTCCCGGAAATACCCGTGATGACTTCCCGCCAAGGTTAAGGCGGGGTGTTCATTTTTTATTTTTTCCACCGCCTGCCGGAGCACCTGGGGTTCTGCGCCCAGGAGGAAGACGGGAATCTCCAGTTGCTCAGCTTCGACCAAAGCTCTACGCATAAGATCGTACCCGGCCACTCTTTGCGGCAGGGGAGATCCCATGAGCCGGGAAGCCAGGACCACCCCGCTACCATCGGCGGTTACCATCTCCGCTTCTTCCATGCATTGTTCCAGTGTTTGGTCTCTGCTGCAGCAGTAGATCGTTTCGGGATTGGCTGTGATGATGTGCATCACCCTATCCCGGTTTTTCCAGTCCCTGCGGATGATCTCCAGTGCTTCCTCCTGGGTAAGGGCATCGATAGGCCTTTCTAAAACCCTGATCCTTTTAAATTTTTTTTCGGCGCTTTCCTGCTGCTTCATATTTTTTCCTGTCTCCTGCCTCCAGGCCCGGGGCGCCCTGCTTAGTTTATTAAGCTTGCCACCAGGTCACCCAGTTCGCTGGTGCTGTAGCCCATCTTTCCTGCGGAGAGACTATTGATTTTGCCGTCGCAGACTGTGATGACGGCTTTTTCCACCGCAGCAGCGGCCTTTTTTTCTCCCAGGTGTTCCAGGAGCATGCTGCCCGCACAGATAGAAGCAAGGGGGTTGATAATGTTGAGCCCGGTATATTTGGGGGATGAGCCTCCGATAGGCTCGAACATGGAGGTGCCTTCCGGGTTGATATTGGCCCCTGCTGCGATACCCATTCCTCCCTGGATTATTGCTCCCAGGTCCGTTATTATGTCCCCGAACATGTTATCGGTAACTATCACATCGAACTGTTCCGGGTTTTTGACCATCCACATGCATACTGCGTCCACGTGTCCATAATCCTTTTCAATATCAGGGTACTCTTCTCCCACTTCGTAAAACACTCGCTCCCAAAGGTCAAAAGCGTAGGTGAGCACATTGGTTTTCCCGCAGAGAGTCAGCTTTTTTTTCATGTTCCGCTTCTGGCAGTATTCGAAAGCGAAGCGCAGGCACCTTTCTACCCCCATGCGAGTATTGATGGACTCCTGCACCGCTACTTCGTGAGGAGTATCCCGGCGCAGAATTCCGCCGCTGCCGGCGTAAAGACCCTCTGTATTTTCCCGTACCACAACGAAGTCTATCTCTTCCGGACCTTTATCTTTTAACGGAGTTTCCACCCCCGGGTAAAGCTTGACGGGCCGTAGGTTTATGTACTGGTCCAGTTCAAAGCGTAGGCGTAGAAGGATTCCTTTTTCCAGGATGCCGGGTTTTACTTGGGGATGTCCTATGGCTCCCAAAAAAATGGCGGGATATTCTTTTAAATCTTGGATCTCGTCCTCACTTAAGACTATTCCGCTTTCCAGGTAGCGGTCTCCTCCGTAATTGTATTCGGTAAAGCCAAGTCCAAAGCCGTACTTTTCAGCGGCGGCCTGCAGCACTTTAACACCTTCACGGACCATTTCCGGTCCTGTTCCGTCTCCGGGCAACACCGCGACGCGATAATTTTTCATTTTTCTCCTCCTTGTGGTTGGTTCTGTGTAGCACCTATTCTATTATTGCTTATTATAGCAGATTAAGGGTAGCGATGTATAGCACGGGGCTGCTGCCGGTTATTATTTGATAAGGCGCCTGCGCATTAGGATCAGCGGGGGGAAGAAAAGCAGCAGGGCAAAGAGCACAAGGAACAAGATATGGTAGGGATAGAGAGGAGGAACCATTCCCGTGATAAAGCCGCGGCAGAGTTCTACAGCGTGGAAGAGGGGGGTGAGCCAGGCCAGCCATTGGATGGGCGGGGGCAAATTACTCACGGGAAAGAACACCCCGGAGATAAGAAACATAGGAGTGATTATTAAGGTAAAATAATAGGCAAAAATTTCGAAGTTGGGGGCCAGGCTGGTCCAGATCATGGAAAGCTGGGAGATAACGATCCCAAAAAGCAAGAGAACAAAGGGCACCAGAAGGGTCAGGGGGGAAGAGATAAGCCCCAGGGCCAGGAGCACTAAGAGGATAATGCTGCCGTAAAAGCAGCTCTTGAAAGCGCCGAAGGCGATATCCCCAATGACCACTTCGTCAAGGCTCACAGGCGTGGTAATGGTGGCGTTATAGGTTTTCTGGATCTCCAGACGGATAAAACTCCCGTAGGTGCATTCAAAGGAGCTGGACCACATGGCAGAAGCAACGATGATCCCCGGGGCTATGAACTCCAGGTAGGTCATTCCCTGGATCTCGGGAATATATATTCCCAGCCCCGTTCCCAGGGCGGCCAGGTAGAGGAGGGGTTCGAGAAAGTTGAACATTACATTGGAACGCCAGAACTTGGCGAAAACCATCATGTTGCGGCGAAATACCTGGAGAAAGAGCAGGGATAGCTGGGGGCGGTAGGTGGTGAGAAGGTTCCCTTTATGATTCATAACGGTGTTTTTCCTCCTTGGGGTTATGGTCAGGCAAAAAAGGAACCTGTCCATCTGTTCTTTTAGTACCTTCCAGCCCCCTGCCGGTCAGCTTCAAAAATACGTCTTCCAGGGTGGCTGTGCGCAGGAGGCGGTAGGAGGAAGGCGCAGAAATTTTAGCTGCCCTTTGAGAAAGAATTTCACCGTTGTCGGAGTAGAGGTAGAGTACGTTTCCCAGGCGCAGGTGTCCTTTAAGAATGGTTCCCAGGGTGCCGCCAAGCTGTTCCTGCCACTGTCTGCCACTCTCATCCAGGCCGATCTCCAGCACTTTACTCCCCACGTGTTTTAGAATCAAGGCCCTGGGAGAGCCTTCTTCCAGGATCAGCCCATCGTCCATAATGACCAGCCTGTCGCACAGGTAAGAGGCTTCTTCCAGGTAATGAGTGGTAAGAAGGATAGTGATCCCCCTGGACTGGATCTGCCGCAGTTGCTGCCAGGTTACGTGGCGTGCATGGGGATCCAGGCCCGTGGTGGGCTCGTCCAGAACAAGGAGGGAGGGGTTGTTAATAAGACCTCGCGCTATGGCCAGGCGTCTTTTCATCCCGCCTGAGAGCACTTCTACCCTGGTTCGGTGGTTTTCGGAGAGTTCCATAAGGTGCAACAGATTTTCCAGGTGTTCCTTGATCCGCGGAGGACGCAGTCCGTAGAAGCGGGCAAAGATCAGCATGTTTTCCCATACGGTAAGCTCCGGGTCCAGGTTGTTCTCCTGGCCTACCACACCGATCTGCTGCTTGATGAGGCGTGGCTTTGTCCCCACATCCAGCCCCGAAACGGTAAGGGTTCCCGAGGTGAGGGGTGAAAGGGTGCAGATCATTTTTACCACCGTAGTTTTCCCGGCCCCGTTAGGGCCCAGGATACCAAAACATTCTCCCGCGTAAACCGAGAAGTTTATACCTTTAACCACAGCTTTCCCGTTATACTTTTTTCCGAGGTTGCTGGCCTTGATCACCGCTTTATTTGTGGGCACCTTAAATCTCCTTTTCGGGAAGGTAAGAGCGGCTTAATTATAACCCGAGAAGGAAAAGGCGGTCAATAAAAGTAAAAGTAAAAGTAATAATAAGGTGTATAGCGTGTTTAAAATATTTCATGCGTCAGCTCTGATATTTTTTGGGGGGACTTTTTCTTTTCAGAAAGATTATGATATACTGTTTCTATGAGCTGTTCAGAGAAAACAGGATCTGCGAAAATTATCGTTCAAAAGTACGGGGGGACTTCGGTGGGAACGCCGGAGAGGATCCGGGAGGTGGCTCGCCGCATCGCATCACGCTTTAAAGAGGTGGACGGCTTGGCCGTGGTAGTTTCTGCCATGGGCGGCGAGACAGACCGTCTCATCGGGCTGGCGCGGGAGGTGAATCCTCGTCTGCCTTCCAGGGAATACGATGTGCTGCTCTCCAGCGGTGAGCAGGTCAGCGCGGCGCTTTTAGCCATGTCCCTGGAAGAGATGGGTGTAAAAGCCCGCTCTTTTCTCTCTTTTCAACTACCTGTTTTTACGGATGGGAAGTACTCTGCTGCTTTGATCAAGGATTTTGGGACAGAAAGGCTGCGCGAAGCTTTGGAAAAGGGAGAAGTGGCCGTGGTAGCCGGTTTTCAGGGGGTCAACCAGGAAGGTGATATTACCACCCTGGGGCGGGGAGGCTCGGATACCACCGCTGTGGCCATGGCTGCTGCCTTGCAGGCAGATATGTGTGAAATATATACTGATGTGGAAGGGGTTTATACTTGTGACCCCGGAATATGTGCCGAAGCGCGCAAGCTGCAGCAGATTTCTTATGATGAGATGATGGAGCTGGCGGTATTGGGGGCCAAGGTGCTTCATACCCGCTGCGTGGAGATGGCGAAAAGGTTTGGAGTAAATCTCCTGGTGCGTTCTTCCTTCAACAACGAGGAAGGTACCAGGGTTTGTAAAGAAGGTGAAGAAGTGGAAGGTGCTCTAATAGCAGGGGTTACTTATACCAGGGGAGAGGCCAAGATCTCGGTGCTGCGTGTTCCAGATACACCAGGGGTAGTTTGTCGTATTTTTGCCCCCCTGGCAGAAATGGGAATTAATGTGGATATGATTATCCAGAACATCAGCCGGGACAACTATACCGATGTGACCTTTACCGTTCCGGAAGAAGATCTGGACACTGCCGTGAAAGCAGTGGAAACCGTGGCTCGGCAGATAGGAGCAGACGGTGTGCTTTACGACAGGGATATTGCCAAGGTTTCCATTGTGGGAGACGGGATGAAAACCCATCCAGGGGTGGCCTCCAAGATGTTCCAGGCCCTTGCTGGCGAGGGGATAAATATCATCATGATCAGCACCTCTGAGATAAAAATTTCCTGTGTGATCGATTCCCGTTATACAGAACTGGCGGTAAGAGTGCTGCACGACGCTTTTGAACTAGGTGCTGCAGGGCAAAGTTGATTGTCAGGAGGGTGAGCATAATTGGAGGAGCTTCATAAAGATATTCTGCGACTTGTTTATGAAAAGGCTTTTCAGCGGCGCAAGGTTAAGCTGGCTTCTGGGCGAGAGAGTGATTTTTATGTGGACTGTAAAGAGGTGCTATTAACCTCGGAGGGGCTTTTTAAGCTGGCTCTTTACGTGCTGCATTTTATCAAACGGGAGGAAATGAAAGCCCGGGCTGTAGGCGGCCCGGTTATGGGTGCTGTGCCGCTGGCGGCAGCGATTAGCGTTCTCAGCAGTGCGCCCCCGTTTGAAATGCCCATGGATATTTTCTATGACAGGCTAAAAGCCAAAAAACACGGAAGCTCACGTAAAATAGAGGGGCCTACTTTGAAAAAAGGGGCACCGGTGCTGCTGCTGGACGATGTGCTTACCAGCGGCAAGTCCATTTCGAAAACGGCGAAAAACCTGCAGGATGAAGGGTGCCGTATCGAGAAAGTTTTGGTTATTGTGGATCGCCAGGAAGGCGGCAGAGAGAAGCTGGAGAAAAAAGGTTTTGAGGTGCGTTCCATCCTTACAAGGCACGATCTTGAAAGCTACGGATAGGAATATCGGCCCTTTTAGTGTTTTTGAAAGCATGCAAGAATGCCTTACCCGGCAAGCTTACTTTCCGGGTAAGGCATTACAATTGTAGAAAAACCTTTTTTCAGTAATGAAGTTTTACCTTGTCATCACGTTATCAAATCTTGCTTATTTGTTTAATTTTTCCTTGAGGCCTTTGCCAGCTTTAAATACGGGAACGGTGCTGGCCGGAATATTGATTTTTTCGCCGGTTCCAGGTTTTCTGCCTTCCCTGCTCTCCCTTTTCCTGGTCATGAAGGTTCCGAAACCTACCAGTTGGACTTTTTCTCCCTCCGATAGTTTTTCTTCTACTGTTTCCACAAAAGAATTAATAAATTCCCCTGCTTGTTTTTGAGTGGTACCTACCTTCTGAGCAATTGCTTTTGCCAGCTCCACCTTGCCTGTTGCCATAAGAATAATCCCCTTTCATTATTGGTTTTAACTTAAAACATTTAAAGTTATTATGCCACCTGCTTATGTAGATATCATAAGCCAAACACCTCTACATACTACTTGCCACGATTTTCCTCCAAAATACGTAGGTTCACCGGCAAAGACCTGAAAGAATCCTTAAATCCCCCCCTTTAGTTTCCCATTTTTATATAGTATATCCTGATAAAGGCCCATTGGTTCAAGATCTACTATTCGACAGAGAGCAGAAATATCCTTTTTATGGAGTAACATTTCAGGAATATTCCTGAATTTTTTTTATGTTTAATTATTTGTAATTATTTAGTTGATTTATAAGCCCATAATATTATAGCCTGCATCAACATAGATCACTTCGCCTGTAATGCCCCGGGAAAGGTTGCTGCAAAGAAATAAAGCGGTGTCTCCGACCTCACTTCCGGTAATGTTGTGGCCCAAAGCAGTCTTTTGGTCTACTTGTTCAAGAAAACCGGTGAACCCTTTGATACCCCTGGCGGAAAGGGTGTTGACAGGCCCGGGGGAGAGGGCGTTGACACGGATGCCTCGCGGACCCAGGTCGCTGGCCAGGTAGCGTACAACCGCTTCCAGAGCAGCCTTGGCCACGCCCATGACATTATAGTTAGGGATTACCCTGCTGCTGCCCAGGTAGGTCAGGGTTACAATACTTCCCCCTTCTTTTAGCAGCGGAAGAAGGGCCCTGCTCAAGGATACCAGGGAGTAAGCGCTGATCTCCATGGCCTTTAAAAAACCGTTGCGGGAAGTGTTAATAAACTCCCCTTCCAGCTCTTCTTTGCCTGCGAAAGCAATGCTGTGTACCATAAAATCAAGCTCCCCGAATGATTTCTCCAGGGTGCGGGTTAGATTATCTACCTGTTTATCGTCGGTGACGTCGCATAAGATCATCAGCGGATCCTTTTGAAGGGATTCTCCTGACATTTTTTTGATCTTTTTTTCAAAGCGGGTGTCTTGATAAGTTATAGCAAGCTCTGCTCCCGCCGAACTCAGCGATTCCGTAATAGACCAGGCCAGGCTGCGCTGGTTTGCTACGCCGAAGACAATGCCTTTTTTATTTTCAAGCATATTTTACCTCCTCTGGCTCTTTTTCTACAGGAAAATCTCTATTCCTGCCTTTAATAGGGGATTCGCGCTATTTTTTTGTGTGAAATGCTAAAATAATGGACAAAAAGTAGAAAATTACTACTTTAATAAAAACAATTGTGCGTATTTATTTCCGCCCGAGATAGTTCTGCTGCTACGCTTCTTGACCATGCATGGGTGGATTTACGTAATAAAAGTGTAGCTTTCCGGGAAGAATTGAAAAGCTAAGGGGGAATGGAGGGCCTTGTTCACCGTCTATAACAGTTTCCAAGTTGTGAGGCCCCCTGGCTTCCAGTTTATCTGCCTGGAAGTAAAGGGTGCGGGGGTCGTCCAGGTGTGTTCCTTCCAGGAGCTTCAGGAAAAGAGTTGCCAGTGCGGGGATGCTTCCGCTTTTTTTTACAACCAGGATGTCCAGCTTGCCGTCAGATAATGAAGCTTTGGGGGCCAGGTGGCGCAGTCCGCCTGCCGTCTTGCTGTTAAGCACCAGGAAAAGATAGACTTCCATTTTTTGCTGATAACTACCGGAGATAAGCTCCAGGGAAAAGGGTTTGTAAACAGGAAGGTTGCGTGCTGCTTGCAGGTAATAAGCCAGCATCCCCAGTTTTTTCTTGAGATTTCCGCTGGTGCTGTGGGCTACATCTGTCAGCAGTCCTGCTCCGGCCACATTGACAAAGTAGTGTCCGTTAACACATCCCACATCAGTTTTGAAAGATTTTTTGGCCGCTATGGAGTCCAACAATTGTTCCAGGGTATAAGATTTTTCATCACCAAGGTGGACAGAAAAGTCATTGGCTGTGCCCGCGGGAAGCACGGCCAGGTGAGGCAGTGGTTCTCCTTCTTCGCGGAGGAGGGTATTGATCACCGTGTTCAGAGTTCCATCCCCACCAACCACAAGAAGGGTTTCATTTTTTTGTAGAATTTTGCGCGGGGGTTCATGCAGAGAAATAGCCTTTGCCTGAAAGCCGTGTTTCTTTATAGCTATTAAAAGGTCCGAAACATTGTTATCAGAGATACCAGAAGAGGAGGGGTTGTAGAGCACTGAAATAATGGGATCCACTTTATTATCTCCACCTATCACGATGTTTTACAATCATATTTGGTATTTTTGCTTGCTACTATTGTAACATATCTTAAATGAAAGTGAAGACTATGGTTTTTTTCCGGCAGGTTATGCTACAATTATGAAAAGAGCAGGCTGCACCTATATCTGTGTTGGTCTGAGCAGGCGAATTATCATAAACCGAGCAGGTATCACTTTCAAGGGGGAATTAAGATGTCCTTTTTAGAGCTGGCAAAAAAAAGATGTTCTGTGCGAAGCTACCAGGATCTGCCGGTAGAAGAAGAGAAGCTGATGCAGGTATTAGAAGCGGGGAGGATTGCACCTTCAGCAGTCAATTTTCAACCCTGGTTTTTTGTGGTTCTGCGCGATGAGGAACAGCGCAAAAAGGTGGCTGCAACCTATAAGAGAGATTGGATACATGAAGCTCCTCTCCTTATAGCTATCTGTGGAGACCACGGCAGCTCCTGGCGCCGTCCTGACGGAAAAGATCACTGCGATATTGATGTTGCTATCGCCATTGACCACATGACGCTGGCAGCAGCGGAGCTGGGGCTGGGCACTTGTTGGATTTGCAATTTTGATGTTATGAAGTGCCACGAGATATTGAATCTGCCGCATCAAGTAGAGGTTATCGCTCTTTTGCCACTGGGTTATCCCGCAGATGTAGCAGATCCGGAACGGCATACCACTAAGCGCAAAAAGCTGGAAGAGATAGTGCATTGGGATGGATTTACCCGTTAAAAATCAGCAATTCACTTCTTAAAATATTGTCTTTTCTTTCTCATATGTTATAATAAATACCACACGCGCCCGTAGCTCAGGGGATAGAGCAACGGACTTCTAATCCGTAGGTCGTAGGTTCGAATCCTACCGGGCGTGCCATGTTGAAGTGATATGGATGCCCGTTATATAGAGATTCAATGGGCATCTATTTTTTATTTAGGGCTGCCCCTCCTATCATAACGATGCAGGCGGCCCAAAAAGAGAAGAAAACATTATTTTCAAAGGGATTTAAGTATTTGAAAAAAATAGCGCCAAAAACGATGAAAGAAGCACCTTTCATTCGCTAAAATATCAATCAAAAAAATTGCAACAGCTCATGCACTTGATATTGCCTTCTCCCAAGATTTCAAACTGATTCAAGTCTTTTTCCTGGCAATAAGAACATTCAAGCTTTGACAAGAGCTTAATTGTCTTTTTATTGCTAAAGCTTGACTGCAGTAAAAACAGCTGCAGAAAAGTTTGTTTCAACTTCATTTTCATAACCTCTATTTCTGAAGTACCGTCGTTATGCAAATAAGCATAATTAATTCTATTCCACCGGACAAACCGTTGAAAAGATTGCTGGAAAGGGTCATATAATAGATTTTGAAATGGGTTAAATGGGTAAAGGTTGGAAAGTGGAAGGAAAGGATATTATAGGCCTTAGGAAAGATGATAAGTTGAAGAGCTTTTTAGCTCTTGGAAGGAGGTTAACCTTACCACAGAAAGTAGCAAAAGTCAAGAATGTTATGAACTTCATCTAACACTTCAATCCCAGCCATGTCCGGAGAAAAGCAAAAGAGGTGCGGCTTAGAGTGCAAAAAGTTCAAGTTAAGGCACACACGGTAAAACCAAACGAATATTTTACTGATGAGGTTGCCAGCTCAATGCAGGAGAAATAAAAAATATATTGAAGTAATCCCTTATCTAAAATAGGGGAGGAATTATAATGGATCCTTTTACTTGTTTAATCTGTGGGGAAACCTATTTGGGAGGACAAGCACCCGACCGTTGTCCTTTTTGTGGGGCAAGTGCAGTTTACCTGGTACCATCTGCTCTTTACGAGGAACACGGTGTGGTTGAACTTTCGGAACAAAGCCGAAAAGATTGCCAGGAAGCACTGCAGTTAGAGTTGAACAACCAGTCTTTTTACCTCTGCGCCTCGAAAAATGCTGAAAACCAAGTTACCGAATTCATGTTCAAACGTCTTTCTAAACAGGAAGCGGAACATGCCGAATTACTGTGCAAGATGATGGGCATTGACGAACCCAATCCTCCCGAGGTTGAGTGTGCAGGTAGCGATGCCGAGAACTTCGCTGAAGCCAACCGGAGAGAAAAACGTGCTGCTAATTTTTACCTGACAGTGGCAAGCCGGGCACCTGAAGAAAGAGTCAAGCAGGTTTTCTATGGCATTGCTGAAATAGAAGGTGAACATCTCAAGGTTTCTAATATTTACGGTGGCATGAAATAACTATTTGTGTGCAGAATTGAGAGGTTGATGGGCATATATATGTTTAAAGTAAGGTGTTCTTTCCTTTTAAATCAGCTGTAAGGGCCCTTTTAAAACGATTTGGGCGGGGAAAGGGAGCTGTGGCGTCTATCCCCATTTTGGAACCCGTGCCTCCTTTACTCATAGGGTTTAACTCGTGGCTTCTGGCATCTTTCACCAGGATGGTGTCTTTGTCGGGGTCGAACCTGGTTGATACAGCCCAGGCCACGTCCTCGGGGTCATAAATATTCACGTCTTCGTCCACGGCTGTAACAATACGCAGGGAAGGAAAGGCAGCAAAAGCGGCCATGATAGCATTTTTGGGGGAGCCCTCCACTCGTTTTTCCAGCTGAACCACGGCCTGGTAAAAGCCGCATCCTCCGTGGGGAAAATGCACGTTTTTTACCTCCGGGATCTGCGCTTGCAGCAATGCACAGACGTTCGCCTCGCCTACCAGGCCTACGCTATTGTAGACCTCTTTGCCCGGCAGCAAGGTCTGGAAAACAGCCTCTTTGCGTGCAGTTATGGCGCTGACCTCCACCACCCAGCGTTCTTCCCTTTCCGCGTAATAGCCGGTGACCTCTGCGCAGGGGCCTTCCGGCTCCATGGTATCCGGGAGAATGCGCCCCTCCACAATAAACTGGGAGTTGGCTACCCCTTCCACATTCACCG
>CAZMLU010000034.1:0-17329 GCA_964567295.1 uncultured Desulfovibrionaceae bacterium
AGTTCCCACAGGGTTTTTCACCGGTGTAGCTGCTGCTTACCTGGAAAAGGTAGCTATCCGGATAGGTTTACAGTCTGCTAAAGTATGAGGGCAGTTTTTCTTATGGCATCCTTATACAGGAGGGAGGGTAAAGTGGAAGAAATAATTTTAGCTTCTGCATCTCCTCGGCGAGCATTGCTTTTAAGACAGATAGGGCTGAGTTTTCGTCCTGTAAAAAGCCCTTATCAAGAGCCTCCCCTACGAGAGGAGAATATGGTAAAGGAAGTAGCCCTGGCTAAGGCGGAGGCAGTTTTTTTGTTGTATCCAGGTTCCCTCGTCCTGGGTGCTGATACTGCCGTTGTATGTGAAGGCACTATTTTGGGTAAACCCCGGAATGCTTATGAAGCGGCAAATATGTTGACTTTGTTAAGTGGAAAAACTCACCGGGTGATAACCGCAGTTGCTCTTGTGGAAAAAGACCGTAAAAGGGTTGAGCAGGAAGAAACAAAGGTATTCTTTCGAGAGATCGATGAAGATGAAATAATTGCCTATGCTGCTTCTCAAGAGCCTTATGATAAGGCTGCCGGATACGGAATCCAAGAAAAAGGTGCTGTATTTGTGAAAAGGCTTGAAGGTTGCTATTTTAATGTAGTTGGCTTGCCTATTGCACTGCTTGTGAAAATGCTCAAGGAATCCAATCGATCTATCTGGTAAAAAGGAGGATATTCCAACGGAGAGAAAACGGACTATCAAAGAGTTGCCTCTGGAAGAACGCCCACGCGAGAAAATGAAGGCTGTTGGTGCTGACAAACTTTCCAACGCGGAACTTCTTGCTATTTTACTGCGAACAGGGTACAAGGAAGAAACGGCTATAAACTTGGCAGAAACAGTTATCGAAAAGGCCGAGGGGTTGCGTTATCTGCCTGATTATACCCTGGAAGAGCTGGAAAAAATAAAAGGAATGGGACCGGCTAAAGCAGTTCAGTTAAAAGCGGCACTGGAGCTTGGAAGACGTATAACTTCAACACTGCGTCCCGATAGCCTTTCCCTGACCTCACCTCACGATGTGGCAAGTTTCTTAATGGAAGAGATGCGCTACTATAAAAAAGAGTATTTCAAGATCATACTTCTGGATACAAAAAACTTTATTATTTCTTTAGAGGAGATTTCCGTGGGCAGTCTAAATACTTCTATTGTTCATCCCAGGGAAATTTTTCATTTGCCGATCAAAAAAAGTGCTGCTGCTATTATCCTTGTGCATAATCATCCCAGTGGTGATCCTCAACCCAGTAGGGAAGACCTGAATGTCACCAATAGATTAGTAGAGGCGGGGAAAATATTGGGGATCCTGGTTTTGGATCATATTATTGTTGGAGAAGAAAAATATTTGAGCTTCAAAGAAATGGGTTTTATGTCCTGAGTTTTTCAAGTATAATAGGCAGACGAAGACAATAATATCAACTCTCACATATTTCGAAAAGATGAAGAAATGGAAAAGAAAGGAGATACAAGATAATGGCGCTCTTTAGTGGGCTTTTTGTAAGAGATATTGGAATAGACCTAGGAACAGCTAATACACTGGTTTATGTTCGGAAAAAGGGAATCGTACTCAGGGAGTCTTCTGTAGTAGCTATCCGAAGAGATAATGGTTCCATTCTGGCTGTGGGAGAAGAGGCTAAGCAAATGATAGGTCGAACTCCGGGCAATATTGTGGCCATTAGACCCATGAAAGATGGTGTTATCGCTGATTTTGATGTTACCCAGGCCATGCTCAGGCACTTTATTGCCAAAGCTTACAGGCGACGTGCCCTGTTTCTCCCTCAGGTTGTTGTCTGTGTGCCTTCAGGAGTTACGGAAGTAGAAAAAAGAGCTGTCTTAGATGCCACAAAACAAGCTGGAGCTAAAGAGGCCTTTTTGATAGAGGAGCCTATGGCGGCTGCTATAGGGGCGGGGCTTCCCGTGGAGGAACCTACCGGCAGTATGATAGTTGATGTGGGAGGGGGCACTTCTGAGGTGGCAGTGATTTCTCTTGGCGGTATTGTCACCAGCAAGTCTATCCGGGTGGGTGGAGATGAGATGGATGAAGCCATCATTAATTACATCAAGAAGTCCTACAATTTAATGATCGGCGAGCGAACTGCCGAGGAACTCAAAATAGATATTGGCTCAGCTTTTCATATGGAAGAAGATGAAAAAAAAGATATCAGGGGAAGGGATCTGCTTACGGGTCTGCCCAAGGTGCTGACTGTTAGTTCTTGGGAGATAGAAACAGCTCTTGCAGAGCCGGTTTCTGCCATCATGGAAACAATAAAGAATACACTGGAAAGAACCCCTCCTGAGTTGGCTGCGGATATAATGGAAAAAGGAGTTATTATGAGCGGCGGCGGAGCCCTGCTAAGAGGACTAGATAAGCTGGTGGCAGAAGAAACAGGAATGCCTGTATATATGGCGGAGGACCCTCTTGATTGTGTTGTGATAGGTGCGGGTAAAGCTCTTACAGCTATAGAACTGCTTAAAAGAGTCGCTGTTAAACCAAATAAAGTATTTTAGAAAAAGACCATGCAATATTTTGTTTAATTCAAGGAAGGCAGGGTTAAGGTTGAATAGATTCCTCCCTAAACTGATAGGTTTTTTTGCTTTAATAATACTATTACTGACCTTAATCTATTATACTGGTGAACATCGTTCCCGCTATACATTTATCGAAGACCTTTTGCTAACTGCGATTTCTCCAGTACAGGGGTTTTTCTCCGAGGTGGGGGGTGCTGCCTCGGATTTTTTTCAGGGGGTAACGAGTTATAGGGAGATCCTGGAAGAGAACCGTAATCTCAGGGAGGAGTTGGCTTCAAGGGATAATTTCCGGCAGCAGTTGCTTGAACTTCAGAAAGAAAACTATCGGCTTAGAGAAATGCTGGGATTCAAAGAGCGGACAGAGTATGAACTGCTTCCAGCGGAAGTTATTGCAAGGGATCCTACTCACTGGTTTGAAACGATTGTTATTAACAAAGGCCATTATCATGATATTGAAGAAAATATGGCGGTAGTAACTGCTGAAGGATTAGTGGGGAATGTTTTTCAAGTGTCCCGGAATTCTTCCAGGGTTTTACTTTTAACTGATTCCAGAAGGGCGGTGAGTATCCTGGTGCAGCGTTCGAGGGATCCAGGAACTGCAGGAATTGTAGAGGGATATCCCGAAGAAGAAGGCTTTTTAAGGGTTATTAACCTTCCCCCGGAAGCCAACATACAACCCGGTGATAGTATTATTTCTTCAGGAATGGGTGGTATTTTCCCCAAAGGATTAATTGTTGGACAGGTGATGGAAGTTGACAAGGATCAGTACGGGCTGTTACAGCAGGCAGTGGTCCGACCCGCGGTTAATTTTAATCGCCTGGAGGAAGTTTTTATCGTAATGGATATGGTTGGCGGGGAAGAAGAAAATAATGAAGATCATTTCAACATGGAAGAGCAGGGGGGAGGGCCGGAATAGCCCACTTAAATGGATAAAGATAGAGATACTTTTTTAACTCCTTACCTGGTTTTCATTTTTCTGGCGATTATTTTGCTGGTTTTGGAAAGTTCCTTTTTTGCCTTGATTTTTGTACGGGGCATCAAGCCGGATCTATTGTTGGTAGTAATAGTGTGTTTTTCTTTCCTTTGGGGGGAAAAAAAAGGTCTGATTATGGGAATTATTGCGGGTTTGCTTCAAGATGTTTTTTTGGGTCCGGCACTTGGTTTTTTTGCCCTTGCTAAAATGCTCTCTGCTTATCTTTCGGGGTTGGTATCTCGTGAAATATATAAAGATCAGATTATTGGTCCCATGGTGACTGTTTTTTTTGCGACCATACTGCATGAATTGATTATTTACGCACTGGTCAGTATTTACTGGCAGTCTGGAACTGGGTTATTTGTTGCGATAGAAAGTGTTTTTCTGTTTCGCGCTTTCTACCACTTTGCTTTAACCCTTTTTCTCTACCCTCTTATATACAGGGCAGATCGTGCCAATTTTTTTAATCCTTCTTTTAGGTGAGTGGAAAAATGGATAAAAAAATGTTAAAAAGAACCCGTTTGTTTATTACTTTTGTACTTGTTATTTTTTTGCTTCTTTCAGCGAGACTTGCACACCTTCAAATTTTACAACACGAGCATTACTGGTCCAGAGCCGAGACTAACAGGATGCGTATTTTACCTATAACTGCTCCACGTGGTGAAATATTTGACCAGCAAGGAAACCAAGTGGTTACAAATAGGCCCGGGTTTACTGTTTCCATGGTCGATTTGGGCACAGGATATGATGAAGAAACCGTTTCCCGTCTTGGAGAACTTTTAGAGATGGACGAAGAAGAGATCATGGAAAAAATAAAGTCACAATATTACCGGCGTTACGTGCCTGTACGTCTGAAAAATAATGTGGATGAAGAAATAGTGGCACAGATCGCTGAACATCGGATAGAGCTGCCAGGAGTGCTTATTGAGGTGCAACCTATTAGAGATTATGTTAGTAAAAATGTTGCATCCCATATTATTGGATATCTCGGGGATAGTCCCATGGAAGAATGGATCGTCGAGCGCTGGAAGGAAGAAGATTATGAGTATCAGACAGGCGATCTTGTTGGGCAGAAGGGGTTAGAACTTGTTTGGGAGCCTATTTTAAGAGGAGAAGATGGCGGTGTGCAGGTAGAGGTTAATGTTACAGGTCAGGCTATAAAAGAGTATGAAAGGGTCGATCCGCAGCCGGGTTCAGATTTATACCTGACCATTGATCTTTCTTTTCAGAGAGAGGTTGAAAACATTTTAAAGGAAGCTGTTGCTTATCAGCGGGAAGAGGAAGAAAACCTTTATGCCGGAGAAGCTGCGGCGGTAGCCCTAGAGCCCGATAGTGGAAGAATATTGGCCATGGCCAGTATTCCCGCCTACGATCCCAACACCTTTAGGCAGGATTATCGCTCGTTGCAAGAAGATTCCCGGCGCCCTCTTACCAATAAGGCTATTGCCGACCATTACCCGGTAGGTTCTTCTTTCAAGATGGTGACTGCTGTTGCTGCTCTGGAGGAGGGTGTTATAGGAAGGAACAGTACAGTGACCTGCCGTGGTACACTGACCCGTTATGGAGCGACCAAATCTTGTTATAGGGGCACGGTGCACGGTTCCCTCAATATTATAGAGGCCATTACCAGGTCTTGCAATATTTTCTTTTATGAAATGGGGTTAAAGGCAGGCATAGATTCTCTGGCTCATTATAGCAGGGAGTTTGGGTTTGGTAGTCCTACAGGGCTAACAGATATTTTAGGAGAAAAAAGCGGAACTTTAGCAAGTCGTGATTTTAAACAACAGGTTTATAATGAGACCTGGTATCCTGCTGAGACAATGGATGCGGCTATCGGGCAGAGCTTTCACAGTTTCACTCCTTTACAGATGGCTAATTACACGGCCTTGATTGCTAACGGAGGGGTCCATTACAGGCCTTACCTGGTAGAAAAGGTTATAGATAGTGAAGATAATGTGGTGATGATGGCTGAGCCCGAAGTCCTAAATTACATGGATGTAAATGCTGGGACCTGGGAAGCTGTAAGAGAAGGGATGGAGAAGTCCACTCGTCCAGGAGGAACTGCAGGCCATTTGGCGGAGTTGCCCTTCGAAATTGCCGGCAAGACAGGCACAGTCCAGGTTGAAGGAACCGGGGGAAGCATTCCAAACCACAGTATATTTGTAGCTTATGCCCCGACCGACGATCCGGAGATTGCCCTGGTGGTGTTTATCAAGCACGGTGGTACTGGGGGAGAAACCGCTGCTCCTGCGGCAGGAGAGATTCTAAAAGAATATTTTGATTTAGAGATGGAAGAGTATGAGGATGGTCCGGAAGGTAATAGCATTGTAGATGGTTCAAGCGAGGGGCCGGGAACATAATGGACAAGAGGCTTCTTAAGAACTTTGATTATCAATTATTAATAGTCGCTCTAATCCTTTGTTTCTATGGGTTGGTAGTTATAAGCAGTGCTACCCAAGGTCTTCATGCAAGTGATACCTTTGCTTTTGTTCGCAGGCAAGCCATGTGGATAGCAGTTGGACTGGGCGGACTGCTGTTGGCGGCAAGCATTGATTATGTTAATTATTATCGTTGGAGCTGGTATTTATATAGTATCAATATACTCTTTCTTGTGCTTGTTTTATTCATTGGAAGAGATGCAGGGGGGTCCTACCGCTGGATAAGCCTTGGTTTCTTTGATTTTCAGCCTTCTGAGCTGGCAAAGATTCTCGTTATTATAAGCCTGGCGCGTCTGTTGGTAGATTACCAGGACAGGCTTATTTCTTTTGTCAAATCTCTCCCCCTGTTATTGTTATTTATTGTGCCTCCCATTTTACTAATTTTGTTGCAGCCCGACCTGGGAACGGCATTGGTTTTTATTGTTCTGTTTTTTGCTATGCTTTTCTTGGCAGGAGTTCCTTTAGTCAATTTGATGCTTATGGCTTGTGCCGGTTTGGCTGCCTTGCCATTTCTCTGGGCGCGTCTCTTAGATTACCAGAAAATGCGGTTGCTGGTTTTTTTAAACCCTGAACTTGATCCCTTAAGTTATGGGTATCAGTTGAGCCAGTCTATGATTGCTATCGGTTCAGGAGGAGTAAGTGGTAAGGGTCTTTTTGAGGGAACTCAGGTTCACTTACAATTTCTTCCAGAACAGCATACGGATTTTATTTTTTCCGTGTTAGGTGAGGAACTTGGATTCCTCGGTGCCGCACTACTTTTGTTCCTTTATTTTATATTAATATATCGAATTTTAATAATCGGTTCTTTTTCCAAGGATCGTTTTGGTGCTCTTATCTGTTTGGGGGTGGCCATTCTTATCACTTTTCAAGTTATGGTTAACATCGGTATGTCACTGGGAGTCATGCCTGTCACGGGGCTTCCACTTCCTTTTATGAGTTATGGAGGTAGTGCGATGTTGATCAACATGGTCTCTATCGGAGTAGTATTGAGCGTAGGAATGCGAAAACATAAGATTCAGTTCTAAGTAAACAATGGAAGGGTTTTTCTTTTTTTTGGCGAAATTTTGTAACAAAGCGTCCGCTTCTAATTTAAAAAATATTGCTCAAGAAAGAGTGAATGGTTTGTCAGATTTCCAATCTCAACAACTGTTGTCAAGAGTTAACAAGCCCACCCGTTACTTGGGAAGGGAAGTAAATGCTGTATACAAAGAACTCGGCCAGATCCAAGTACATTTGGCGCTGGCCTTTCCTGATCTATACGAGGTAGGTATGTCTCATTTGGGACTAAAAATATTATACAGTGTTGCCAATGCTATGGAAGGAGTTTTTGCCGAAAGAGCTTTTGCTCCAGCACTTGATATGGAAGAGAGGCTTAAACAAGATAATTTAAAGCTGTTTAGTCTGGAAAGCGGCACTGCCCTGCAGGATTTTGACCTGGTGGGTTTTACATTGCAGTATGAGCTTAACTACACTAGTATATTAAATATGTTGGTTTTAGGCGGGATACCTTTACGCAGCGCCGATAGAGAGCATAAAGAACCCTTTGTGATGGGAGGAGGTCCCGCAACTTTTAATCCCGAACCTCTGGCCCCTTTTTTCGATTTTTTTGTAATTGGTGATGGCGAAGAGATTTTGCCGGAGATCATTCAGCTTTTTAAAGAGTGGAAAGAGATGAACAGTGAAAAAGAGCGAAATTTATTTATAGAAAAAGTAGCTATGCTTCAAGGAGTCTATGTACCCTCTTTTTATGAACCGCTTTATCAGGAAAACAAGTTTATAGAAATAAAGCCCCTGACCAAAGGGGCTCCTCTTCCTGTAAAGAAGAGAACGGTATCTAACCTGGAAGAGGCACCTTATCCCTGTGCATTTATTGTGCCTTATATGGAAATAGTACATGATAGGGTTACGCTGGAACTTTTTCGAGGTTGCTCCCAAGGATGTCGTTTTTGTCAGGCTGGAATAATATATAGGCCGGTAAGAGAACGTTCAGTATCATCTTTGCTTCAACAGGCTAAAGATATTATAAACAATACGGGCCTGGAAGATATCTCTCTTTCATCCCTGAGCAGTAGTGATTACCCCTTTATTGAGGAGCTGATAGAAAAGCTGGAAAAGGAGTTGGATGAAAATGTAACGTTTTCACTCCCTTCTCTCAGGGCAGATCCTTTTGGGGTAAAATTGATGGAGAGGATTCAGAAGAAAAAGGCAGGTGGCATAACCTTTGCCCCTGAAGCAGGATCGCAGCGTTTGCGTGATGTGATCAATAAAAATATTTCAGAAGAGGAAATACTGGAAGCCTCCAGGGATGCTTTTTTATCAGGAAGAGAACATATCAAGCTCTATTTTATGATAGGGCTTCCTACGGAAACAGATGATGACCTGTTGGAGATGGTGAAGCTGGTGCAAAAAATTGCCGCCTGCGCTCCAAGAAAAAGTGGGGGTAGAAGGAAAAAGTTTAGAATCAGTGTAAGCGTTTCTAATTTTGTACCTAAACCACATACACCTTTTCAGTGGGAACCACAGCTGAATATCTCTGAAATAAAACGACGCCAGGAATTATTGAGGAACAGGTTTAAAGAAATTAAAGTGGTTGATTTTACTTGGCATGATGCAGAAAGCAGTTTTTTAGAAGCAGTTTTTGCTCGCGGCGACAGGAATCTGGCGGCAGTTCTGGAGAAAGCTTATTACAAGGGTTGCCGTATGGAAGCCTGGAGTGATATGTTTTCTTTCATTACATGGATGAAGGCCTTTCAAGAGGTGCAAATTAATGCGGATTCTTACGCTGCTTACAGCCCTTCTTATGGTGACTCTCTTCCCTGGGATCATATTAGCACTGGGGTAAGCAAAGATTTCTTGAGCAGGGAACACCGGAGGGCTATAGAAGGAAAAACAACTGCAGATTGTCGCTACGGGAACTGTAAGGGTTGTGGGCTGGAAGTTTGTCCTGAGCAAAAAGGTGGGTAGATCTAATGGAGCGCTTCAGGGTATGTTTTGCTAAATCAGGAATTTTAAAATATATTTCTCACCTGGACCTGCAGCGCACTTTTGTGCGTGCCTTTCGAAGAGCTAAACTTCCGCTGGTCTACAGCCAGGGGTTTAATCCTCAGCCTCGTGTTATTTTTGCTGCCCCGTTGGGAGTAGGTTTAGAGGGGAAAAACGAGTATTTTGATCTTTTTTTAACTCAACAATGGAAAGTAGATGAACTGGCGGAAAGTATTAACAGGCAGCTACCCCCCGGTTTGATAGTTAAAGATGTTAATAATATTAGCCTTGCAGATCCTCCTATTCCTGCATTGGTGGAGGCGGCACTCTACCTGGTGGGTTTGGAGACGGAGCCAAATTCTTTGCAAGAGAAAATTAGCAACCTTATTTCTGCAGAGCAGTTGCTTACAGAACGGAAAAGCAAAAAAGGAACCAAACTGGTTGATATTAGGCCATTTATTTTAGATTTATGGGTGAAAAGAAACGAGGGCTTCATAAATTTGTTCATGCTACTTGTTACCGGTGGCAAGGGTGGAACCAGGCCAGAAGAAATTTTGGAGCTTTTGCAAATGCAAGATCTTAGAAATAGAGCGGAATTCTCTCGGGAGGATTTGTTCTTTAGAGAAAACGAGAAATTGATAACTCCCGGCGGGATAACTCTTAATAATATTAGTGGGGTATAATGATGGAAAGGAAAATTGTCGTAAACTACAACCAGAAAGAAACGAGAGTTGCTTTGTTAGAAGACGGCAGGGTAATGGAGATATATATTGAAAGGCCCCTGCACCAGCATCTTGTGGGAAATATTTATAAAGGAATTGTAGAGAACGTCTTGCCGGGGATGCAGGCAGCTTTTGTTAATATAGGTGAGGATAGAAATGCTTTTTTGTTTGTGGACGATATTTCGCAACCCAAAGGAGAGAATGGTGCCACGGAGAGATACCCCATACAGAGGTTGCTGCATGTTAAAGAAGAGATAATGGTGCAGATTATGAAAGAACCTTTTGGGAGCAAAGGGGCTCGTTTAACGGGAGAAATAACCCTTCCTGGAAGGTACCTGGTTCTGATGCCAGGTTACAGCTATGTAGGAATTTCCAAAAAAATACAGGATCCTGAAGAAAGAGAAAGACTTAAGCAGGAGATGGACAGTATTAAGCCTCCGGGGATAGGGCTAATTGTTAGGACTGCTGCCCAGGGAGCCGATGCCGAGAGCTTAAAAAAGGATCTTGAATTTCTGCTGCGCTTGCTGGAAAAGATTAAGACAAACCTCAATAAAGAAGACGCTCCTGCAGTACTTCATACTGATATGGGGTTAATATATCGAATTATCCGTGATCTATTTAATGATTCAATTAGCCAGTTTATTATCGATAACCACGAGGAATATCTAAAAGTTTTGGATATACTGGAATACCTCTCTCCTCATCTGAAAAACAGGGTTTTTTTCTATAAAAATGTTGAACCTATTTTTGAACGGTTTGGAGTGGAAGAAGAACTGGAGCGTTCATTAAGCCGTATGGTGCGCTTAGGGAGCGGCGGGTGCCTTATTTTTGATGAAACTGAAGCTCTTACCGTGGTGGATGTAAATACGGGCAAATTTACCGGAAAGAGCAACCTGGAAGAGACCATCTTCAAAACCAACATGGAGGCTGCAGAAGAGATTGTCAGGCAGATTCGCTTAAGAGATATCGGTGGAATAATAGTCGTTGATTTTATTGATATGAGCACTTATGAACATCGTCAGCAAATATTGGAAAAGCTACGAGTAGAATTGAGCAGAGATCGTACCAGAAATAATGTTTTGGGGCTTACCTCTTTAGGTCTGGTGGAAATTACCCGAAAAAAAGTTAAGCAGGGGCTTTCCGCTGTTATGCAGCAGCCTTGTTCCTACTGCCAGGGCAGGGGCAAATTACTTTCTCCGGAATCTGTGAGTAGTAAGATAGAACGAGAACTCAAGAAAACACTTAGCAAGAAGGATGTTGAAGCTGTGCTGGTGGAGATGAACAGCGAGGTAGCTGCACTTCTTATTGGGGGGGGCGGTTTGTATTTAAAAAAGCTGGAGGCCCAGACCGGAAAAACCATATTTATCAGGGGTTCGGATAGTATACACTTGGAAAAGTATGAGATAATTATGGCCGGACACCTGAAAGAGGTGGAAAAACATGCACTTCCTGTAGAAGAAGGCGGGATTTATCGCGTTACAATTGAAGAGCCTCACACTACCGACGCTGAGAGGGGTATTGCTAGGCTTCATGGATATATTCTGGACATCGAAAATGCCGGCAATCTGGTTGGGGAAGAGGTGTTGGTGGAGATTAAAGAGAGAAGTCGTACTTTTGCCAGAGCGGAGCTTTGGGAAAAAGAAGTAGAATAATGTTTTGTACGGATAAAGTGGAGAGGCGGTATTCTCTTTGAATATCAGGGGATTGCAGAAGACCAGCCTGATTGATTACCCGGGAAAGATCTCCAGTACAATATTTGTTGGCGGTTGCAACCTGCGCTGCTCCTATTGTTATAATAAAGACCTTGTTCTGAGACCTGAAACACTCCCTCTTTTTATAGAGGACGAGGTGCTCGCTTTTCTGCGAAAAAGAACTTCCTTTTTGGACGGGGTATGTATTTCAGGAGGGGAACCGACCATACAGGAGGACCTTCCTGTTTTCATTGAGGATATTAAAAGTTTGGGCTTAAAGGTGAAATTAGATACTAATGGCATGAACCCCGAGTTAATAAATTACCTTTTGGAGAATGATCTGCTTGATTACATTGCGATTGATATTAAGGCCCCTTTTCCTAAATATAACCTGGTGACGGGTGTCAGTGTGGATATAACAAATATAAAAAATACCATCGCTCTTGTTAAAGAAAATATGGTGGAGTATGAGTTTCGCACTACCATTGTCCCAGCCCTGATAGATAAGGATGATATAATTAATATCGCCCAGGAATTAAGAGGATCTAGCAAGATGGTGCTGCAGCGCTTTATTGCTTTTTCAAATGTGCAAGACTTTTCTTGGGATACAAATGAGCTTTTTCCACCAGAAGAAATACCTGAAGTGGCACAGCAATGCTTGAAACATGTTTCTACAGTGGAGTTAAGGGGTTTTTAAAGCTGAGAGGATTTAAAACTGAAAGGAGTATATTTATGCCTATTGTCCAGATCGAGATGTTTGAAGGAAGGACCCTGGAACAAAAAAGGGAGATGGCCAAAGAGGTGACCCAAGCCCTGGCAAGAACAGTTTATTGTCAGCCAGAGGCGGTTAAAATTGTCATTCGAGAAATAAAAAAAGAGAATCTTGCTGAAGATGGCCTGCTTTATTGTGACAAGTAGAACAGGTATATAATAAGGAACGGCAAGGCTTATGTAATCTATTTCAAAAAAATTGCCGTGTTATTGTATTTCTTTGAGGAAAGATTCGATTCGTTCCAGACCAATAGTGATGTTTTCCATAGAGGTGGCGAAGGAGATCCTGGCATACTCAGGTTCTCCAAAGCCTTCACCAGGGACAAGAGCTACCAGGTAATTCTCCAGTAAAAGCTCTGCCAGATGCTCCCCGCTCCGGATTTCTTCTCCACGGAAAAGCTTTCCGAAGATCTTGCTTACGTTTAAAAAAATATAAAAGGCGCCCTGAGGCTCAATACAAGACAGTAAAGGCATTTCACGGATTCTATTTACCGTGAAGCTCTTGCGCTTTTCAAAAATCTGGCGCATTTCTTCTACGCAGTCACCAGATCCACTTAGAGCTGCATATGCTGCTTTCTGCGCGATGGAGTTGGGGTTTGAAGTGGCATGACCCTGGATATCAGACATTGCTTTCGCTATTGAGGTTTCTGAAGCCGTATATCCAATGCGCCAACCAGTCATGGAAAATGCCTTGGAAACTCCATTAACAAGCACTGTCAATTTTTTTATTTCATCACCTAGGGAAGCAGGAGAAACATGAGTGGAAGTTCCATATAGCAAACGTTCGTATACTTCGTCTGAGATAACCATTATGTTATTATTCACGCAGACCTCCACCAGTTTTTCCAACTCAACCCTTTTATAAACCTGTCCGGTAGGGTTGGAAGGAGTGTTTAGAACCAGGGCTTTAGTTCGGCTGGACAAAGTTTCTTTTAGTTCTTCTGCTGTTAACTTGAAATCATTATTTTTGCGGGTGGAGATGATCACGGGGATACCGCCGCTAAGCTTAACCAACTCGGGGTAACTGACCCAGTAAGGGGCAGGGATGATTACTTCATCTTCCTCGTTTAAAATGGCGGCAAATACGTTGCTTAAAGAATGCTTGGCGCCGTTGCTGATGACTACCTGTTCTGGTTGGTAAAGCAGGCCGTTATCTGTATACAGTTTTTTACAAACAGCTTGTTTAAGTTCCGGAGTGCCGCTGGCAGGAGTATATTTGGTAAATCCCTGTTGGATGGCCCCGATGGCCGCCTCTTTAATGTGCCCTGGGGTATCGAGATCAGGTTCCCCTGCTCCAAAGCCAATAACATCCTTGCCCTCGTTTTTCATCTTTTTTGCCTTAGCATCAATGGTTAAAGTAGGCGATGGAGAAATATTAAGTGCTTTTTTCGATAAAATGCTGGACACCCCCAAGAGACGGCTATTTTATTAGAGGACGTATTTGCTATATTTTTCTCAGTGTTTTTGTTTGAAATCCTTCATAAATTGAGCCAGGGTTTCGCAACCCTCGATGGGCATAGCGTTATAGATTGATGCCCTTATACCACCTACGGAACGATGCCCCTTTAGCCCTATGAGCCCCTCTGAAGAGGCTTTATCAAGAAATTCTTTCTCCAGTTGTTCTTCTGGAAGATGGAAAGTTACATTCATCTCAGAGCGATCTTTTTTGACCGCATGGCCTGTATAATAACCATCACTTTTATCAATGACATTATAAAGAAGGTGCGCTTTTTTTTCATTCGCCTCCTGAACAGCGGCCAGTCCACCTTTTTTCTTTAACCATTCCAGAACCAGTTTTACTATATAAATAGGAAAACAAGGAGGGGTGTTATAAAGGGAACCGTTTTCAGCATGGGTTTTGTAACTGAGGATAGGGGGTAGAGAAGAAGAGGCCTGTTCAAGCAGGCTCGTACTTATAACGACTACAGTGACCCCGGCGGGGCCCAGGTTCTTTTGTGCTCCGGCGTAAATAAGGTCGAATTTTTTCATTTCCATTTTGCGTGAAAGAATATCGCTGGACATATCGGCAATGAGGGGTACTGAACCGCTTTCTGGTACGTATTTCCATTGTGTGCCATAAATAGTATTATTTGTAGTGAGGTGAAGATAAGCACTGTTTGAGCTAAGAGCAATGTCTTCCTGTCGAGGAATAGCAGTATAGTTGTTGCTATCATTGCTGGCCGCAATGTTTGTTTTCCCTATCTTTGCCCCTTCCTGTAAGGCTTTTTTGGCAAAACTGCCGGTAACTATATAGTCAGCAGTAGCATCGGGGGTTAGAAAATTGAAAGGAACCATGGAAAATTGCAAGCTGGCACCGCCCTGCAAAAAAAGGACCTGATGTTCTGAAGAGAGTTCCGCTACTTCAAGAAAGAGGGACTGGGCAGAGTTTATAATTTCTTCAAATTCAGGGGATCGATGACTCATTTCCATTACAGAAATTCCGGTATCGCGGTAGTTCAACATTTCGTCGCGGGCCTCTTCTAAAACCTCCAGCGGGAGAGTGGCCGGACCCGGGTTAAAATTAAAGATTCTGTAGGGCATTATGAATCCTCCTATCTTGTTGTTCTACAATCATTGCGGGAGGCCAGGCGCGCTCCCTGAAAGAGCAAACACCTTAAGCCGACCGCCAGGCAAGCCAAATACTTAAGGGCCGGGATCCTCTATCAATTGGATAATAACTAGGGTTATTTGTCGTTTCCCCCCACCTTTGGTAGAGGTATAGGTAGAGAAATCCTAGATAATTCATTATAACTGATCTTGGCATAAATAAAAATAACTATAAATAAAAATCTTTATTAGACTTGTTATAAATAATGAAATGGCCAAGGTTTTTCTGTGGTAAAGCGCTCTACGCAGAGAAAGATTCTCATTATCATATTAAATTGAATTTTATCACCCCTGGACGTTTCTCACGGGTGCAAACAGGTCAAAATTGTAATTGACATATGCTCATTAAAGGTTTACTATTAAAAAGAATGAAAGTACATAATTAATGAAACTAGATAATAATTAAAAAAGGTGCAATACTTAAAAGAAAGGAGCTGAAAAATTGACTATTGCAGTCTGTTCTCAAGGATCAGAAGTTGATTCCACGGTGGACCAACGTTTCGGGCGTTGCGCTTATTTTGTTTTAATTGATCCTAATAGTGAGCAATTTGAGTCTATTATTAATCCCGCTCTTGATGCAGGTGGTGGCGCAGGCGTTCAGGCGGCGCAGTTGTTAGGGAATAAAGGAGTAGAGGTAGTTCTGGTCGGAAACATTGGACCAAAGGCTATTTCCGTTTTCAATGCTGCAAATATAAATGTTTATACAGAAATACAAGATACAGTAGAAAAAACCATGGCTTTGTACCAAGAAGGCAAGTTAAAACTCCTCTCAGAGCCCACTGTTTCCTCTCATTTTGGTTTCAGGCAGGGCGGGGGAAGTAGATGGCGGTAAATCTTTAAAAAATGAAAAGGTTGATTGAACAAAGCAAATTATTTTTGTGAGGGTGGTTATATGTATGCTGAGAAAGTACTCGAACATTTTTCAAATCCTCGCAATGTAGGCAATATACCTGATGCTGACGGTGTAGGAGCCATTGGCGATCCTTCCTGCGGGGATTATCTGTGTATAAATATCAAAGTGGAAGATGAGCGTATCTCTGATATTAAGTTCCAAATCTATGGCTGTCCGGCAGCCATAGCTACCAGTAGCGTGTTGACGGAATTGGCTAAGGGTAAGAGCCTCGACGAGGCTTTAAAAATAAAGGATCTTGATGTTCTTGAGGCGCTGGGTGGACTTCCAGATCCAAAAGTTCATTGTTCTAATCTCGGGGCAGGAGCACTGCACCGGGCTATATTTGATTACAGAGAGCGTTTTAAAGAGAAGACATAAGGAAGAGTTAAAAAATGCTTGATGATTTAAAAAGAAAGAAGGAGCGGAAATATGATAGCTTCCCCAATGCTGGAAAAGACACGTCTTATTAATAAAATTCTTCAACAAGGTGAAGGCAAATACGTTGATTATGCAGAGATTGCCAGAGCACTCAAAGATATTATTAAGGCTAACGTATATATAGTGGACACTGAAGGTGGTATTTTGGGATATGCTTTTGTTGATGAATACGAGTGTGAAATCATGATTGACCAGGTTCTTAATAAAGAGTTTTTCCCTGAAAAGTATAACCAGTTTCTTTTGCGAGATAATGAATTACGAGATAATTTAAAACAGAAAAGTCACAGGTGTGCTTTTTTAGAGGGAACGGAATGTATGTTTACAGGTAAATTAGTTACAGTCATACCAATTCTTGGTGGTGGGGAGCGCTTGGGCACCTTATTGTTGGCCCGGTTTGATGAGGTTTTTGAGCCTGAAGATCTGGTTCTTTCCGAGACAGGGGCAACGGTTGTAGGTATGGAGATATTGCGTTTTAAAGTGGAAAAATCAAAAGAGGAAGTGCGCCAACAGGAAATTATCAAGTTGGCTATAAGTACTCTTTCTTATTCTGAGTATGAGGCAATCGAACAGATTTTTAAAGAACTGCAAGGCGAAAAGGGCCTGTTGGTTGCCAGTAAAATTGCTGACCAAATGGGCATTACCCGCTCAGTAATCGTCAATGCTCTACGCAAGCTTGAAAGTGCCGGCGTGATAGAATCACGGTCGTTAGGGATGAAAGGAACCTATATAGAGGTAATAAATCCTTTTCTTTATGAACACCTGGGTGTATAGAACTTGGATATGCATATTTTCCAAGGCGAAAAGGCACAAAGCTTTTTAATATAATTGACATATGTGCAATTAATGGTATAGAATAATAATTGACATATGTTTAATATATTTCTCGATAGAAAAACTATGCGTAAAATAACAGCTTATATTAAACCATTTTTTTAAGGAAGTGAAAACCAGATGTCTCAAGCATATATTAAGGCTGTTTGTTTATCTGATAAGCGAGGTGTCCCCAAAAAAACCGTGCAAGAAGGCCACCTGAAAAATGCTTATGGGTTGGTAGGTGATGCCCATGCAGGTAGGGGGGATAAAGAGGTAAGTATATTATTAAGCCAATATCTCACGTCCGTCAAAAACAGCCTGGGCATGAACCCTGAGCCGGGAAGCTTTGCGGAAAACCTGCTGGTAGATGGAATGGAAGAAGAAAAAATAGCAATAGGAACAGTTCTACAAATTGGAGAGGCTGTTCTGGAAGTAGAAAGTATCGGAAAAGA
>CAZMLU010000035.1:0-17250 GCA_964567295.1 uncultured Desulfovibrionaceae bacterium
TGTTTGATTATATCCTTTATATTCAACAACTTTATTAAAAATCCTTTTCATTATCAAACTTCAACATATAACTTCAAGTAGAATCCACTTTCTTAATTTCTTCAAAGATTTCGCTGCAAATTATCTTGTTGCCTGCTATTAGAGAAACTTGCCTTCTCTCCGGTAATAAAATAATCTCACCCCCTGCTTCCGTGACTAGCAGGTTGCCTGCTTCAACATCCCAGGGCCCCAGGTTGATTTCCCAATAACCGTCAAGCCTGCCTGCTGCCACGCAGGCCAAATCATAGGCTGCTGCGCCCATTCTGCGCAAACCCCTTACCCTCGGCACAAAATGAGCGATGTACTTGGCATTATTATCCGGGTGGGTAGCTTTATCGTAAGGGAAGCCGGTGGCCAGCACTGCATCCCGAAGAGTGTCCCTTGTCGATACTTGAATGCTACTACCGTTAAGATAAGCACCGTTTCCTTTAACAGCACTGAACATCTCGTCAAGGAGCGGATTATATACCAGGCCGAGCACCGTTTCTCCCTTGTGACGCAGGGCAACCGATATGGCAAATATTGGTATGCCCCGGGCGTAGTTAGTCGTCCCGTCCAGGGGGTCCACAACCCAGAGATAATCTGATTCTTGCCGGGTCGCCCCGGACTCTTCCGCTAAAATAGCGTGTTCGGGGTAAGCCTCCCTTATGGCCTCGAGTAAATATTTTTCGGAGAGTTCATCTACTTCGGTGAGCAGTTCATAGCCGGTTGACTTAGAATCTACGCGAAGATCTTTTTCCCCGAACATTTTTAATTGCAAGGCACCTGTTTCCCTAACCCATTGGGAAGCTTTTTGCGCTGTTTCCTGAAGATTGAGCACTTCATCACCTCTTTTATGTTAATTCCGGTTTTGTTTTCTATTTTTGAAATAGCCCCGGCGGGCAGGATGCTAGAGGTGTGAAAGCACCTTTTCGTGAACCTTCAAATCCTTTTCGCTAAACAGGACAAAACGAACCAAATTTACATTCTGGAGCGTCTTAACCTTTTCCACGACGGTTTTTAAAGCAATTTCTGCCGCTTCTTCTATGGGATAACCGAAAGCACCGGTGGATATAGCGGGAAATGCAATTGATTGCAGGTTGTGTTCCTCAGCCAAAGCTAAGGCGTTTTTATAGCAGTCGGCGAGCAGCTTATCTTCCGGTTTATCAGCTCCGAAAACCGGTCCCAGGCAGTGTATGACATGGGAGTTAGGCAGGTTATAACCTTTAGTAATTACCGCCTCCCCCGGTTTAATCGGAGCCAGGGGCACACCCTCTTCTTCCAGCTCCGGCCCTGCCGCGCGGTGGATAGCGCCGGCCACACCGCCACCCGGCCTGAGTTGAGAATTAGCGGCGTTTACAACGGCACCGATATCCTTTTGTGCGGTTATATCACCTTGAACCAGCTCCACTGTAACCCCGGAAACCACTTTTTGCATTTTTATGGGCCTCCTTTTAAAAATTGGCCAAGCAAATAGTAAAAATGTTAACTTTATTTAATTCTAACAGTTGCAGCCGAATATTTCAACGTAGACAAGAACCGTTTACTTGTTTTATGATATACACGTCCGGTTGCTTAAATCCAGGTTGCAAAAGGAGTTGATAAAAGTGCTTGTCCTTGACGCCCATATTCATTGTGGGTTGACTCTTCCTTTTGAGCAAATCAGTGCTCTCTGGCAAGAGGGTAATATTGACGGTGGGGTGGTTTTTTCCCCGGTGGAGGAAATTTATGACCGTTTTGACAGCAATTTTGAGGACAGTGATCTCTACCGCGAATCCAGGAAGAATGTGCATCAGTACCTACAGTCGTTGAGTGCAGACAATGTCATGCCTTTCTGGTTTGTTTGGAATGATTTTATACTTCCCGCGCAAGGGTTCAAAGGAATTAAGTGGCACAGGCACTCCAACGAGCCTAACTACAACTATGGTTCGCCAAAATGCCAGGAATTCATCGAGTATATTTGTTCTTTTAAGATGCCTGTTACCCTGGAAGAGGAGTTCCATCACACGTTAAATTTCGTTAAACGTATTAACGGTAAAACCCCGGTTATTATCCCCCATTTCGGCGGTTTAAACGGTGGTTACCAAAACCTAAAAAGAGCAGGACTATTTGAAAATCCTGCTGTTTACGTGGATACAGCCTTGGCCGCTACCAGGGAAGTTGAAGATTTTGCGGAAGCATATGGGGTGGAAAGGATACTTTTCGGAAGTGACTTTCCCTTTAGTAAACCTGTGCATGAACGTGCCAAGGTAGAGCGCATTTTTAAAGGTGAGGAGCTTGAAAAAGTGCTGGCCCAAAATCTCCTACAGATAATTCCTGGATAGGTTTAATCATTGTTCAGGGGGACCAAAGTTTACCCGGTAAAAGTCCTGTTTTATTTTTTCTAGCAGTGCTTCTACGCTTTCACCACATCCGGGACATTGATCTAATTGCCTGTTAAGGATATAACCGCAGCGACATTTAATAGCATGCATGGGTAGGTTTCCCTTCTTTCCCTTTGCAGTTACTTTTTTAGGAGGTTCTTCGGGGGATGTGGATGATGATTCGGGTCTATCTGCCTCTGGCAGCTGGCTATGCGGCTGCCTCTCCCCAACGAAAAAATCGCAATTCGTCATCAATTTCTTCATGATCAAGATAGGTATAAATCATGGTAGTCGAAAGGCTGGAGTGCCCTAAAGCCTTTTGTACCAAGCGGATATTTTTGGTTTTCCTATATAGCTCAGCAGCGAAAGTATGCCTCAGGGTATGAGGAAAAATGTTTTTCTTGATATTGGCCTTTCTGGCCAGTCTTTTTACCATTTCCCTGACATAACGGTTGTCAAGCTTTCCACCTTTTAAAGTACAAAAGAAATACTTGCTATTTGGCCTGACCTTCAACCATTTTTTAAAAAGTTCAAGATTCTCCTTGCTGACCCAAAGAGTGCGTTTCTTGTTTTCTTTTTCTCCTATAACCCTTAACTCTCCGCTCTCCAGATCAATGCTATCCTTTTTCAGGTCGGTTAATTCTGAGAGCCGAAGGCCCGCTTCCAGCATTGTTCTTAACATACAAAGGTTACGAATACCCGTCGGGGCCTTTGGATTGGGAATAGAAAGAAGATCTTCCTGTTCTTTTTCAGTTAATATCTCCGGCAATTTAGGGGAACCTGCTCCTTGATTATTCAAAACCACGACCCTAACACCTCCACCACTTTGTGATTTGCATGCCTCTTAGCATTTAAATACTTATAAAATATATTTTAGGTATTATATAGCGGCAAATGTTTCGCTTTTATCTCTTTACTTTTAGTTTTTTAATTCCCAGATCCAGGCCCTCCAGGGTGAGTTCATACATAGGAAATATATCCCGAATCAAAGATATGCTATAAGAGCCTATTGTACGGCTCCAGAAATTAGAAGGAATAGGATTTAACCAGATAGAGTGATCAAAGTGAGAAGCAATTCGCTGCAGCCAGTAAATGCCAGGCTCGTTGTTACTGATAGACCAGTCAATAGCTCCTCCGACCATGGTAAGTTCACTGGGAGCCATACTGGCGTCTCCGACAATAATAACCTTATATTCAGGGTCTAGCTGGTGTAACAAATGCTCAGTTTTAATAGAATTTCGCGGACTACAAGAAGGATCCAGGAAAATATTTTCATAAATACAGTTGTGAAAATAATAAAAGCGCAAATCCCTAAAGTGAGTTGCCTTGTTAATCGCGGTAAAAAGTTGGCTGCAGATACGCATATACGGAAGCATAGAACCGCCGGAATCCATCATCAAAGCCACTTTTACATCATTCTTACGTCCCCGGTCCCAAATAAGCTCCAGCAAACCCCCTTTATCAGCGGTCGCTTGAATGGTTTCTTCAATATTTAGCTCTTCTTTGGGACTTTCGTCCTTACTGGTTAACTGCCGCAGCTTGCGCAAAGCTACTTCAAACTGCCGCACTCCTATAGTTTCGTCGGTACGAAAACCTTTAAATTTACGCTCTCCGGCAACTTTAACTGCAGATTTATTGACCGATTCACCACCGATGCGAACCCCTGCAGGATGATGCCCGGAATGGCCAAAAGGTGACCTGCCTCCTGTCCCTATCCACTTACTTCCGCCATGGTGCTCACCGTCTTGTTCTTTCATTCTTTCTTCCAAACGTTTGCGAAGTTCTTCCAGGTCCCAATCCTGAAACTGCTTACGTTCTTCAGGAGAAATGTGCAGAGGTGGCAGTGCATTTTCCAGCCATTTCATCACACGCTCCGTAAGTTCATCTGAAGACTCGATACCATCAAAATAATGCTGGAAGGCCAGGTCATACTTGTCGTAATATGTTTCGCTTTTAACCAGTATGGCTCTGGCCAAGTGATAAAACCCTGAAAGGCTGGAATAAGCCATTCCTCGACTTAAAGCCTCCATCAGGGTCATCCACTCAGTGATAGAAACTGGGACACCATAGCCCCTCAACAGATAAAAAAAGTTAACAAACATAGAACTCCCCTTTACCAGCTACGTAGTATCCCAGGAGCTTTTCTCTGGGAACCCTGGTTGTGCAGTCTCTGTAAAACTGCGTTAAAATCACGGTCTTTTTTGATCAGTACCCCCAGGAAAGGAAGTTCCTTCACTATGGCATCAGGGCTGATTCCGCCGACTGTTAAAGCCTGAACCCAGTCCAGGAGTTCACTGGTGCTGGGTTTCTTTTGCAATCCGTTAATACTGCGTACCCAGTAGAATGCCTTCATTGCTTCTTCCAGTATTTTTTTGTGCAAATCAGGGAAGTGAGCGTGAATAATGGTCTCCATCATTTCTTCATCAGGAAAAGGTATATAATGGAATACGCATCTTCTTAAAAAAGCATCCGGCAATTCCTTTTCTGCGTTACTGGTTATAATGACTATGGGCCTGTGAGTGGCTTCGATGGTTTCGTTTGTCTCCGGAATATCGAAACTCATAATATCAAGCTCCCAGAGAAGATCGTTGGGGAACTCAATGTCTGCCTTGTCAACTTCGTCAATTAATAGCACAACCTGCTCCTGGGAGATAAAGGATTCGCCAAGTTTTCCCAATTTTATATAATGCCTTATATCGGAAACATCATGGTCTCCGAACTGGCTATCATAAAGTCTTTGTACGGTGTCGTAGATATAAAGGCCATCCTTAGCTTTTGTGGTGGACTTGATGTTCCAAATTAATATTTCCTTTTCCAACTGCTCTGCTATACTCCGGGCCAGCATGGTTTTTCCCGTTCCCGGTTCTCCTTTAATAAGTAAGGGCCTTCCCAATGCTATAGCAATGTTTACACTGTTCTGCAGGTCTTCTGAGGCAATGTAGTCCTTTGTACCTGAAAATGCTGCCTGGGTTTGCTGCAAGATAAATCCTCCTTCAAAAATATAATATAGTTTCTTTTCAAGTATATACTTCTATACCTTCCCTCCCTTTTCCTGCCAGGATCGAAAAATTGTAATAGCGTTCTTTGTTTGCATATTTTACAGAAAAATCCATCTTCACGACTTACGAAATTATTATGTAACCCGTTGTGGATATTGTTAAGAATAGCATAAATATATCTTACTCAGGACCTTTGCTGTGGACAACCCTGTGGATAATGTGGATTATTATGGCGAACAGGTTAACGATTTCTTTTTCTATAAACCCCTCATATCAATAAAAAAGGTGGCTTCTGTTATTAACATAATATTTTTCGCATTCGGCCTGTAATTTTTCAACCTTCTTTTATAATATCGTATGCAGAGCTGGTTCCGATTCTTGCCGCACCGGCGTAAATAAGTTCTCTGGCAAAATCAGCTGTTTTTATACCTCCGGCAGCTTTAATCTGTACAGAAAGAGGAAGAAGTGACCGTAAAAGGTGGATGTCATTTGTAGACGTCCCGCGGGGTCCAAATCCTGTAGAGGTTTTGACGAAATCCGCTCCTCCTTCCACCACACATTGGCAGGCCAGTGCTATCTCAGTGCTGCTGAGATAACCTGTCTCGATAATTACTTTTACCGTTACCCCTGTGTTTACTACCAGGGATATTTCATCAGTAATTTCCTTCTTGTGGCCATCTTTCAGAGCCCCGATGTTTATAACCATATCAATTTCCCGGGCACCGTTTTTTACTGCCCTCTCTGCAGCATATGCTTTAACATTACTTCCATCTCCCCCTAAAGGAAACCCAATAACGGTGACCGGATAAACTTCGCTTCCCTGAAGACAAGTAGAGGCCAGAGCAATATAATAGGGATTGACACATATACCACATAAATCGTACTGGCGTGCCTCGCTGCAGAGTTTTTCAATCTCTTCAATTCTTGCATCGGGGCGCAGCAATGTAGATTCCAGGTAACCTTCTAAACTCAAAACTCGTCACCACCTTGTAGCCCAAGGGCATAATTTTCTGGAACTTATTTCTTATATTTTTCATATTCTTGTTCGCTATAGTGTTATAAAAACCTTTTTTACACACATTTCCTGAGAGGATTTTCTAAATTCATGTTGAAAGATGTTTAATAACTAATGAATCTGTGCAAAAGGGGGATATTTGTGACTTCCAGGATCTTAATCAAAGGCGCCACCATTATTACCATGAATGACTATGATGAGGTTATCAGCCCGGGAGATCTCTTAATAGAAAATGATATTATTAAAACTATTAGCCGGGAGAAAACAAATGTGGCAGAAAATGATACTGTTGATACTATTATTGAGGGCGAAGGAAAAGTCTTAATACCTGGTTTAATCAATTTACATAACCATGCAGCCATGAGTTTGTTTCGCAGCTATGCTGACGACTTACCTTTAAAAGAGTGGCTGGAAAAAAAGATATTTCCTGCTGAAGCAAAATTGACCGGGGAAGATGTGTTTTGGGGCACTTCACTTTCACTTTTAGAAATGTTAAGAGGCGGAACCACTACTTTTGTTGATATGTACTACTATATGGATGAAGTGGCCCGTGCCTGCCTTGACGGTGGCATCAGGGCAGTACTTTCCCACGGGATAGTTGGTATAAACAGCCTTTTAGCATACAAGACCTTGCAGGGCGCCAAAGATTTTGTTAGTAACTGGGGCAACGAAGGAAATGGTAGAATAAAAGCTATATTTGGACCTCATGCACCTTATACATGTCCACCAGATTATTTTAAAAAAGTATTAAAAGAAACGGAACAGTTCGATAACGCTTTCTTCCATATACATCTTGCCGAATCTAGGCAGGAAATGAAAGAATCCTTGGAAAAACATCAAAAAACACCCGTAGGCTTAATGCAAGAGATAGGGCTCTTTGAACGGCCTGTACTGGCGGCACACTGTGTACATGTTACCGATGAAGATATAGATATACTGGTCAATCAGAAGGTTGGAATTTCTCATAATCCCGGGAGTAACCTTAAATTAGGCAGTGGAATTGCTCCTTTAACAAAGATGATGGATAAAAAAGCCAGGTTAGGCCTGGGAACCGATGGGCCGGCAAGCAATAACAACCTGGATATGTTTGAAGAAATACGTCTTTCCAGCATTTTGCAAAAAGGTTATCACGAAAACCCTACCTTAATTTGCGCTGAAGAAGCTTTAGGAATGGCCACCAGGGGGGGAGCAAGAGCGCTTAATATAGATAATATCGGAGTATTAAGGGAAGGAGCCAAGGCAGATATCGCTCTTCTTGATTTTAAAAAACCCCATCTCCAACCTCATGCCAGCCCCATAGCGAATATAGTATATTCTGCTTCTTCCAATGATGTGGAAGCGGTAATTGTAGATGGAAAAATCCTGGTTGAAAAAGGCAGTTTCCTAACCCTGGATGAGGAGAAAATATATTACGAGGCAGCCAAAAGCGCTGAGAGGTTAAGACAGTAACAGTAAACAGGGGTTAAATACTACCTTCCAATTTCAGAAAATGTAAGTAATTAGCCGGAGGCAAAACTTGCCTCCGGCTAATTACTTACCTAGCCCGTGCTAAATAATTATTCACCCTTTAAACTAGTAACGATAATGGGCCGGTTTGAAAGGTCCACCGGGTTCATGACCAATATACTCAGCCTGTTCGTTACCAAGCTTGGTCAACTTTGCTCCAATTTTCTCAAGATGCAGCCAGGCCACTTCTTCATCAAGTTCTTTAGGAAGCCGGTAAACTGAACGTTCCCGCTTGTTTTCCGCAAAATCCAATTGAGCCAGCACCTGGTTGGTAAAGCTGTTGGACATAACGAAACTCGGATGACCGGTTGCACAACCCAAGTTTACCAGGCGCCCTTCAGCTAACAAGAATATACCATGCCCATCCGGGAAAGTATAAAGGTCAACCTGGGGCTTGATAGTATCTTTTTTAATACCAGGGTAATTTTCCAGCTCGTTTACCTGGATTTCATTATCAAAATGGCCGATATTACATACTATGGCCTGGTCTTTCATTTTCTCCATATGCTCGATTCTGATAACATCTTTATTGCCTGTTGCGGTAACATAGATATCGGCATAAGGAAGTGCGTCTTCAATGGTAACAACTGAATATCCGGCCATTGCAGCTTGCAGGGCACATATCGGATCAACTTCCGAAACCAGAACACGTGCTTTAAAAGCGTCTAATGCTTCTGCGGATCCTTTTCCTACATCTCCGAAACCGGCCACAAAAGCAGTTTTACCGGCGATCATTACATCCGTAGCCCGTTTTATACCATCAACCAGGCTTTCACGGCAGCCGTAAATATTGTCAAACTTGCCCTTAGTCACCGAGTCATTAACGTTAATGGCCGGAAATAAAAGCTCACCACTTTTTTCCATTTGGTACAGCCTGTTTACTCCAGTAGTGGTCTCTTCGCTAACACCCTTAATTCCGGGGACCATAGAATGCCAGAAATTAGGGTTTTCTGCGAGTGTTTCTTTCAAAAATTTATTTACAACTTGCAGTTCTTGATTCGAAGTCGGCTCATCCAGGATGGAAGGATTATTTTCGGCTTCATAACCCCGATGTACCAACAGAGTGGCGTCACCACCATCGTCAACTATTTGATTGGTTCCGGTTCCATCAGGCCAGGTAAGCGCCTGCATGGTGCACCACCAGTATTCTTCAAGCGTTTCTCCTTTCCAGGCAAATACCGGCACTCCTTGAGGATTATCGACAGTACCACCCTTTTCGGGCGGACCTACGACAACAGCAGAAGCAGCATGGTCCTGGGTAGAAAAAATATTACAACTTGCCCAACGAACATCAGCACCAAGCTCCACCAGAGTCTCAATCAAGACTGCGGTTTGAATTGTCATATGAAGGCTTCCGGTAACACGAACACCTCTAAGCGGTTTTTTCTCCGCATATTTTTCTCGAGTTGCAATCAGTCCCGGCATTTCTTTTTCCGCTATCTCAATTTCTTTTCTTCCCCATGGAGCCAGATTTAAATCAGCTACTTTGTAATCCATTTTCTTCGTTTTCGTCATTATGTTTACTTTTCCCTCCCGATTATTATTATTTGCTAGGCTTCATCCCAAGACCATAATCATGATTTTTTGACAATTGGCCTGAACTGAACCTGCAGTATTTAGCCACCCTGTCTTTAGCGGTTACTAAAGTGATCTCCAATCGCCTGAATCAATAGCTTTAAGTATTTCTTGAATATCTTGCGCGCCAAACTGTGCTCCAGTTTGTTTAACAATTTGTGCAGCCACATATGAAGCTATTTTCCCAGCATCAGCGAGTGAATATCCTTTTACCAGGGCATATAAAAACCCCGCTGCGTAATTATCTCCTGCTCCCGTAGTATCAACGGCATCAACAGGATAAGAGTTTACCGATACATTAGTTTTGGTTTCATTAGAAGCGATACATGAGCCCTCAGCGCAATTTTTCACCGTGGCAATTGTGCATATTTTAGCCAATTCATGGGAGGCTTTTTCAGGATCATCAGTTCCCACCAGTAAACGTGCTTCTTCAGAATTCGCGAAAACAATATCAACGCTACTGCTTATAAGTTTAAGAAAGTCATGACGATGCCTTTCTACTGCAAAGGGATCGGCAACATCAAAAACCACCTTTGTGCCAGCTTTGCGCGCTGTTTCAATCGCGGAAGTCAAAGCTTTTTTTTGCGGTTCTGTATCCCACATATACCCAGTGAAGTATAAATAACTGGCTTCAGCAATTTTCTGGTGATTCAAATGTTCGGGACCGAAACTTTGACAGGCACCAAGTCTTGTGCTCATCGTTCTTTCGTAATCCGGGGTGACGAGAACAATACAGCTTCCTGTATCAACCGTGCAGGTTGCCAGATCCGATATAACATTTTGCTCTTCAAGACGTTTGCAATAAATTCCACCTAGTTCATCATCACCGACCATTCCCGACAAAGCGGTCTGTACTCCCAGTGCAGCAAGGGTTATCATAGTATTGGGAGCTGACCCACCGCACGCATATATTTTCTCAAGATCATTAATATACGCCAAAATGGAGTTTCCCCGTTCTATATCAATCAACTCCATTGTCCCTTTATTTAGTTTAAGTTTTTCTATATCTCTGTCGCTCACCTGTGCGAGGACATCAATAAGCGGGTTCCCTATACCGTATATCTCTACTTTATCGTTCGTTTTTTCTTTCATAAATAGATTATCACCTCCAAAAGCTTGTTTGTTTGCGATTGGGCTACCGTAATCCCTTATACCAACAGAAAACTTACTTCCCAGTACAATTATTAATTATAACAATTTCTAAACAAAAAGTCAAGATTGGTCAAGAGTCAAAAACCCGTCTTTAGGGAGTTTTGGTAGTCTATGGCTGGACTGTCTCCCTATTCTTCACCCTTAATAACAGCCAATGGAGACAACCGGGCTACCTTATTAACAATACCTATTTCTGCCAAAGAACCCAGTACATCATTGATATTTTTATAAGCCTGCGGTGCCTCGTCGGTAATCTTTTTTAGTTGACTACCGTGAAAGGAAACCCTCCCCAACTGTTTCCTTAACATTTCGGCGGTAATTGAGGAACGGGCTTCCCGCCTTGACATCACTCTGCCTGCGCCATGATTTGCGGAATAAAAGGTATCCACTGCACCACGATTAGCTGTCACAACATATGAAGGGGTTGCCATACTTCCAGGGATAATAACAGGGTGACCGCTTTTCATATATGGTGCAGGATTATTTTCATGTCCCGGAGGCAGAGCCCGTGTTGCTCCCTTACGGTGTATAAGAAGGCGTTTATCCCCCACTTTTTCAAATTTGGCAATATTGTGAGCCAGATCATATACTATCCCCAGGTCCAGCTCCCGATCCGTGCACCCAAAGACAGCACTAAAAGCATTTCTAATATCATATGTAATCAACTGCCTGTTGGCAAAGGCAAAGTTTACTGCCGCAGACATTGCCGCAAAATAATCGTTTCCTTCAACAGAAGAAATGGGAACTGCCGCCAGTCCTTTTGAGGGCATCTTAATTCCGTAACGGCCAGCAGCGCGAGCCATAATGGAGGAATAATCAACACAGATCTGATGTCCGAACCCTCTGCTGCCTGTGTGAATAAGAATGCTTAGCATTCCTTTGCGCAGCCCAAAAAGCGCAGCCGTTTCCTCATCGTAAATTTGATCCACTTCTCCCAGTTCGATAAAATGATTCCCCCCACCGATGGTGGAAAGCTGGTTGCCACGCTTATAGGCTTTACGGCTCACTTTTCCCAACCGCGCGCCAGAAAAGCTTCCCCTCTCTTCTACAAATAAAGGGTCTTCATCGCGAGCATAACCTAACTCTTGGAGATACACCAGGCCCATTTCGATAATATTATCGAAATGGGCCTGAAGTTGCAGCTGGTGTTTACTTACTTTCCCTATCCCTGTGGGTACACGAGCGACAATCTCTTTCATCAAATGCCGCAGATGACTTTCTTTAAGCTCTCTCGCTTCCAGTTCAGTGCGAAGGAGTCTTACTCCACAGTTTATGTCCATTCCCACTGCACCTGCAGAAATGAGCCCCTTTTCGGCGTCCATTGCCATAACCCCGCCAATGGGCAGGCCATAACCGGCGTGGATATCCGGCATCCCTACAACAGGCCCATAAATGCCAGGCAGAGAAGCTGCGTCGGACAATTGTTGAAGGGAGGTCCTATCCTGAAACTGGTCATATAAATAATCATTCAGGTAAAGAACTGCATCTACCTTCATCTCTCCGCTGCGGGGAATCAAATACCGGTTTTTATCCAATCTTTCCAATTCCATATTCATTCCATTCCTTTTTAGGGATCTAGATTCCCCAGTCAATCTCCTTAAGCCTGTCCATCAGTTCAAAATTAGTCAAGTTAAATTGAATTGGGGTAATGGAAATTTGGGAGTTTTGAATAGCAAACACGTCTGTATCTGCTTCTTTTTCAGGGTCCAGATCGTCTAACAGTTCCCCTGCCAGCCAGTAATAACTATTTCCCCTTGGATCTACTCTTTTTTGAAATGCATTGTTGTATACACGCACTCCCAGTCGGGTAACTGCAACGCCTCTGATTTCACTGCGAGTTTTTCCGGGAATATTTATATTTAGTAAAGTGTCCTGCGGGAGATGGCTATTATTACAGATTTTTCCTATCATTCTTAAGATAAAATTAGCTGAAAAACGAAAATCAGGTTTTTCTCTTGCAGTGAGGGAAACCGCCAGACTCGGGACACCTAAAATCACACCCTCAATTGCAGCAGATACAGTTCCGGAGTAAAGGACATCAGTTCCCAGGTTGGCTCCCCGATTAATCCCAGAGACGACCAGGTCCGGTTTTTCCGGAAGAAGGTATTCTACAGCTAACTTTACACAGTCTGCAGGAGTTCCGTTTACCGACCAACCTTTCAAACTGGAGTTATGGAAAAACCTGGTTTCTTCCGCCCTTAAAGGACGGTGCATTGTAATAGCGTGTCCTGTGGCGCTGCGTTCGTGGTCTGGCGCTACGATAAAAAGTTTTAATCTTTCATTTTGGAGTAATGTTTCCGCCAGTATTTGAATTCCTTCGGCGTGTATCCCATCGTCGTTGGTTAATAATACATTCAATTAGATCCCTCCACTACCAAGTGTTGCTGTGTAACCATAATATACCCCTATAACTATAAATGCAATCATTTATGCCTTGGATTTAATAATACCTATTTTTAAAAAAATAGCTACTCATGTTGCCCGTAATAATTTATGAACTTTTTTCTCAGCTCTTTAATATCCCGCTCTTCTAGAAGGCCGGGGGCACCCAATAGATTAGACCAGAGCAGCACCTGGGCATTTCTTTCGATAACCCGACATCTTTGCACTGCACTCTCCATATCAGTGCCAACGGTTACCAGGCCATGGTTAGCCAGAATAACACCAAAGGAATGCATTCCCAGGGTTTTTGCGGCATTACGGGCCAGTTCATCGCTCCCTGGAGGAGCATATTTTGCTACAGGAATACTTCCTCCCGCCACCTGGGCCAGTTCTTCCAGAGCCACCGGTATCTCTTTCCTGGCCACCGCAAATGCGCTAGAAAAAATGCTGTGTGTATGCACGATAGCCTTTATATCTTCCCTGGAATTGTAAAGAGCCAAATGGAGCGGAAGTTCAGAAGAAGGATTCCATTTGCCTTCCCATTTCTCCCCGGTTGCCAAATCTACCACAATCATATCAGTAAATTGAAGGTTATCATAATGTATGGCGCTAGGGGTTATTACTACTTTATTATCATCACTCCTGCAGCTTAAATTGCCCCAGCTTTCGAAAATCAAACCTTCACGGTAAATAGATTGGGTATATTTCACTATAGTTTCTTTGGTTTTTGCTATGATATTCAATTAGCCTACCCTCTTTTCCTGAACAAGCTTGTTCAGTTTCTCTTTATCAGGTGCAGTCACTAATCCGTACTCTGTTATAAGAGCGCTCACAAGGTGCGCGGGAGTGATATCAAAGGCAGGATTTCTGGCTGTTACACCAACAGGAGCAATAGGGATTTGCTTCCAGGCCGTGATTTCATCTGCCGCTCTTTCTTCTACCTCTATTTCATCGCCTGTTTGCTTAGAAAAATCGAAAGTAGAAGTAGGAACTGCCACGTAAAATGGGACGTTGTTTTCCCTGCAGAGAACTGCCAGGGGGTAAGTTCCAATTTTATTGGCGACATCTCCGTTAGCAGCAACCCGGTCAGCACCAACCACTACGCAATTTATAAGACCATTTCGCAAGAAAAAACCTGCTCCGCTATCAACTATTATAGTTACAGGAATATCATCTTTTTGTAGTTCCCACGCCGTAAGACGAGAGCCTTGAAAAAAGGGCCGTGTTTCATCAGCAAATACGTGTATAGATTTACCACTGGAAACAGCACTTCTGATCACTCCTAATGCTGTCCCATAACCTGCGGTAGCTAAGGCGCCAGCATTGCAGTGTGTTAAAACTACGCCTTTTTGTGGAAGCAGTTGTGCTCCAAAATCACCTATTTTTTTATTTATAAAAATATCTTCCTGAAGCATGTTTCCTGCCGCTTCCTCAAGCGAAATAAATATTTCTTTCGGGTGCATAACCCCTCCATCATCAACTCTTCCCATCATTTTCTCTACGGCCCAGGAAAGGTTGACTGCAGTAGGGCGGGAATTTTTCAAGAACTCGCCTGCTTTATGTAAATCTGCGTGCATTTTGGAGTAAGATACTTCAAAATTTTGTTCCACGCGTAATTTTTCCACCGTGGCTTTTGCGGCCAATACCATTCCATATGCAGCAGTGACACCTATGGCAGGAGCACCTCTTACTACCATCTGACGGATAGCCAGAGCTACTTCTTCAACACTATTACAGCTTACGTATTCTTCCCTTTCAGGAAGAATTCTTTGGTCAAGCAGTTTAAGACTTTTGCCTTCCCAGGAAATAGGTTGAATATTATCCAAGAAAATATCCCCTCTTTCTTCGTGCTTATTCTCCCAAATCATACTTTTCTTTATACCAACAAAGGCAGTTCCTCTCTGCAGGTATAGAAGATAGGGTTTCCATAAAAAGTTCCCTTATGATATTTATGTTCTCCTTCATTATTTCCACTATCTCTTGATGGGTTAGATGATCAGCAGAAAGCCCGGCTGCAAGGTTGGTAACCAGTGAAAGGTTTGCATAACAAAGGCCCGCTTCGCGCGCCAGAGTTGCCTCTGGTACAGTTGTCATTCCTACAACATCAGCACCCCACATGGCAAAGGTTTTTATCTCTGCCGGTGTCTCATAGCGCGGCCCTTCAGTACAGATGTAGGTCCCTCTGTCCACAAAAGGAACGTCTTTTTTCTTCATGGCAAGCTTGAGTTGTTCACGGAGCTGCTGGCAGTAAGGTTCAGTTAGGTCCGTATGAACAACGTTTCCGTCTTCACCGTCATAGAAAGTATTTTGGCGAATTTTAGTAAAATCTATAAATTGGTCGATAATTACCATTGCTCCCGGTAAAATATCTTTTCTCAGGGAACCCACTGCTGTTGTAGCAAATACTCTTTTTACCCCCAGCTCTTGCAGGGCGGAAATATTGGCCCGGTAATTTATTTTATGCGGAGGGATGCCGTGGCGTCTACCATGTCTTGCCAGGAAAGCGATTTTCTCACCCTCGTAACTCCCTAACTGAACCACCGCTTCACCATATTTTGTATCGATAATTTTTTCTTCGACATCATCCATTACCTTGGGATGATAAAATCCCGTTCCACCTATTACAGCCATTTCTACTTCCATTTCAATCCTCCAATTATATCAATCTAATTCCCAGCTTTCCAGGTATCTCTGTTGATGTTCGTTCAACGAATCGATCTTTATACCAAGACCTTTTAGTTTCAAAGAAGCTACCTCGCTATCTACTTCAGGCGGGATGGAGAGCACTTTGTTATCTAAACGTCCTTCTTGGTCCATTAAATACTTAAGGGCCAAAACTTGTAAAGCAAAAGACATATCCATGATCTCCGCAGGATGACCGTCAGCAGCAGCCAGATTGACAAGCCTTCCTTCTCCTAAAAGGTAAATCCTGCGACCTCGGGGTAGAATATATGCATCCACATCTTTTCTAACCCTTTTTGGGGGGGCCTCAGCAAGAGCAGAAAGAGATTCTTTATCGATCTCAATATCAAAGTGGCCGGCGTTGGAAAGAATAGCCTGATCTTTCATAACCTTAAAGTGCTCTTCTGTCAGCACTTTGTTGCAGCCGGTGACGGTAACAAAAATATCGCCTTCTTTAGCAGCATCAATTAACGGCATTACTTCAAAACCATCCATGTGTGCTTCCAGGGCTTTGATCTCGTCTACTTCACTGACGATTATCTTGGCCCCCAGTCCGTTTGCTCTCATGGCAACTCCTTTTCCGCACCACCCGTATCCGATCACCACCACTCTTTTACCCGCGATGATTAAGTTTGTGGAACGCATTATTCCGTCCATGACAGACTGCCCCGTCCCGTAACGGTTGTCAAATA
Organism: uncultured Desulfovibrionaceae bacterium; assembly: GCA_964567295.1. Classification (GTDB taxonomy): domain Bacteria; phylum Bacillota; class Dethiobacteria; order DTU022; family UBA8154; genus SLJK01. The sequence goes on from CAZMLU010000035.1 coordinate 16,385, forward strand.
GATATTTACAAAGGGCATCGTTTACTGCCATTACAGGAAAGCCCAGGGCATTAGCTTTTTCCATAGCACGAACCCTGATCAGGCCGGTCGTTGTCTCCTCGGCCCCACCGATTACACGGGGAAGGAGCTCTGAAAAACTTTTGTGCAGTAGGGATACCATGTCTCCTCCATCATCTATGACAAGCCTTGGTGTAGAAGACGCTGTTTTATATAAGTGTTCTTTATATTCTTCATCCGTTGCGCCATGCCAGGCATATACTTCAACTCCCTGATTTGCGAGGCCTGCTGCTATAGCATCTTGAGTTGAAAGGGGATTGCTCCCTGTAATTACCACGTTGGCCCCTGCTTCCTTCAAAACAAGGGACATATAAGCTGTTTTTGCCTCCAGGTGCAAACAGATGGCAAGGTTAATACCTTTGAAAGGCTTGCTTTTTCCTAAGCTAAATTCCAGCTCTTTCAAAACAGGCATGTGTTCTTTCACCCAGCGAATCTTTTCCAGGCCTTCTTGGGCAAGGCTTTCATCTCTAATCATGCTCAATGTTATTTCAAATCCTTTCAGGGCATTATTCTATAAAATATAATTCGTGAAGCTCACCATAAACTCCTGCAAATATCACTTTACCCCACGGGAAAAGAAAGTATAAAGGAGCCTCTTTTCTTTAGCAACAAAAAAAGCCCTAAACGGGCTTTATAAAATGGTGCGAGAGGGGGGATTTGAACCCCCACACCCTTGCGGGCACTAGGTCCTGAACCTAGCGCGTCTGCCGTTCCGCCACTCTCGCATAAAATGGTGAGCCATCCAGGGCTCGAACCTGGGACACCCTGATTAAAAGTCAGGTGCTCTTCCAACTGAGCTAATGGCTCAC
>CAZMLU010000036.1:0-14989 GCA_964567295.1 uncultured Desulfovibrionaceae bacterium
TAAACCGGCAGTTAAGGTCAGACCAAGCGCCAACTTTCCTTGGAGAACACGAGATGCCTTAATATACAAAAGTACACCCACTGCAACGTGAGCTGCTGCAGTTAAACCCAATAATAATTTTATAATCAGAGATTCGCTCATAGCACTCTCACCATTATATAACCTCGCTTATTACAATGGAGACTACGCTTCCCCCGATACCAAAAGAGTTGATCAATGCTTTTCGGACCCTGCAGTTACGTCCTTCATTTGGAACACAATCAAGATCGCATTTTGGATCAGGATTTTGGTAATTAGTAGTAGGAGGAATAAATTTATGTTTGATAGCCTGAACGGTAGCGATTAACTGTAAAGGACCTGCCCCTGCCAAGGGATTTCCGATCATCGACTTGATGGAAGTAACAGGGATATTATAAGCATGATTTCCAAATAATTCTTTTATGGCCCGGGTTTCTTCCGCATCTAAAAGCTTTAGCCCAGGGGCATGGGCAGAAATATGATCAATCATTTCAGGAATTAGATTTGCCTTTTTTAAGGCCTCTTTCATAGAGGTTACAAAAGCTTTTTTTGTTTCTTTGTAGGAAAAAGCATTAGAAATACCCCATCCACAGAGAGTAACTCCATCCCCAACATAACGTTTACTTCGTATTTCAGAACTTGCCAAGACTACCATCCCAGCACCCTCGGCCATTATTCCACCATTCCTATTCAGATCAAAAGGCTTGCAATAACTTTCCGGATCATCCTCATGATCACCGGGAAATAAAGGTATCATCCCCGCCTCACAAAAAGAAGACATCACAAAGGGTGTGAGTGTCCCGTCACCACCACCAGCAAGAGCAATAGTAACTTCGCCATTTTGGATGGCTTCCGCCGCATAGGCGATGCCGACTATACCCGAGGAACATCCCGTAGAAAGAGTAACTACTTTCCCAGAACATTTAAGCTCGGCAGCTATTTCACTGGCAGCCGCATGGGGAGAAGAGCCGAGCAGGTAAGACCTGGGGGAAGCGGTCTCTCTGAAAAAATCAAGCTCTCTTTCCACCATCTCCGCATCATTGGTGCTAATACCAGCCCAGATACCCGGTGCATAGCTGCGGAATTCATCTTTACTTAACTCTGCGTCTTCCAGGGCCAGGCGTGCAGCTTGCACAAGCAGGTGTGCACTCCAGGATCTACTGCCGGAATCAGAAAATGGCTCCCGCTCTGCAAACCATTCTCTTGGAATCTCTCCACCTATTTGTTCGGGATATTTTGAATTATCAAAACGGGTAATACGCCTGATCCCTGAACGACCAGTTTTAAGTGCTTGCCAGAAGTCTTCTTTGCCTATCCCATTTGGTGCCACCGGACCTATACCCGTAATAAATACCTCGCTCACTAACACACCCCCTGGAATCTAACTAAAAAAATACTTCTCTTTTTTTCTAATTTTCTTCTGCTCACTGTAGAGAATATTCCTGCTCTAGAACAATCTCAAAAATATCTACCAGGTTTGGATCAAACTGTCTGCCGCTGTTCTTTCTCAATTCTTCCAACGCCTCAGCATGAGTCAGGGAAACGCGGTACGGTTTAGGGTTCAACATAGCAAAATATGCGTCAATAAGGGCTATTATTCGCGCAATAAGATGGATGTTCTTTCCTTTAAGCCCTCTTGGATATCCTTCACCATTCCACCATTCATGATGCTGCATGATAAATTCTGCTACAACAGAAAGCTTGGGGGAAAATTGTGCTATGCGATATCCTGCTTCAGCATGACGCTTTATTTCGCTCCATTCTACCTCACTTAAAGTGTTTTCCTTGAATAGAATAGCATCATCTACAACCACTTTTCCAATATCATAAACAGTTAGCAACAATATAAGATTCTGTATTTCCTCACCATTCAATCCCAAAGCTTCTCCAAGCAACACCGCTATACGGTTAAAGCTCTCCCTTTGTTCGCGGCGGAAAGGTTCTTTTCTCTCTAAGAGTTCCAGTAAATAATTAAAACAAGTATTTTTTACTGACTCTCGATTTCTCAACTTTTCACTATACATGTTGTGATCGGCTTCCCGGTAGATATCCATGATACCCTGAGAAGTGTCATCTCCCGTGGCGCAACCAACAGAAAGGCTTACAGGCAATTCTCCGCTGGAGTTGTTAAACTCTTCAATAGCATCATAAAGCCGTTTACATATAGATTCTGCTGTTTTGTTATCAGTAGACGGAAGGATAACGGCAAATTCGTCCCCACCTACCCGCGAAATAACATCGGAGGAACGGAAAGGTTTCCTGAGAATTTGGGCAGTTTTCTTAAGGACATCGTCTCCCTTTTCATGGCCTAAAAAGTCGTTAATTAATTTTAATCCATCGACATCACATGATATGATCCCGATAGGATAATGTCTCTCAGAGTCTAGACGCCGCACTTCTTCTTCAAAGTAGAGGCGGTTATAGAGCCCGGTCAAGGGATCATGCATGCTGACATGTTTTAATTTTTCTTCGTTTTGTATGCGCTCCGTAATATCATTTGCAGTAAAAATTGTTTCTATGACCTTTTGGTCTCTATCTAAAACAGGTGAAATAGCAATACTCATCCATATAACGTCATCTTCTAGAGATTTAAAATCCAGCTCTACTTTGGTTTTCTCTCCAGTTTGTAAAACATGGTTTTTTATTTCTATAATTTTTTGTGCTCTATGTTCGTCAAGCAGTTCCCTGATATTTTTTCCTTCTAATTTGGCATTTTCTCCCCAGAACTGCTTACAGGCATTGTTCACATAAGTAATTACCCCGTTTTTATCCATCACCCATACCAGATTAGTAATATTTTCTAAAATGTTTCTTTCTCTAAATTTTACTTCTTCCAGAGAAGACAGTAAAAGGTTTAGTAAAGGCTCCTCCTTTTTTTCAAGCGCTGTTTTCAGGTCTACTAGAATAAACCCCGGAATGTTTTCCAGTAAACTCAACGGCTACGCCTCCCTTCCATTGTTCAATCCTCGTGCTTCCCATATTTCTGGATGCAGTCCTCATCCGAGCGCAATAGGGAGCTCTGGAGGTACCCCCCTGTTTCAACAGGTAAGAGATTCTTGCTATACATATCATCAGTTTCTGTGTAATTTTGGGAAAGGAGACTTTGCAACTCATCTGCAACGGTTTGTTTCTCACATGGATTGTTATCATTTTCATTTTGGTTGTTCCACTGCCCCCCATTAAAGCCGGCTTCATTCGATTCCTGATTGTCAAAAAGATTCAAAAAGGCTTTTCCCATACGCATAACTTTTTCTTTTTCCGGCTTGAGAAGGGGTTTGAGTTTCAGTTGGGGCGAAATGGAAGTCTCTAACTGCATCAGCTCTTCTCCCTGAAGGCTTTTTTGATGCCCCTTTAAAGGCGTCTGCTCAAAGGACTCCAGAGCTTTTTTGTAATGATGTATAGCCGTATGTAAAAACTGTTTTTCTTCATAACGATAGGAAAATCCAATTAACTCTTCTCTTGCTATCCTGACAAAATGCCGAATTTCTTTCTCCGTCAGTTTGCCTGCTTCTTTGTAGGTACATACATCTTCACTTGCCCGCATCCAGCGTTCAGCTATATTTAAAGCTTCTCTGAAATGCTCCAAAATCTGCCATGAACCCGGTACAAAGAAAAATTCTGAAGAGCTTTTTAGAGGGTGTGGTTCCTCTAATAGCTTCGCTATTTCTATTTTAATGTTACCTTCATCTTTTAAATATACAATCGTGCTCTGAACCTGCTCCAAGGCAAGCAGATCATTTTCTATAACAGGAGTAAGCAAGTTATCTAAAGGAGCACCTGGCTCCTGCATTTTTTTCCATAAATTTGAAGCAACACCGGAAGCCATGTGAAGTTCTTTGTTGCGTACAAGCCAGTCCTGCGCTTCCTGTGCAATGGATTGTTGTTTTTCTTTTTTCTTATTTTCTTCGTTTCTTTTTTCTTTTCCTACCCATTCTGTTAAGAGTTTTTGCGTCTTTTCCAGGTCTCCGGGAAGGTTTATTTTTATAATAAGTGAAAGCGCTCCACTTTCCGGAGCCACATAGGCCGGCCTTAACAAAGCAGCTAGAAAAAGTAATTTCCGGACAAGGTCGCTCTGATCTTTTTCCTCGAAATCCAAATAAGAATAAAATTCAAAATCACTATAAACAATAGAAAGCCAGGAAGCCGCCGGGCCATCCTCCCCTTGGATAACTCTGGAGAGCTCAAGGGCTTTTATCAACAGTGGAGGTACAGGAGTTTTTCCGTGTTTCTGCTTACAATAATGAGCTATCCAGAAGGCAGGGCCATACTTATGCTCACCGAGCAAACTGAAAAGACATTCTTCCAAGTTTCCCTGGAAATGAAGAGTTTTCTTTCCATTTTCCCCTGAGGGCATACTATCAGTCATAGCCATCTTCTTTTCTTCGTATCGCTCATCTATCATATTACTCCATACTTTTTCAATTTCCAATAAACTATCAAACCGGGCGATATCAATCTTTTCTTCCAATTCAGCTGCATATTTTGACATTTGCCTGATAAGATCATCAAAATTCTCTCTGGCAGTATCTAACTCATCCAGCAAATCTCGACTAGGTAATATATTTTCTACGTGCAATCTCTCTCCAGCCTTGATAAATTTTGTGCCTAATTGTTCAAATTCTTGCTTGATTCTTATCAGTCTGTCAGTAATCTCTAAGCATCTTTTCATCTTACTTTAACACCACCAGGGAAAATTATACAAAGCCCAAACAGATCTTAAATTTACTGAAACATTGACTTAATATTTGCAATCATAAATAACTTTCTATATATTTTTAAAATCTCCTACTTTAATACAACAATATTTTAACAATTTCTCACATTAATTTATTGTATATTTTAATGAGTTTAAAAGCACCATTCAGAAGCACCAAACTTAAGAAACAAAAGTATGAGTCTTTATACTTAAAAAGTAGTATCCTTAAAAAGGGGTTTTAACTGAAAACCATAGTCCCTATCTGGGCAAATGGTTCTCAAATATAAAAAATAAAAAAAAGCTGGAAAAGGTTCTTTCAACTACCCCACAAATATAATGTTCTCACGTCTTCCTCTACCGGTAAAAAATCTTTTCTGTATAATAAATTTACAACATTCCAAAGCCAAGAAGCATCTCTGCGAAGGCCACCAAAAGAAAAATAAGCAGGGCCAACATGGCTAAGCCATTAAACCACCCTTTAGGCAGCCATCCTTGCCTTCCCGTAAGAATAGGTGGAGAAGTTGAGTAGTTATTAATTTTCTTCAAGGCAAAAAGTAGGCCAGCCAGGGCCGGCATCATAATAATAAACAAAGGCAAACTGAGTTCAGCAAGCTCCGAAGCTTCTGCAGTAGTCTCTGGCTCCAAGTCGGAAAAAAGATAGAGATAAGTCACAGCTAAAGTGTTGTTTAAAAAATGATAATAGATTCCTGCCAGGATTGAACCGGTTTTAATTACCACCAAGCCGATCAACAAACCCAAAATAAGAGCACTGAGGAAATTAAGGAAAGTGAGATGAAACACGGCAAAAAGAAGGGAACTAAATACCAGGGCAGGCAGTGTGCCATAACGTTCCAGGGAAGGCATAACAGTTCCGCGGAAAAGAACCTCCTCGCAAATAGCAGCAGAAACAGCAATCACAGCGAGATAGACAAAATATTGCCCCAGGTCACTGGGTGGCGGTAAAATTTCAAGAGGCTGGTAACCAAACCCCATCAGAAATGAAACAAGAACCACTGCCAAGAGCATGTTTAGAAGCCAAGCACATATTACCAACAGGGAAATTGCAGGCAAGAATTTTTTTTCCAAGGGTTTTATCCTGGCAAATTGTTTTCTATCTACATTATATCGTTTCCAGAACCAAAGAGCAGGAGGCAAAATAAGAAGCCACTGGGTTATAAACATACCAAACTCGAAGTGCCAGGCTTGTGCCACAGAACCTATAACCAGCAATATCAGCATTGTAACCAGCACCAGCCCGGACACCGTTTTTATGCCTGGTAGCGATTGTATTTCTTCTTTTTTCTCCACATTTGCATCATTTTCACCGATCCTGCTATCTTCGCTCATAGTTCACCATACTAGTCTCTAAAAAATATGTTATGAATGCTTCCGGAGTTGAAAAAAACTAAATCTTTTTCATCCATCCGATCAAAAAGCAAATCTTCGTTGCTATCAAATATTACTAACGGGAAGAGGCGGCTTTATCCATTACCTTTCTGTACACCTGCGGGGGGACCATATCCCTTATATCCCCCCCCAAATCAGCAACTTCTTTTACAATACTGGAACTGATAAACGAGTACATATTATTTGTCATCATAAACATGGTTTCCACATTGCAATTAAGCTTTCTGTTAGCCAGGGCCATTTGGAATTCGAATTCAAAGTCTGAAACAGCCCTTAACCCTTTAATAATAATATTAGCTCCCAGCTTTTGAGCATATTCTATTAAAAGACCTTGGAAAAAATCCACCTCTACGTTAGGGTAAGAAATAACAATACTATTCAGCATATCCACCCTTTCTTCCAAAGAAAAAGAAGCGTCTTTGCGAGGATTTTCCAGTACAGCTACTACTAAATGATCAAAAACCTTACTTGCCCGATCAATGATATCCAAATGACCGTTAGTTACTGGATCAAAGCTTCCCGGATAAATAACTTTAGACAATAATAAAAGCCTCCTTTCAGGGCTTTGCTCATGTGGCTGCAACCCCTATCACTTTTTGAACAGGAGCAGCATAGTATCACCATAGATCTTTTTTTGCCAAAGTGGTAATGGAAATAACTGCAACCATAAAAGCTCATCCCGGCTGCTCCTCTCAACACAGAGCAGACCATCTTCTTTTAGCAAACCACCACCCAACAGTTCTTCTCCGATCAGGGATATTTTCTGATAATTGTAAGGTGGATCTATATAAATTATATGAAAACTATCCTTTCGTTGTGAAAGAATCCTTAAAGCCATTTTTCCATCAACATGTAAAATATTACATGCCATGCTATTATCCATTAGTCGGATATTTTCTTTGATCAGTTTAACGGCATAAGCCTCTTTTTCTACAAAAACGCAACGTTTTGCACCTCTACTTATGGCCTCTATCCCTATACTCCCAGAACCCGCAAAAAGATCAAGAAAACAAGCATCCAGGAGTAAATCACCAATAATATTAAAGAAAGCAGCTTTAACTTTATCAGAAGTAGGACGCAAGACTTTTCCTCGAGGTGTTTTAAGATATCTGCCTTTTGCAGAACCGGCGATTACCCTCATCATCCACCTCCCCCATGCCTAAGCTCCATCCCAATACTTTCGAAAGTATTTTACCATTTTATGTGGCTTTAAGCAATAAACTGCATATTGTTTCCATTTCTCCTGAATTATTATCGTATAGAACCTAATTATTCTTGTTTTTATATAGATAATATGCTAAAATTAATAAGGTTTTTGTTGATGATAGAGGAGGTGCAAGTGCCATGTCCAGGAAATGCTCATTATGCGGAAAAGAACAATCCAGCGGGTTTATGATCAGTCACTCGCATATTAAAACAAAGCGTAAGTGGAAACCTAATATCCAAAAAGTGAGAGCACTTATAAACGGAGCACCCCGAAGAATCAAGGTCTGCTCACGTTGCCTGAAAGCTGGAAAAGTTAAAAGGGCCATTTAAAAAAAAACAGTCCACACATTAACAAAAAGCGCACATTAATATGGCGCTTTTTCGTTAATCATCTACAAACAAGCTTAAATAACTCCATCTTCTCTTATTATATAAGTATTTGAAAAGCAAGGCCTTTGAAAGCTTTGCCTTAAAATATGACTCGAAGAACCTGCCTTCCCACCACAGACTTCCGGTTACCGTACATTACTTTTAAAAGGTTATTGTCATCATTTACAATGGTAAATTCCTCAACCGGAGCATATTCCAGAAATTTAATAAATTCCGCACACGTACAGATTTCTTTATTGGTAAAAAATATCTTCCCTCTCAGGATTGCTTCTTTGGCAAGCTCTTTTTTGCCGATAACATCACCGATAATTTCAACTTCGTCCCTAGAAAATTCAACGATTGAAGGAAACACATCCTCACCCATCTTTAGATATACATATGCACCTACAATTTGTTTTTGTCGATCCGCGCCAGCAAAAGTTTTATAGGCTATCTCGATCATCTGGTTTTTCGGTATAGTAATTTGCAACTTCTTGTTATTAAAATCCTTAGTTATCCGTTTCACCTTACGAGTAATTAAGTATTTCATTGTTCTCACCATCCCCCTTATTAGTGATGTAGTGAGAAAAGTTATATTAGCTAATATTCTTTTTATATTTAAGTTAAGTATACCATAAATTAAACCGCTTGTCTTCTCTTTTGGCTATAACAATTCTGAAAACATTCATAAAAGAAACATAGCTAAGCCTAATAATACTGCCAACTCTTTTCTTAATCTGGCCTGCTGTTTTCTACCTCTTCCAAGCAGTTTTTCAGATAGTCTTCCATTTGGTCGAATTCAATTAAAAAAGAATCATGCCCGTGAGGGGACTTTAATTCTTCATAACGAGAATCTACCCCGCACCTTCTCATATCTACAGCAAGCCCTCGCACTTCGCTGGGGTAAAACAATATATCGGAGCTTATTCCCAACAGAAATACGGTACATCGTATTCGCTCCAGTGCTGCGTGGTAAGAAGCATACCCCCGGCCAAGATCATGTAAATCCATTGCTTTAGTAAGATACAAATAAGTATTAGGGTCAAAACGATGGGTTATTTTTTCTCCCTGGTGATGCAAATAGCTTTCAACTGCAAATTGTTCATTGAAAGAAAAAAGATTATAGTTTTCTGCCTTTTGAAGTGAACGTCCAAACCGTTTCTCAAATGATTCGTTGCTGCGGTAAGTAATGGTTGCAATTATTCTGGCCAAAGAAAGACCTTTACCCGGAAACTCTTTGCCATAATAATCACCATTTTGCCATGCAGGCTCGTTCATGATTGCCATGCGAGCAGCCTGGTTGAACGCTATACCATTTGGCGAAAATTTTCCTGAACACCCTATTGCAATTATACTATCTACAATTCGCGGGTAAGTCACCGCCCATTCGAGAGCTTGCATTCCTCCCATAGAGCCCCCCAATACAGCTAATATCTTTTTTATTCCCAGATGATCCAACAGCCTTTTTTGGACTCGGACCATATCCTTTATGGTTATAACAGGAAACTTCATGGCATAAGGTTTCCCTCTTTTAGGGTCCGGGGAAGAAGGACCCGTAGTTCCATAACAACCTCCCAAAACGTTACTACATACTATAAAATACCTTTTTGTGTCTAGAACCTTCCCTGGTCCTACCAGGGACTCCCACCAACCTCGTTCTTTCTGAGAGAGTGTCGGTTCCCCCACCAGTGAAAACCCTGTTAGAGCATGGGCTATAATAATAACGTTATCTCCTTCCTCCGAAAGCTCCCCGTAGGTTTGGTAGTTTACCGTAACAGGGCCCACATGTGCCCCACTTTCCAAAACAAATGAGGCAGGTGGTTCCGCAAAGGAAAAAGAATATTCTCCTTCAAAAGAAGGGTAAATGCTTTTTTCTATTGGTAATTCTTCCTTTCTGTCAAGAAGTGCCAAGGCTTTCACTTCCTTAAATGCATATCTTAAACAATAACATTATTGGGGAAAAAATATTTACAACCCTATTATTTCAATAGGATTGGTGATAGATTAGACTTAAGATTATTTTACCATCAATAAAAGCTTTGTCAACCCTCCTGCACCTTGTTGGCGGGTCTTTCTACTTATGTGTCAAAAAGAAGCAGCCAATGTTTTTTACTTTCATTGTATTCTTATTGTTTGACAAAACAAAAAATATATGATAATTTTAAAAAGATCCATAGAAATACTTGACTTTGTTTTATATCATTCCTTAATAGGAGGGCAACTATATGACTGATTCCGATAAAATAGAAACCATAGCCTTACATGGGAGCCAGGAAGCTGATATTACGACAAAGGCGCGGGCCGTACCTATTTATCAGACTACATCGTTTCTCTTCGATTCCGCAGAACATGCAGCAAACCTCTTTAGTCTTAAAGAATTTGGCAATATATACACCCGTATGATGAATCCCACAACTGAAGTTTTAGAGAAAAGACTTGCCCAACTTGATGGAGGAACCTCAGCATTGGCGTTAGCCTCAGGACAGTCCGCGATCACCCTGGCCGTATTAAACATTACCAGGGCCGGTCAAAATATCGTTTCTACGCGTTACCTTTACGGGGGAACATACAATCTATTCCATTATACCTTACCCAAAATGGGTATCAAGGTGAGGTTTGTAGATTCCTCTGATCCTCTCTCTATTAAAAATGCTATAGATGATGATACTCGCCTAGTATATATTGAATCCGTAGGAAACCCTAAAAATAACGTTGATGATTTTCCAGAGATTGCCAAGATCGCAAACAGCTATAATATACCTTTCATTATCGATAATACCGTAACGCCTCCCCCACTTTTTCGGCCTTTTGAACACGGTGCAGACATTGCAATTTATTCTTTAACAAAATTTATAGGAGGACATGGCACAAGTATAGGTGGGGCTATTGTAGAACACGGCAATTTTAACTGGGCTAATGGAAAGTTCCCAGAACTTGTAGAGCCCGATCCTTCCTATCATGGGGTAAGCTATTGGGACAATTTCGGAGATCATGAAAAGGCTGCTGTTAGAGGTATTTCATATATAATGAAAGCCAGGGTGCAACTTTTGCGGGATATAGGCCCCGCTCTTTCTCCATTTAACTCTTTTTTGTTCTTGCAAGGACTGGAGACCCTTCCATTGAGAATTAAAAAACATTCGGAAAATGCACTGGAGGTAGCGCATTGGTTAGAAAAACATCCTTCAGTTACATGGGTAAATTATCCCGGCCTTTCAAGTCATGCAGACCACGGCAAAGCAAAAAGATTTTTAAAAGAAGGATATGGAGCAATTATCGGCTTTGGTATTAAAGGAGGAAAAGAAGAAGGCATTAAATTGATAAACTCGGTTAAACTTTTTTCACACTTAGCAAATATTGGAGATGCCAAAAGTCTTATTATCCACCCAGCCTCTACAACTCATCAACAGCTTAGCACAGAAGAACAGCTTGCTACAGGGGTAACCGATGATTATGTCAGACTTTCTATCGGATTGGAAAACAAGGAAGATATCATTGCCGACCTGGAGCAAGCCATTACAGCTAGCCAAAGATAACTGTTCTTCATATGATAAATCATACTGCAACTATGGTGTATATTCTTTTTACCCTAAACCATACAAACTACTAATATAGCATCAGGAGAGTAAATGGAGGGGATAAAGTGTCCTTCTATGAAGCAATGGAAAAATATTATGACGATATTTTCCCTCTGAGTCAAAACAACCTATTATTCCTGGAAAAAACATTTGCCGATAATAGTAAACAGGTTTTGGATTTGGCCTGCGGAACCGGAAACTATGCACTGGCATTAGCTACTAAGGGATATCGGGTAATGGGTATTGACCTTGATAAGACTATGATTGAGCTGGCGCAGCAAAAAAAAATCAAGGCACTTAATAATAGCAGCTCCGAAAATGTTTCTTTCTTAAAAGGTAATATGCTCCATCTTTCAAATATACTGAATCATACATATGATGGTGCTTTTTGCATTGGCAACTCCCTGGTTCATCTGGAATCAGCTTTCGAGATAGCAACTGCCATTGCAGAAACGGCCAAGGTCCTCCGTAGGAATTCAGTCTTGATAATACAAATAGTAAACTACAACAACATCTTAAAAAATAATATTCAGGCACTGCCAACGCTGGAAAACAAAGAGCGTGGAGTATCCTTCGAGCGGTTCTATCGTTACAACCCTCATGAACACAAAATTCATTTCACGGGGAAACTGAACTTGCCAGATTCCTCCACCCGCACCAACACCGTTCCCCTTTACCCGCTGCAAAAAAAAGAATTAGAAAAAAGCCTGGAAGAAGCAGGTTTTAGGAATATGCAGTTCTGCGGAAATTTTTCCGGCGAGGCGTGGTCGGTGGAAAGCCCGGCCCTAATTTCCATTGCAAAAACATAATAATCTAGTAATCTGTCCTTTTTGCAAAATAAACCAGCATAGCAGCTATTATAGGAACGATATTTAAGTTAAACATAATATAATAGCCAACTGCTGCAGCAACTACTCCCCACATAATAGAGCCTGCGGCCACCCCAATGTCAAAGGCTGTCCAATAAGTGGCATTTGCTACTCCTCTCTTTTCTGGAGGCATTAAACGAAGAGATAAGGATAGCATCGCAAGTTGTATTGAGCTAAATCCAAGTCCAAAAAAAGCCCCTCCGACGATAAGATGCTCGACAGAGGCCGTGCGCGACAAAATAAGCAAGGCAATGATCTGAGCCACAACCCCTAATAAGACAACAAGATCATAGCCTTTTTTCCCTTTCTTATCTAAGATTCTCCCACAAACAGGCCGAAATATAATAGAAGACAACGCAAAAAATGTAAAAAACAATCCGGTGGCAGATACACCTCGCATAGCAGCATAAACAGCTAGAAAAGAAAGAACCGAGCTTAAACTCAGGCAAAATAGTAACATTGCCACGGCCGGCCTGAGGAGCAACTTGTCCATAAAGATAAACTTGGGTTTTTCGACCTTTTTCTTAAATACGGGATATTTAATTGTTAATGCTATTACCAAGGAGATACTTGTTATCAGAGCAAGTAGTAGAAATAAGATGGGAAATGAATAATTATCCATAACCCATAAACCAAAGGCAGGAGCTGCTGCCTGGGTAAAACTAACGGTAAGGGTAAAATACCCCATTCCCTCCCCCATTCTCTCAACAGGAATATTGTCTGCCGCCACTGTATTCATGGCAGTATTGCAGACCCCCCATCCTATACCCTGAATGAAGCGGAATATAATTAAAACAGGGGCTGGCAGCATCCAGATAAAAACAACAGTGGGCAACAAAAACAGCAGAAGCCCTACCCAAAAAATAGTCTTACGTCCGTAGACATCAAGTGCCCAACCTGTCAGAGGTCTTGTCAGCACCGCCCCAACTGTTAAAGCAGCAAGAGGGAGTCCCGCTGCACCAGTTATTTCTCCATACCTTTCCATATAGATTGGAAGAGTAGGAATCAGCCCATTAAATGCAAAAAAAAGTGCCAGAGAAGCCAGGCATACCATAATATAATTAGCCGTCCACAGACTGCTTTTTTTTCCCTTACTTTCAACATGGAGCATTTTTTATTCCCCTGCTTCCTGTAGAATAGACCCTGCGGCATTGGAAGACATTACTCTACGTAGAAAATAGTATGTTAAAATAATAATATCACTTTTAAAAACTATAATATATGATAGGATGGTATGCATGATAGAAAAAATTGCACAAGGCATATTTCGTATCGAATTGCCTATCCCCAACAGTCCGCTGCAAACTGTAAACACCTACTTACTAAAAGGAAAAGAACGTGATCTTCTTATTGATTCAGGCATGAACAATGAGAAATGCAAAGCAACATTACAAAATGCTCTTCGTGAACTGGGAACAAAGATGGAAAAAGTCGATTTTTTCATTACTCATCTTCATGATGACCACTTTGGCCTAGCTCCCTCCCTGGCTCACAATGGAGCTACAATCTATATTAATGCTCCTGATGCCCAATTTTTAGGTGATGTCAAAATGTGGGAAAAGGGTTTTATTCATGGCAAAAGCAATGGTTTCCCGGAAGAAGATTTGAAAATATATATTGAGCAAAAACCTTACTTTCTTAAAAAAATCCCCAGGGAAGAACTAAGAAAGGCAGCAGAAAACTCAAGTATTAAGTCTTCGGAAGGGCAAAGGTTTCAAATCCTTAGAGAAGGGAAAATATTTAATGTGGGAGATTATTCCTTTAAATGTTTAATGACTCCCGGGCATTCAAGGGGGCATACTTGCCTTTACGAAACCCGAGAAAAGTTTCTATTTTCAGGAGACCACATACTGGAGGATATTACACCGGCCATTTTTCTATGGCCTGGAGAAATCCGAAACCCTCTCGGTGAATATTTAGATAGCCTCGACAGAGTTTTTGACCTGGAGGTAACTTCTGTTCTTCCTGGACATCGAAGCCCTTTCCGGGATCATAGAGAACGTATTTATGAGATAAAAACACACCATCAAGAAAGGGAAAGCGAAATCATCTCTGTAATGAACTCGAAAGGGAAGCATGCTTATGAAATTGCCTCAAAAGTAACCTGGAATATTCCTCGCCCCTGGGATGAATTTGCCCTGGAGTTGAAGTGGATGGCCCTTGCTGAAACGCTGGCGCATTTAAATCACCTGGTGGAAAAAAAAGAAGTGAAATGGAAATATAGCAACGGCAATATATATTATTATTTTCTCAATTGATTAACTACAAATTTTTATTGGGTATCCAAATAAGAAACAATAGTAAGATAAAATGCATACAAATTATTTTCTAAAAAAGGGAGAGAATTAACATGGATTATACTTTTCTTTATGAAAAAAAATTACCTACGGAGGAAATATCCTTTTAACTATTATTTTCTTAATTGTTGGTTTAAAGGTGATAAATGTTATCACAAACAGAACCTCTTTGCGTTTCCAAAAAGCCGAAGTTGACCCCTCCTTGCAGTCATTCCTATCCCACTTAATAAAGGCGTTACTGATAGTTTTACTTATAATTTCCATTGCTTTTATGCTAGGGATACAAATGGCTTCATTTATTGCTGTTCTTGCCGCAATCAGCTTTGCGGTTGGGCTGGCCCTCCAGGGAAGCCTATCAAATTTTGCTGGAGGAGTTTTAATCCTCTTTCTAAAACCCTTCAAAGTTGGAGATTACATTGAAGCAGTAGGATATGCCGGCACGGTAAAAGAAATCCAAATTTTTTATACAGAACTAAACACCCCGGATAATAAAAATATAATCATTCCTAATGCAAATCTATCTAATAGCAGCGTCGTGAATTACAGTGCAAA
>CAZMLU010000036.1:15089-17199 GCA_964567295.1 uncultured Desulfovibrionaceae bacterium
TAATCATTCCTAATGCAAATCTATCTAATAGCAGCGTCGTGAATTACAGTGCAAATTCTACAAGAAGGGTTGATTTTACCTTCGGTATAGGCTATGAAAACGATATAAAGATTGTAAAACATATTTTAAATAAAATAGCGCAGGATAATCCCCTCATTTTTGAGGACCCGCCCCCCCAAGTAGTTGTAGCAGAGCATGGAGAAAGCTCAGTAAATTTATATTTAAGAGGATGGTGCAGAGCAGAAGATTACTGGACTATTTATTTTGATACCTTAGAAAAAGTAAAAGTTACTTTTGATAAAGAAGGGATCAACATCCCTTACCCGCAAAGAGATCTTCACCTGAAAAATGTAAGGCAGATAGGTGGTATGTTCTAAATGTATTTTATATTAAAATTACAGGAAAGGAACCAGACAATATTTGCACTTTTCAGGTTTTTCCTTAGACATATCCCTGTATTTCTGTTAGGATATAGTATGTATTAACTATTATAATATTTGGGGTGTTTATCATAGTATATCCCAATAAAAAGGAGGTAAAAATTGTGCCTGAAGAGTTTAAACCGGGATGTCAGAGGCCACCGATCAAAAAAATCTCCCCTGAGTTGGAAACATCTGAAGGGCAAAACAAAAAGGAGGCACAGATACCAATGGTAAAAGTAGGCAAACCAGCACCTGATTTTACTGCACCCGCTTTTTTTCAAGGCAAATTCATGAACACCACTCTATCAGAGTATAGGGGAAAATGGGTTTTACTGTGCTTTTACCCAGGTGATTTTACCTTTGTATGAGCAACAGAAATTTCAGCAGTTGCTGAAAAACATGAAGAGCTAAAAAGTCTTGGCGTGGAAGTGCTTTCTGTTAGCGTTGACAGTGTTTTTGTGCATAAAATGTGGAATGAACATGAGCTGTCGAAAATGATTAATAAAGATATTCCATTCATGATGTTGTCCGATCAGGATGGCAGTATCGGAAAAATGTACGGCATATATGATGAGGACAGCGGTGTGGAAACACGGGGAAGGTTTATTATTGACCCTGACGGCGTTATCCAGGGGTTCGAAGTTTTAACCCCGCCGGTAGGTAGAAATGTAAGTGAGTCGGTCAGACAAATACAAGCATTCCAGCTCGTACGTAATTCTGAAGGAACAGAAGCCACACCTTCAGGTTGGAAGCCAGGCAAACAAACACTTAAGCCCGGACCGGACTTGGTCGGAAATGTATGGAAAATCTGGAAAGTAAGCGAAGCTTTTGAAGACTAAAAACTACGACTACAAAAAACCCCAGGGAGCAAACAGTGATATGCTCCCTGGGGTTTTTTGTATAATTGATTTAACCTAAATAATGAAGGGCTTGGTTTTTACCAGCCCCTCAAAAAAATCTAAAATTAACTTGGTGCCGAAGGTGGGATTCGAACCCACACACCCAGAGGGCGCTTGATTTTGAGTCAAGTGCGTCTGCCGGTTCCGCCACTTCGGCATATTCTTTTGTTTTCTCCGTTTTGCTCCATATTGCTATGCAATGTGTTTTGATAAAATCTTGTGCATAAAACAAAGAAAATCAAGTTCAGTTAATAATTAATAAAATTATATCATGGGACAAAAAGCTAGTCAAATCTGTTTTTGATTGTTTGATTGCAGGTAGTTGAAGATTATCTTGATTAGGTCTGTTATTTTATTGCCATCGGTATTAACAGAACGAGAGTCACACTCCTAAAACAGGTGGTAAAACTGGCTGCTTAAAGTTACAAAATAACATTGCAACAGTACAGCTGGATCATGCTTCTATTACGTTGAATCTATACACTTAATACTACTTTCTACCAAATATTCGCCAGAGTTCCAAAGATAAATTGGAAAATACCTTTGCAATCATCAAATTTTAAAGCTTAACTATTTTAGATTCACCTGTCTCCTGAGAAATAAAAATAGCCTCGCCTTCCTCTATATAAAACATTTCGAAAGTGGTATCATCGACTGAATACATGCTTGCAAGCTTCTGTGATATTTCAAGTGCCTTTGTTTTTGCATCAGTGCTGGAACTAAATACAACTTTTCCATGTAACCTGGATTCCCGCCTACTCATAACGAGGAGGGCGGAGCAACACCTAA
>CAZMLU010000037.1:0-17188 GCA_964567295.1 uncultured Desulfovibrionaceae bacterium
TAACCCAGTTTCTCTTTGATGGTTAAAAGGTCTGACAAGGCCTGGCAGGGATGAAGCAGGTTGGTTAAACCGTTGATCACAGGCACGGTAGCATAATGAGCCAGTTCTTCAACCTCACTGTGTTCAGAGGTGCGGATCATGATACCATCAACATAACGGGAAAGGACTGTTGCGGTGTCTTTAATAGGTTCCCCCCTGCCCATTTGTAATTCCCCGCTGCTAAGAAACAAAGCATGGCCACCCAACTGCAACATGGCCACCTCAAAAGAAACTCTTGTTCTGGTAGAGGGCTTTTGAAAAATCATGGCCAGCGTTTTACCCTTTAGTAAATGGCGGGGTAAACCTTCTTTTTGCCTGGCTTTAAGCTCGAAAGCCAGGTCCAGTATGGACTCAAGCTGTAAGGCAGAATAATCCTGCAAAGTTAAAAAGTGCTGTCCCTTTAGATCGTTCACCTTAATGCACCTCCGAAGACTTCTATGTGTGACATTTTGCTGCGTTACTTGCCCGCTTCTTCTTCTAAAGCCCCTTCCAGAATCATAAGAGCAACATCCATTTCTCTACCGGTAACATTTAGTGGAGGGAGAAAACGCAAAACACTATCACCAATGCAGTTAATCAACAGCCCTCTCCTAAGACATCCCTTCTGCACATTCTGCCCTCCCTTATTAAGTTCTACACCAATAATAAGGCCCATTCCTCTTACTTCTTTAATTAGCTCCGGAAATCTATCACCCAACTCCTGTAACCCGTTGACAAAATACTCTCCCCTGGAAGCAGCTTCGTATAGAAAATCTTCCCGCGTTATTTCTTCCAAAACTGACAGGGCAACAGCACAAGCTACAGGATTCCCGCCAAAGGTTGAAGCATGGTCGCCAGGCGAAAAGCCAGCAGCCACTTTTTCCTTGCAGAGCATGGCGCCAATGGGAAAACCTCCTCCCAAGGCTTTAGCCAGCGTAAAGATATCAGGCTCGACACCATAATTCTCATAGGCAAAAAGATTTCCGGTCCTACCTGTGCCGCACTGTACTTCATCAAAAATTAACAGTAGTTTGTTTTCATCACATAGAGTTCTTAAGCCCTGTAAAAACTCTTTTGAAGCAATATGAACCCCTCCTTCTCCCTGGATGGGTTCTATTATAACTGCACAAGTATTAGCGGTGATTTGGGAACGAAAGGATTCAAGATCATTAAAGTTAGCATAGCGAAAACCGGGCATTAGTGGTTCAAAGCCTTTTTGAACTTTTTCCTGCCCTGTAGCAGCTATGGTGGCAAGGGTTCTACCATGGAAGGATCCGTAGGCGGAAATAAATTCGTACCTTCTGTCATCCACGAACAGCTTGCTGTATTTTCTTGCCAGTTTCAAAGCAGCTTCGTTTGCTTCTGCTCCACTGTTACAAAAAAATGCTTTGTCAGCAGCAGAATTTTCTACTAAAAAGTGAGCTAGTTTCACCTGAGGCTCAGTATAGAAAAGATTGGAACTGTGAATGATTTTATCCATCTGTTCAGTGGCTGCCTTAACAACATTAGGATGGCAATGCCCCAAGGCATTTACGGCAAGACCCCCTACAAAATCCAAATATTCCCTTCCATTTTCATCCCAGACCTTTGCTCCTCTTCCTTTAACCAATAGAGGGTTTGCTTCTGGATTTCTATTATAAGTATTAATAATAAACTTCCTTTCATCATCTTGTAACAATTGCTTATCCTCCCTGCAATACTATTCTACCATGGTCCCGATTCCCCGGTCCGTGAATATTTCTAAGAGTATAGAATGGCTCAGTCTGCCGTCAATAATATGAGTGCGGCGCACATCATTATTTAGAGCCCTAATACAGGCGTCAACTTTAGGGACCATTCCGGTTGATATTTCTCCAGACAGAATCATCTGTCGTGCCCTACGTCGCTGAAGAGAAGAAATAAGAGTGTTCTTGTCCTTTTCATCAAGAAAAATCCCCTCTACATCCGTAAGAATAATCAGTTTTTCTGCTTTCAAGGCAGCTGCTAATTCACCTGCTACGTGATCCGCATTTATGTTCAATCCTTCCCCTTCGTTGCTAACACCGATAGAAGAAATAACAGGTATGTAGTTCTGACTGCTAAGAGTGTGCATAACCTCAGGGTTTACTGTTACAATATCACCCACATAGCCAAGATCTACATACTTATCTTCCCCCTCGACCGTCACCCTGGCAGGTGGTCTCTTTTGAGCTATCAGCAGGTTGCTGTCTTTTCCGCTAAGACCGACTGCCTTACCACCGTGTTGATTGAGCAGGTTAACAATCTCTTTGTTTACCTTACCGACAAGCACCATTTCTACCATCTCCATGGACTCCTTGTCAGTAACTCGTAAGCCATCCACAAAACTGGCTTTTTTCCCTAATTTTTCCATGAGAATGGTGATTTCATTTCCCCCACCGTGGACCACCACAGGGTTAATTCCAATAAATTTCAATAGAACCAGATCCCTGGCTACGGAATCCTTTAGCTTTTCGTTGACCATGGCATGCCCGCCGTATTTAATTACGAAAGTCTTCCCGGCAAAATTACGGATGTATGGAAGCGCCTCTACCAAAACATCCGCCTTTGCAATCAGTTCCTCTATGGAATTGTTCAATCCTGCTTCCTCCTTCATTAGCTCCTATATGCACCGTTTATAGAAATATATTCATGGCTCAAGTCGCTCCCCCAGAAGGTAAACTCTTCCATTCCCATGTGCATGTCAATCTCTATAGGAACTTCTGCCTTCATTAAAGCAGCTTTAGCCTCTGACTCATCAAAAGTGACCGCTTCCCCTTTTGCCGCAACCTGTACATGGCCCAAAAAAATATCAACCTTTTCCGGATCAAAATCTACACCGGAGTAGCCCAAAGCAGTTATGATTCTTCCCCAGTTCGCATCCTCGCCAAAAAAAGCAGTTTTTACCAATGGTGAATTTAAAACGGAATATGCAAGCTTTCGCCCTGTATCATAATCTAAAGCTCCCTTTAGGGTAAGCCGCAGTACTTTGGTAGTACCTTCTCCGTCTGCCACAATCATATAAGCCAGCTCCCGGCAAACCTGCATAAGGGCTTCTTTAAAAGGCTCCCATAGCATTGATTCTTCGGTGATATCCAAACCTCCCGAGTCTGTAGAAAAAAGTAAAACCATATCGTTAGTAGAGGTATCACCATCTACAGTAATGGCGTTAAAGGAATGCTTGACACACTCCTGCAAAGCTTTTTGAAGAGAAGCCTTTTCAATTCTGGCATCTGTCGCCAAAAAAGACAACATAGTGGCCATATCCGGACATATCATGCCTGATCCTTTGGCCATACCCCCAATTATAAAGGAACCACCTCCTTCTATCTGGAAGCGGTAAGCCACCTGTTTAGAGACTGTATCGGTGGTCATAATTGCCTGAGCGGCATCGTTTCCTCCCTGCTGTGAAATGGTTTCAACAGCTTTCTGGATACCGGAAAATATTTTTTCCAATGGCAAAAAAGATCCTATAACGCCTGTAGAAGCAACGAGTACTTCTTCTTTTGTCAGTCCCAGTTGTGCAGCTACTTCCCCTGCTGTAGCCAATGCATCTTTTTCTCCCCGCAAACCGGTGCAAGCATTCGCATTCCCGCTGTTGATCACTATAGCTCGCATAGGATTTTCTATATGATTCTCTGTAACCTTGAGAGGAGGAGCTTTAAAACGGTTAGATGTAAAAACTCCGGCAGCTATAGCAGGCTTAGGACAGTATAAAAGGGACAAGTCTTTTTCCCAGTTTTTCTTCAAGCCACAGTGAACTCCTGCAGCCTCAACTCCCGGAACTGCTGTTATACCTCCTTCAATTTTTTCCAACCAATACTTCATCTATAATGCCACCTTTCTAAGCACCTTAAGGCCTCAGAGGAACTGCCTCCAGTCCTGTTTCTTCTGGAAAGCCTAACATAATATTCATGTTCTGTAAGGCCTGTCCGGCAGCTCCTTTGACTAGATTATCCAGAACTGAAATAATTATCAATCTTCCAGTTCTTGAATCTAACTTCAGATAGAGGTCGCAGTAATTACTACCATAAACGTACTTGGTTTCCGGCAAGAATTCGGGGGGAAAAATCCGAACGAATTTTTCCCCCTGGTAAAACTGCCTGTAAAGCTCCCGGATCTCTTCTTCCTGCCATTGTTCTGCCAGGTTGACATAGACAGTGCTTAAAATACCCCTTACCATGGGAACCAGATGAGGAACAAAGGTAAACATAACTTTTCGCCCGGCCAAACGCCCTATCTCCTGCTCCATCTCTGGAGCATGTTGGTGCCTGGCAACACGATAAGCCCTGAAGTTCTCTGTGCATTCAGGATAATGCAGCACTTGTGAGGGCACCCTTCCGGCTCCTGAGGCACCTGATTTGGAATCTACCACCAGGGTATCCCATTTCACCAGACTCCTTTGTGTCAAAGGAGCCAGAGCCAAAATAACCGAAGTAGGATAACAGCCAGGATTAGCTACCATGAGAGAGCTCTTAATTTTTTCCCTGTAGAGCTCCGGCAGTCCGTAAATTGCTTTTCCCAGGTGCTCAGGTGCGGTATGCTCTTTTCCGTACCAATGCTGGTAATTCTCTACCTCTTCCAGTCTAAAATCAGCGCTCAAATCGACCACCTTTAAACCAGCTTTTACCAGCATTGGAACCGTTTCCATTGACTCGCCATGGGGAAGGGCAGAGAAGATGAGGTCGGTTTTTTCTACGGCCTCATTCAAGGAAAAATCACTGCATTGAAGTTCTGTAATTCCCAGGTATTGTGGATGAACATGGGCCAAGGGCCTACCGCTATAGCTGCGGGAAGTAACATAAGACAGTTCAACTCCCCCATGCGCAATAAGGAGTCTTAAGAGTTCGCTTCCGGTATAACCAGTAACTCCGACTATTCCTACCCGCATAACAAAGCCCCCTTCTTTATTTATAACGGAATATTACCGTGCTTTTTACGCGGGCGTTCTTCAAATTTATCTTTCAGGGAATCCAGCGCCCTGACCAGATGCTCTCTGGTATCCCTGGGATCTATCACATCATCCAACCAACCTCTTGCTGCAGTAATGTAGGGATTGGCAAACCTTTCACGATATTCATCCACACGCTTATTCCTCTCTTCTTCCGGTTTTTCTGCTTTTTCGATTTCCTTACGATAAACAATATTGGTTGCTCCTTCAGGTCCCATAACTGCTATCTCTGCGGTAGGCCAGGCAAATGCAAAATCTGCACCAAGACAGCGGCCGTTCATGGCTATATAGGCACCACCATATGCCTTGCGTAAAATTATGCTGATCTGAGGCACAGTAGCTTCGGAATAAGCATAAAGAATTTTGGCTCCATGGCGAATTATCCCGCCGTATTCCTGGTGAACACCGGGGAGGTATCCGGGAACGTCTACAAAAGTTACCATGGGGATGCTAAAACAATCACAAAAACGAACAAAACGGGCAATCTTATCTGAACTGTTAATGTCCAGGCATCCGGCAAGAACTTTGGCCTGGTTAGCAATGATACCAACTGTACGACCCATGATCCTTGCAAAACCGACTACAGCATTTTTTGCATAATGCTCATGTACCTGGAAAAAATCGCTTCCATCTACCACCCTTTTTATAACATCTACCACATCGTAAGGCTTATTCGCGTCATCCGGGACTATTGTCACTAGATCCTCTACCGGCAAAACCGGCTCCACAGGATCTACTACAGGAGCATCATTTAAATTATTAGAAGGAAGATAGCTAAGTAATTTTTTTATCATTTCCAAGCACTCGACTTCATCCTTAGCCCGGAAATGAGCCACCCCACTGGTATCGTTATGGGTCTTTGCACCGCCCAGCTTTTCGGGGGTTACATCTTCACCCGTCACTGATTTAATAACTTGTGGACCCGTTATAAACATATAGCTGGTATTATCTACCATGAATACAAAATCCGTAAGAGCAGGAGAATAAACGGCTCCTCCTGCAGATGGGCCCATAATTACAGAGATCTGCGGTATCACTCCAGAATTAATGGTATTGCGATAAAAAATATTTCCATAACCGTCGAGGGACATTACCCCTTCCTGGATTCGGGCACCACCTGAGTCATTGATGCCAATAAAAGGAGCTCCATTCTTGGCAGCAAGATCCATAACCCGGCAAATCTTGGCAGCATGCATCTCTCCCAGAGAACCACCTGAAACAGTAAAGTCCTGGGCAAAGGCGTAGATTAAACGCCCCTCTATAGTTCCATAACCCGTCACAACACCTTCGCCGGGTAAGGGTATATCAAGAGTGCTGGCATCTTCCAGCCCGGTCTGAACGAAAGTCCCAACTTCTACAAAACTATCGGAATCGAAAAACTGTTCCAGCCTCTCCCGTGCTGTTTGCTTCCCTTTTTTATGTTGTTCCTCTATTCTTTTTTCTCCGCCACCTTTATGTACTATTTCTCTTCTTTGCTGCAAAAAATTCAGTTTGTTTTCCACCGTCAAAGCACCTCCCATTGTTCTTTTTTTATTATTTATTTATACAGGCAAAGATATTACGGGAAAAACCTCATAATACTTAAAAAATATATTCATACCACCTTTATAATAATCCTATTAAAGGTTCGTAAAAACTGGGGAGAACTCCTGCTTGAAAGTAAATTTTTTTTCTGTTATCGACACACACTTAAGCTCATGATATAATTCATTATCACTATAATAATTTGAAATACAATATTAGGAGAACGCAAATGAAAGTATATGCACTGGTGGGGCATAGTGGAACTGGCAAAAGCCATCGTTCTGCAATGATAGCATACCGAGAAGGGTTAGAATACATTATAGATGACGGTCTTTTGATAAAAGGGAACCAGTTTCTTGCCGGACGCTCTGCCAAAAGGGAAAATACCCGTATGGGTGCAACCAAGCGAGCAATTTTTATGGATCCTGAACATTCGGAAGCTGTAAAAACTAAAATAAAAGAGGTTGGAGTAAAGAGCATCCTTGTTGTTGGGCTTTCCGAACGTATGGCGAAGCAGATTTCAGAAAGACTGGAAATACCGTACCCTCAACATATTATTAGGATAGAGGATATTGCCACTGCCCATGAAATATCAAAAGCAAGGGAAATCAGGATAAAGGAAAACCGACATGTAATACCAGTTCCCACTTTTGCCATAGAAAAAGAATTCCCGGGTTATTTTATAGATACCATTAAATCCTTTTTTCATAGGCAAAAAATTGCCAAACGCCCGCATCTTCCCCATACTACAGAACAATTAGAACATTCTATAGTACGACCTCTTTACAGCCAATTGGGCAACTATTTTCTCTCCGAGCAAGTTATGGAGCAGATAGCTATTTTTGTTGCTGAAGAAGAAGAAAATGTAGTCAAAGCAGGAAAAACAACCCTTTTCTCCACATCCAACGGAATGGTTGTAAACCTGGAGCTAGTTCTAAGATATGGAACATATAATATACCTGCGCTACTATTGCATTTGCAAACAAAGGTTAAAGAAAAATTGGAGTACCTGACCGGTTTTCAAATAAGCCAAATAGATGTTACTGCACGTCGCCTCGCAGGCTACTCGCAAAAAATCAAGAAGACCGGAAAGCCTTTTCGAGCATAAATGAATTTAAACAAAAATACAAAGAACCCTAACCTTTAAAAAAAAATTAATGGTTAGGGTTCTTTGCGCGTTAAGCTAATTCCATAATTAATAAAGTATTATTCCTCTTGGTTCATAAAGGAAATATTTATAAATCAGTTTTACTTGTTTAAACTTTTTGCTCTAATTTTGTATTATTTTGCTTTTCCTTATATTGGTCAGACAGTTTGAGCCACTCCTCAGAAAGGTTGTCAAGGTGTCCAGCCACCTTTCCGTCCAAAACAACCTCCGCTCCTTTGTGAGTAGGGCGGGCCCCACACTCTTTAACCATTTTACGCAAGGAGCCGGGAGCATCGATAATAGGGCAGGGAGCAAGATGATTTTCGTTAAAAGGCTGTTCTCGTTGATATGCCTTGAAAAAAGGATTTTGTAAAGCTTCTTTCAACGATTTGTTTTTAATATTGTCGACGGCAAAGTGCACAAAAGCACAGGGTTCAACATCGCCCGCTGCATTTATATGAAAGTACTGCCTTCCCCCGGCAATACATCCCTTGGTTACATCACCATCGTTCCAGAAATCAGCTACAAGGATAGGCTTATTGCGTCTCAACTCTCTCACCCTATCGAGCATCCACAGGCGCTGCTCAGGTGTCAACATCAGATCCGTATTGGGGTCTCTTCCTACAGGAACATAATGGAAAGACCATGTATAGGTGGCCCCTTTATCCACCAAGAAGTCAATAAATTCTTCGCTAAAAAGCTCATATATATTGTCCCTCATGGATGTGACGGAAGCACCGAAAAAAACTCCCCTTTCCCTGAGATGATCCATGGCTTGTACTACTTTGTCAAAGGTGCCCGTTCCCCTGCGGGAATCGGTCTGCTCTCGCCATCCTTCCAGGCTGAAAGACAGTGATAAGTTAGCCAGATCAGCCAACCTGTCTGCTACCTTTTCGTCAATGAGAGTACCATTAGTATAAGCCATGAAAAATGTATTGGGATGCTCCCCTACAACGTCTAATAAATGTGGGTAGCAAAAAGGCTCACCCCCGGAAAAAACGATCCAATGGATCCCGAGTTCCTTTGCTTCAGAAATAATACGGCTTAAAAGCTCCGGTTCCAGGCTGTCCGATTTCTTATATTCACCAGCCCAACAACCTTCACAGCGCAGATTGCAGGCTGATGTAGGATCAATGAGTATAAGAGCTGGAACTGCAACGCCTATTTCCTTAGCAAGACTATCGCGCTTGGGCCTTCCCAGAAAAGTGCCGTCTATAACCCAAGAATTAACCAAATTATAGAGCATTTTGGGATTACCAGCTATCTTTTTGGTTTGCTCCATAATCTGCGGAGAATTTTTGAAATGGGTTTTCAGTGCCCTGGCCATTTCCTTGTGCTCGGGCAAAACAGCAACTTTCTCCAAGAAATTCATTAAAGTAGGTAAATTATGCTCCGGATCTTTAGAAATGTAATTAATTGTTTTTTCCAGTGCAAACTCAGCCGCAACCTTTTTTACGGAATCAAAAGCCATCTCTAATCCCTCCTCGAAATACATAATTCCATTACTTATTTATATTTTCTCTCATTTGACAATCCCTTTAGCGTATTCTTTGAATATTTTCTTAATTTATTATATCATAAAATACCCATATTTTGCAAATCTACCAAGAACTTTAAAGAACGATAATACCCATATGTTAGCATTTAACGGGCAAAGACAATTATTATGGCGGAGGCTTTTTCGTAAATGATGTTTTGCTCATAAAATCTTCCTATATAACGGTCTTATAGCACCCGGTGCTCATGTGCATAAATATTTAATCGCCCTCCCCGGACAAAGCCCACCAGGGTAATGCCCAGTTCCCTGGCTAATTCGACCCCCAGTGAAGTTGGCGCAGACCTGGAAACAATAAATGGGAATTTCATCTTTGCCCCTTTAATTACAATTTCCGAAGAAAGACGTCCACTGCTAAGAAGAATCTTATCCTCCAGGGCAAGCCCCTTAATCAAGCACTCCCCTACAATTTTATCGACGGCATTATGCCTGCCGATATCTTCGCTGAAAAAAAGAAGTTCCTCCGTGTTTGCCAAAGCCGCACTATGTACTCCACCAGTTGCTTTAAAAAGACTGGAAAGCTCCTGCAATTCATGCATAAGTTCTGCGAGCTTGGCTTCTTCAACTTTGATCTCACTTACAATAGGGCTGCTCTGCAGTGAATCCAGGACGTTAAAAAAAACGGTCCCTTTGCCACAACCCGAGGTAATGGTTCTTTTGCCGTAAAGTTTTTCCATTAATTCATTTTTTTCCGCTGTCTTTATAAAAACCATCCCTTCCGTATCATCGACTAGTACTTCCTCCAGCTCATCAGCCGAGTTGATAAGGCCTTCAGAACGCAGAAATCCAACTGCCAGAAAGTCCAACTTTCCAGGTGAACATAAAAGGGTCACGAATTCTTTATCGTTTAAAAATATAGTTACCGGTTTCTCCTCTACAACCAGATCATTGATTTTAGTGTGTTCGTGTTTCTTAACGCGAATTATCTCGAAATACTTTGTACCTCGTTCTTCCATTTTGTTCTCCTCAAATAATATAGTGTTTTTCTATTATAACTTCAACGTTCAGTTTTCTCAAGCTTACTTTAACCAATAAAAACACTGTTCTGAAAGCTTCTGAGATATAATTCCGAAAAATAATCAGAAAAATAATCCCGGATGTAACCCGGGGTGCACCTGTTAAAATATGCTCCCTTCTGTTATAATATGAAAATAATGCAAAAATTATCTTGCAAGGAGGTTCTTTTCTTGAAAATCCGCTTTTTCTGGGCTGTATTTACCGCCTTGTTGCTCTTAGTTATATATGCATGGGTTTCAATTGCCCATTTTGACCCGTTAGACATCTTTTATTTAAGGCTTGCCAATCAATTTTTTGCTGTACTGGGTGTTGTTTTCATCTTCATGCAGTTTGTTTTAAGCGCCAGAATTAAACCGTTAGAAAAAGGATTTGGCCTGGACAAGATGCTACACTATCATCGCTATTTCGGCCGGGCCGGCCTTATCTTTTTAGCGTTGCACGGGTCGCTGTATATTATTTATCAACTACTAGAATTCGGCGGTGTTATGACCCATTTTTATTTCTGGCTGGGGATTACCGCCTTTGTTGGCTTTTTAATCACTGCTTCTCTGGCAGTGCTTTATAAAAGAATGAGTATTGCTTACGAGGTTTGGAAAAAAATTCATCTTCTTAATTATGTGCTTTTTCCCCTTGCCTTGATTCACGTGTTTTATAATGCCACCACTGGCACGCTTCTTTACTATTTATGGATAGCATTTGCAGTTGCTTATGCACTTATAATTCTCTACAGGGTGTTCCAGATCTACCGCATAAGGAGTATTCCTTACCAGGTAACAGAGGTCAGGCAGGAGGCTGAAGATATCTGGACTGTTTCTTTCAAAGGAAGAGAGTTTTCCTACAAGCCCGGACAATTTCTAATGATTCAACTTTTGCGGGACGGCGTTCTCTCCTCCTCTCATCCTTTCACCCTCTCTTCCAGCCCCACCTGGGACCATATTTCCATTACCCCCAAAGAATCGGGCGATTTTACCGCCACTATTAAAGAAACAAAAGTTGCAGATAAAGCCTTTATTGATGCCCCATATGGAGTATTTAGTTTCTTAAATTACGATGCACATAAACTGGTCTTTATTGCCGGCGGGATCGGCATCACTCCTTTCATGAGCATGCTGCGTTATATCAGCGAAAAACAGCTTCCACTAGAAGTGATTCTATTTTGGGGCAATAAGGACGAAAATAGTCTCTGCTTTCAAGAGGAACTTGAAATGTTTCGGGAAAAAATACACAACTTTACTTCCATACTAATCATGTCCAAGCAGAAAAATTGGCCGGGGGAGCAGGGAAGAATCAACGCTCAGTTAATTCAAAAATACTTACCGGATCTTAAGGGAAAAGATTTCTTCATTTGCGGACCACCAGCTATGAGCAATGCAGTTATGGCAGACTTGCAAAAAATAAAAGTCCCTGCTTCCAAAATCCACCGCGAACTTTTCGATTTTTAACAGGGCCAAGGGTTCAAATCAGTTTAGCAATAGACGTTTCAAAGTGAAATTAAACAAAATAATGACAAGGGGGTTATCAGGTGTCCCTATTTGTGAATCGTTGCGTTATTCTATTAATTATAATGGTATTACTAGTACCTGTAAATGTCATAGGCGGTTGTGCTGAGGAACCGGAAACTGAAACAGCGGAGCTATACGTTGCGCCCCTGGTTGAAGAAGAAATTTCCATAGATGGGAGCAAAGAGGATTATCCGGGTGAATCAATAACTGTAGCTGGCAGCATGGAGGTACTAATGGCCCACGATGGCTCAAGCCTCTATCTTTACGCTCGCTCCGAAACTGATGGATGGATTGCCCTGGGTTTTAACAGTCAGGGGGGCGGCATGGACGGTGCCAATATAATTATCGGTTACTTAAATGAAAATGATTCACCGGCGGTGCGCAATGACCTGGGGCAAGGGCACTCTCATTCCGAAACTACTAACGGCGTAGAAGAATACCACATAGAAAGGGGCAACGGAGAAATTGTTATGGAGCTGGCTTACCCTCTTGACTTTCCTACCGAAGCCGGTTTCAACCTGGAGGGTCTTAACCCGGGGCAGGAAACAGTTTATACTCTGATCGCCGCCTTTAATACTAACTCTCACGATCCAAACCGACAGCACTCACGTTTCGATATGGAAAGTTTCACCCTGGAATAAACAAAAAATGCTTGAAAAGCGATCAACCTCTCAAACATTACTGTTGAGAATCCGTTCCAACTGCTCTTTTATCTGCATTTTTGTGCTCACTTTTTGGTGGAGCACACTTTTTTTATGCAGATCTTTTAGTCCTGGGTGAATAGCCCAGTGTATTACCTGGCCCAGCACCTCCAAGAGTTGGAACTCATCCTTACCAGCCAGAAATTCTCTACCCTTAAGGGCTTCCAGGACACTTTCGCCAAACTTAAAAGGGCTGGCAGTGGCAGCGAGGACAGTTTTTGTTTCGTCACCGGTCAAATGCCTGTACTTTTTATATACGTTCATTCCCACGGCAGTGTGAGGGTCCAATGGGTAGCCCTCAGAGAAGTAGGTTTCCCGAATAGTCTCCAATGTCTCTTTTTCGTCGGCAAAATCTGCATATATACAGCTTAGCATTGTTTCCATAGTTTTTTCGTCTACCTGGAAGCGCCCTTTTTCATTGAGCTCTTTCATCCAGTAGTTTATCTTGTCTGCATCCCTGGCAGCAGCTTCGAATAGAAATCTTTCCAGGTTACTGGAGATAAGAATATCCATAGAAGGACTCCTGGTTCTTTTGAACTCCCTGTTACGGTCGTATATTCCAGAGCGAAAAAAGTCTGTAAGCACTTTGTTCTCGTTAGAGGCGCAAAGCAGCTTATTGATGGGAAGCCCCATACTACGAGCGTACCAACCGGCCAGGATATTTCCAAAATTACCCGTAGGAATCACAAAATTTATTTTTTCACCAGGCGAAATCTCTCCTTTTTCCAACAAAGACAGATATGTCCAGAAATAGTAGACCACCTGGGGCAATAAACGTCCCCAGTTTATTGAATTTGCCGAGGATAGTTCAAAACCCCTATCCGCCAATTCCCTGTTATATCTGGAGTCACCGAACATCTCTTTAACAGCGCTTTGACAATCATCAAAATTTCCCTCTACTCCTACTACATAAGTATTTGTACCATCAGTAGTGGTCATCTGTAGTTTCTGTAAGCTGCTTACTCCCTTCCAAGGATAAAACACAATAATCCTTGTACCTGGGACATTTTTAAAACCTTCTAACGCTGCTTTACCCGTATCCCCAGATGTTGCTACCAGGATCACCATCTCCTTATCCACACCAAGCCTCTTCAAGGCGTAGACAAGGAAAAAAGGCATAATCTGTAAAGCAATATCCTTAAAAGCAGCTGTAGGTCCATGCCAGAGCTCCATCACATAATTACCGCTCTGCAGCCTTTGGAGGGGTACTATATCCTGATGTTGAAAGTTATGTTGGTTGTAAGCTTTGGAGATGCAATCATTTATCTCCTCCTCAGGATAATCCTCTAGAAAAATATTAAAAAGTTGCCTTGCTATCTCCTGGTAAGTACAACCCTGAAGAGATAACAAATCTTCTAAGGAAAAGCTGGGAAGCTTATAAGGGACAAACAGTCCCCCACTTGGAACCATGCCTAACTTGATGGCTTCAGATGAAGAAACAGCAGCATAATTTCCCCTGGTGCTTATATACAAATGTTCCTCCCCCATTATTTAATAAAACAAAAAAATAATTCCTGCAACAAGTAAAGAAAAAATCAGTCCGCTTTTAACATTCTCTTGCTGATTAGTTTAACAATGTGTTCTGTTATCTCTTTTTGAGTTTTAGGGCCTTTGGGATCATACCACTGCACAACCCAGTTGCACATACCCAGAATGGCAAAGGCGGTAAGAGTAACATCCACCTGTGGAAAATCACCGTTTTTTACCCCATCTTCCAGGATACTCCTCAGAACTCCCTCGTAGCGGTCTCTTTTTTGCAAATAGATCTCGGTCTTATCGCTGGGCATTTTTTCTCTTTCCTGGAAGAATAATACCAAGGAATTATTGTGCTCCATTATATAGCTAAGATGTTTTCTGATATATTTCTCCAACTTTGCCCGGGGAGAAAGAGCTTCCTGCAACAAGTGTAATGAACTATTTAAGATTGGGTCAATTCCGTTATTTAATACTTCTTGGAAAATCTCATTCTTGCTATTAAAATGGTAGTAGATGCTCCCCTTAAGGATACCAACCTCCTCAGCAATATCCTGCATGGAAGTCCCTGCAAACCCTTTCTTTCTAAATAAACGGGCAGCTGCTTCTAATAGTTCCGTTTTCATGTTTTTTTCAATATTTAGTTTAGATTCAACCATACCATCTTTCCTTTTCTTCTTTAATAATAAATATATTTATATTATATTTCCCCAAATCCCAAAGTATTAAATTCCGAAGTAAATGTCATCATGTGATTCATCTGACCAAAGAGGTAAGCTAAAGAGTTATCTATGGACAATTATTGCTAAACGAACCAATCATTTGATTTTCGATTATAATTGATACAAATTTCAAAGTCAATATTCATGTTTTAATATATTTGGCTTATTTAAGTGAATAAGTGATATACTTCACAAATTTATTTAGATCGTCCAATATAATACCTATAAAGTAATAATTAAGTATTATTAAGTAAGAGCTTGGTTTTATCGCAGCATGGCACGGAGCTTAAACCTTTAAACTTTACCGCTAGCTGTACGGGGAAGTTCATCAACGAACTCCACCCACCTGGGATACTTGTACCGAGCCGTTTTACTACGAACAAAATCCTGCAATTCTTTTTCAAGTACGGCTTATTCTTTCCTTAAATCTTTAAACCTTCTTGCCTTCACTTCATACCTGGGAAGACTTCCAAAGGGATGAAATTCTATTTTAAAAGCCAGGTTAGTTTTCAAACGTAGCTGCCAGGTTAATTCATGAAGCAATTTTTCTTCTTGCGAAGAAGCTTCCGGAACCAGTTCAACTTTTAAAGCTACCTGGTCAATATCCCCTTTCTTGTAAACAGTCAACTCATACTCATCTCCCAGTTGAGGAATACTACGAACTGCTTCCTCTACTGAGACAGGGCTGAATAAAACGCCTTTAACCTTGGTGATATGGTCTGTTCTGCCTTGAATTCCTCCCTTCAATACCCTGTAAGTGCGACCACATTCACAAAGTTCTCCCCACATACTAACATCTTTGGAATCAAACCTTATACAGGGTTGAGCAAGCCTGTCAAAAGTGGTTATAACGATTTTTCCCGTGCGATTGGGTTCTTCAATATGTTCTCCTGTTTCGATATCGATCAGTTCAACAAGGAAAAACCCTTCATTTACATGTAAGCCGCCTGGTTGACTTGTACATTCATAAGACCATCCACCTATCTCAGTAGCACCAACATGGTCATACACTTTTGCTCCCCAAGCCTCTTCCATCCGCTGTTTAGTAGCAGAAACACTGGCTCCGGGTTCTCCAGCGCAGAGGATTTTCTCGATAGGAAGATCGGAAGGATCCATATCCAGCTTTTTACGGCATGTCTCAGCCATGCCCAAGACATAGGTGGGCGTAGCCATCATAGCAGTTGCTCTCAGTTCCTTTATTTTAAGCAATCTTTCTTCTGTGTTAAGTATTCCTCCCGGTACAACCTCACACCCAACCTTTTCTGCAGCATAATGACCGTTCCAGTATGCTGTAAACACATTGTAGCCGAAGGGAATGAAAACTCTATCAGTATTTCTAAAACCCTGGGCCCAGAGAATATAAGACCAGCTTTCACTTTGCCATTCCCAATCCTGCCAGGTATCCGGCTGATAAACCGGCTGACCCGTTGTCCCACTGGTTTGGCGGTATTCTGTAACTTCTTCCAGTGGAACGCAAAGGCTGTCACCATATGGCCAGGGTTCTTTGGCCTGGGCTGTTCGGTAATGCTCTTTTTGTAAAGTAGGGACTTTTGTTATATCATCCCAAGTCTTTACATCATCGGGATGAAAACCGGCCTCATCATATATCTCGCGATAGAGCTTTGAATTATTATAACCCCATTCTAAAATGCGCTTGAATTTCTTAAACTGTAATTCTCTCAATTTCTCCCGCGGCAATGTTTCCAGCACCGGGTTCCAATACCTGTCTATTCCTTGTAATTGCATCAGAAATATCCTCCTTCTTCAGTCTAAGATGTCTGCTACATCAGAGATGTTTAGCTCCAGCATCTTGACGCTGGCCAGGATCCTGTCACAGTTCCTGTCCACACACTGCATTCCTCCTGATATCTCCATCAGATAACGGGCGTTCTCTCTTAACTCCTTTATAACTCTGTCCATCTCCTTTATGTCAACATCTGCAGTAAGCACTAACACTCAACCTCCTTCTGTAAATCAAAATTCAAAAACTATTAAACAGGTTCTATACGACAAAGCACAGTCTTAAAGTCAGGATAGGCTGTAATGGGGTCAATAACATCCATGTCTACCAGTTGATTAACATTAGCTTGGGCCCAACCGTGAGGTACACTTACTACATCCGGAATTATATCTTCAGTGATTTGTGCCCTTAGTTTCATGCTGCCGGTCTTGGTCTCTACCTTGATTAAATCATGGTCCTTAATTCCATGTTTTTGCGCAGTAGTAGGGTGCATATCCGCTAATGGTTCGGGGTTTTGGTTGCGCAAAGAAGGAACGTAGCGAAGTTGGGTATGGGTATATTCCTGGCAGCGGGCACCACTGATTAACATAAGCGGATATTTCTGGTACAGTTCAGGAGTGCTGACCGGGCTCTGACCCGGTTCTAAATACTTGGGCAAAGGATCATGGCCATATTCTTTTAGGCTTTCAGAATATAGTTCAATTTTACCGCTGGGTGTTTTTAATTTCTTCTTCTCATGAATACCGTACTGCTTTTCTCCATAATAAGCTCCGAGAGGATCAGATTTCAGTTTCTCAGCAAATTCTCCGGGTTCAAGCATGGCCTCTACTACTTCTTCGT
>CAZMLU010000038.1:0-16708 GCA_964567295.1 uncultured Desulfovibrionaceae bacterium
AACCCCTTCAGGCAGCAGGAATATATTGAAGAAAAACTTAATTATCTGGTTGATAAAGGCTTTGAGATCGGCAACCACACTTACGGCCATGCCAATCTTTCCCGTATAGGCTCCGGAAAAGTGCAGCAAGAACTGGCCTATCATGTCAGGGAAACACAGAAGTATGTGCCAAACTACCAGGTCCGTTCGCTGGCTCTTCCCTACGGGGCATATCCCCAGGATAACCCCGAACTGGCCCTAAAAGGCTCTTACGAGAGTATTAGTTATCATAATGAAGCTGTCCTGCTGGTGGGAGCAAATCCAGCTCCCTCTCCTTTTCGTGAAAACTTTGACCCCTCCAGGTTGCCCCGCATCCGCGCCAGCGAAATGGAAACTGAAGGAGTAGGTCTTTATGACTGGCTGGAATATTTTGAGGAAAATCCCCATCGTAGGCATGTAAGTGACGGGGCTCCTGGCTACATATCCGCACCGAAGTCCATGAAGGAATACCTGGAGGAAAACAATATTAACAACAAAGAAGTGCGCTTCTACGAGATAAAAAGTGAAAGTGAGAAAGAGGAGAATTAGCGATCTTTTTTGAGCTCTAATAAATCCAGAAAAATATAAAGGAGTTATAAATGACCATTCTGGCTGCCCTTCTAACCACAGTTCTCTTTTTGCTGGGGATACTGGGAACCATATTTCCTCTCCTACCCGGCCCTGTTTTAATCTGGTTGGGAATGCTGCTCTTCGGTATTCTATCCGGCTTCGGCAACTTGACCCCATTTTTTTATATCCTGCAAGGTATCGCTGTAATTCTGGTTATGGCAGTTGATTACATCGCTACAGCGGCGGGAACAAGACGTCTTGGAGGTTCTAAGACAGCGATGTGGGGAGCTGTAGCAGGACTGTTGTTGGGGCTTATCGCCTTAGGGCCGGCGGGTATTATCTTTGGACCCTTCTTGGGGGCCTTCATTGGTGAAATGTTAAGGGGCCTTCCCCTGGAAAAAGCCCTCCGCTCCAGCTTTGGCTCCCTCATTGGGCTTCTTGGTGGGATCATCCTTAAACTTGCTATTGAGATGGTCATGATCTTCTGGTTTATCCAACGCATCCTTAGTTAACCGTGGGCTTACTGGCCAAAATTCGTGATGAAAAAAATTAGTTCCTCCTCAAAAACTATTTATCTTTGTTTATTCATCTTTTTAGAGATCTCCTTGAGGTGCCTATTAATATTAGCCAGACTTATAAGAACAAATCCTAACATTATAAATGTTACAATCTCTCCGGTAATGGCCGCAATAACTCCTAAAACGACAAGCATAAAAGTGTTCCAAGCAATACTGTCAAAGAAACTGTTCATTTTTTGCACTCCTTCCGTATACCAAATTAACAATGTAAAAAAACCTGCTCATACTATCTACCAGAATGTCTTTATTTAAATATC
Source organism: uncultured Desulfovibrionaceae bacterium (assembly GCA_964567295.1). Taxonomy (GTDB): domain Bacteria; phylum Bacillota; class Dethiobacteria; order DTU022; family UBA8154; genus SLJK01. Next base: position 1,424 of record CAZMLU010000038.1, read on the forward strand.
TAACTTAGCTCAATAGGAACAAACTGATCCACTACACCAATAATAATCGCTGCCAGCAGTGAACCCAGGATAATTATATTCATTCCTGGAACAATCATTTGGGAAAAATAAATAACAATAGTCGCTGTTATGAACCCCACAATACCGCGATTTCTTGGCGAATTATTCTTGCCAAACAAGTTTTCCGCCACAGTTCCCAACACGGCAATTAGAACCGCAGCAATAAGAGCCTGCTCAAATGTCAGAAGGGCGAAACCTGGTAAAATAAAGCTAACCAACATAAGTGCTACTGCAGAAGCTATAAAGCGCACCACCATCCCCATCAATCCAGATCTACGCAACAGCTTCACATTCCTTTCTGCCTGGACTCAACACAATTCTACAGGTAGAATTAATCATTGTCCAGTGCAGACTCTGCAAAATAGAATAAAGAGCACTAATACATATATTTGTTTACCTTACACTTTAACTCTCCCAAGGGAGCCAACATTTTTTGCTAAAGAGCGGTTGCTTTTTAACTTTGAACATGATAAAATTAAGCCTGTTATGCTGGAACAGGAGGTGAAAAGATGGCCAATACAAAAACCGCAATAAAAAGACTGCGACAATCAGAAATAAGTCGCCAACGCAACAACAAAGTGAAAACTCGGGTAAAAAATGCCATTAAATCTTTCATGCAATCTTTGGAAGAAGGCAACGTGGAAAAAGCAACGCAGAATTACTCCCTGGCAAAAAGGATTATGGATAAAGCGGTTGCCAAGGGTGTCATAAACAAGAACACCGCCGCACGAAAAAAATCTCGCCTGGCAAAACAGCTGAATAAATTGGCAAGCTAATATAGCCGGGCCTTAAAGTTGTATTAAGGAGAAAAGCCCCTTTTAAGCAAAAGGCGGCTTTTATTTTTTACTTGTTTAAGTAGTTGCTGCAAATTGTATAATCAAATGCTCCAAAGCCTCCTCGGGATCGCGATAACCTTTTTTAACAGCAAGGTCAGTATCCTTAATAGAGATAATCGCCTTTGCTAACGTTTCCTGATCGTAATTTTTAACCTGGGCAAGGAGTTCTTTTACCACAAAAGGTGGAAGCTTAAGAAAGGATATTATCTGGCGCTGAGAGCTTCCCTTTTCTGTTAATAACAAGGTTTGGTATAACAAACGATACTGGCGGGCAATCATAGTCAAAATCACCAAGGGGTGTTCTCCCTGCCGGTACATCTTGTGAAGGTGTTTAAGGGCAATTTCAATGTTTTTATGGCCTACGGCTTCCATCAAATTAAAAACTTTCCCCTCACGGCTTTCAGGCACCAGTTTATCCACTACTTCCTCAGCAATTGTCTTCTCAGGATAAATATAAGTAGCTATCTTTTCCAGTTCTTTCTTTAAAACACCCGGGTTCTCACCTATTCTATCAATCAATCTGGCCAATGCCTTTTCTTCAATTTTTCTATCCTGCGAAGCCAGTTCTTTTTTCACCCAGTTCAGCAGCGCTGCACCTTTTAAGAGGGGAAATTCTATCAGTATCCCCTTCTCTTCCATAACTTTGATAATTTTTTTGCGCCTATCCACTTCAGGAACAGAGAAAATAATCATGACGTCCTTAAAAGGCTCCTTTGCAAGAGTCATAAGCGTTTCTTCAACTTTTTCTGATCTGGTGTTTCGGATACGTGAAGATCCCTTTTTTTGCTCTGAAATAGACTGTCCCTTAGCGGAAGAAGAAAAATAAGGAGGATCGACGACCCATATCAATCTTCCCCCACTGAAAATGTTAACTTGGCGAAGACTTTCTAAAAAGTCCTCCAAATTGATATGCGTTCCATCCATTTTTTCCAAAAAAAGTGGCTTGCCTTTATGCTTCATGGTAGCTAAGATCTCGTTAAGAAGCTCTTCTTTCAAGGAATCCCCGGGGCCGGAAAAAAGATAGCAGGATCCCACATATCCTTTTTTTATCCTGGCCACAGCTTGCCTGTAATCCATTTTCCCACCCTCCCTCATTTTATAAAAAGTATATTAATTATAGCTTGGGCAAACTGACATTTGCCAACAATTTAACCAAAACATTTTAATAAAGATACATCTTCGACTAAATAGTTCCCTGAAAGCGATCTGCAGGATATTTATTAATATTTTTTTCTACTTTTGCTTGCACTGCCTTTGAAAGATCTATTCCTGAAGCATTCGCCGCAGCAAGGCAATAAATAACAACATCAGCCAGTTCTTCACGCAAATGTTGTAGTTGCTCCTCTTGCAACTTCATATGCTCATCCGACCATTGAAAGATTTCCATTAGCTCTGCAGCCTCAATGGCAATGGAGAGAGCCAAATTTTTGGGTGTATGGAATCTCTTCCATTGCCGCTCCTCCACAAAAGAAGCAATTAATCCGCGAAGCTCTTTAACAGTTGTCACTTCATCTTCCATGTTTCTCATCCTTTCCAATTAATAAACTAATCCTATTATCCTTTTGCATGCTCCAGAACTGCATAGTTAGTTAGATCGCCGATTCCCTCAATGAAAACAGTAAAAAAGTCGCCATTCTTTAAAGGACCAATGCCGGAAGGGGTTCCGGTCATAATCACATCCCCTGGTAGGAGTGTCATACAAGAACTAATATATTCTATTAGTTCTTCTACGTTAAATATCAAATCAGTAAGAGAACCTTTCTGCACTACTTTTCCGTTTAAAAGTCCCATTATCTCCATCTCATTGGGGTCTATTTCAGTTTCTATCCAAGGGCCGATAGGTGCAAAAGTGTCAAAGCTTTTACTGTAGGTCCACTGTCCCTCCATAGACTGATAATCCCTTGCTGTAACATCATTAGCACAGGTATATCCCCAAATATATTTTCCTGCGTCAGCAGCAGCAATGTTTCTCGCTTTTCTGCCGATAACCACGCCTAGCTCAGCCTCATAATCAACACGTTTGCAATGGGTAGGAATAATAATCTCAGCTCTGTTTCCAATTACAGCTGTTGAAGGTTTAATGAATATGATAGGTTCTTTAGGCAGTTCCATGCCCACCTCTTTTGCATGAGACCGATAATTTAACCCTATGCCGATAATTTTTGAAGGATTACAGGGCTCTAGCAGCTCAACCTCATCAAGTTTACAGGTGTTGCCTGTGGCGGTATATTCACCAGTCACACTTTCACCTAACTCTATCTCTAATAATTCTTTGTCTTTCAAAATTCCCCACTTATCCACTCCTTCATATTCAAAACGAGCTATTTTCAATGCCTGACCCCCTTTACTACAAACACATCCTTGTTTTACCCACAGTTTTCTTTCTTTGCAATTCTTAATTCTCCTGCCTAAGTCTATCTAAATATAAATTGCTGCTCCACCTAGAAGCAGCAATTTATTCCAATTCCATGTTTTTAAACAAGTATTATGTCACCCCGTTTTATTTCACAGCAGGAAGGTATATCTCCAACTCACCATGGTCCCCCATTCCCACAAACTTATAAGCCGGCAATCTTATACTCTCTTCTTCACCCTTCTTGAAAAACTCGTGGTAGGAAAAAGATACTTTTTGAAAGGACAAAGATAGTTTTTCATCAGGTGCGTACAAGTCCAACCGCCCAACTTTCTTTAGAGCTTCTTCAGGTTTGAGAAGCTTATAAAAACCGGGTTGTGCCACTTCTCCCTTTTCCTCATAGCTGAATAAGATGTTACCAGATTCTTCCTTATAATGGACAATCAAAGTGGGACGCCTTCCCTGGGCTTTATAAAAGAGCTCGGCAATCTTACCCTCTTCCGTTTCAAAGATTTCCACCTCTATCTCATTCTCAGAGACTGCAAATCCTTTACTAGAAAGGATATTTACTCCCCAGCTGCTGGTACCAAAAGCTTTGGAATCGTTTGTTGCTATACTAATCTTCCCCGGTTCCCACGTGTAATTAATCTCGCTAGCTGCTTCCAGTTTATCCTTTTCCTGGGCAGGATAATATGTTGGTGACATATTTATCTCCCCAGCCAAGCGGAAATCCTTGCGGTTTTCCCAGATTTCATGCTCAGGATCTCCTTTATCTTCTTTTTCGTCAGTTTCTTCCCTGGTGGGGGTATGCTGTTCAGGATCAGTTTTTTCTTCACTTTGTTTCGTATCTTCCTTCAACTGTCCGCGCTCGTCTTTTTCCGCTTCGTCTGCTTCGTCTAAATCATTTTCTTCATCTACATCTTTTTTTTCATCTAAATCATTTTCTTCATCATCGTTTTCATCACCGGGCAACCTTTCTTCCCCGGGAGAATAGAGTTCTGCGCCCCTTTCTTGTTCGTCACTTTCAGTTTCTTCTTCATCCCCATTAAACAAGCTTACCCTAGTATCTGAAGGGGGTTCTTCTCGCGGCGAAGTCAGACCAGCCAGGGAGAAAACCCCTCCTCCGCTATAGAAAATAGTAACAGATACCACCAACAAAACTGCCGCAGCAGCCGCAAAAACAGGCAGCAAGCGGCGTCGTTTTTTCATATCATGGGATGTATTAGCAAAAAGCATGAAAGGAAATTTACCACGTTCTGCAGACTTTCCGTATTCTGCATCTTTCTGTTCTGCGGCTTTCGCCAGAAGCTTTTTACGCAGCCCTGCCTGGAAAGAAGAGGAAAGTTGCACACCTTCCATTTCTGAAAGCAGGTCAGAGATCTCCTGTAGTTCCCCAATGTCTTTCTCAGAGGAAGAGTATTCATCCAGGAAATCTTCGCGCCTGTAATCCTTCATCGATATCCCTCACTTTCCAGCTTCCTGCGCAAGCTCTTTAATCCCCGAAAAAGTAATGCTTTAATAGCGCCTTCGTTTCTTCCCAAAATCTCCGCAATCTCCTTGATTTTTAACTCTTCCTGAAACCGAAGCAGGAGCGCATCCTGCTGGTCAGGACTTAGGGTTTTAATAGCTTCTAAAAGTTCCTCTTTTGTTATCTCTTGCATAACCATTTCTTCAGGGTTATCATCTGCCGCACGACCATCAAGAACAGAGGCCTCTACCAAGACCGGAGTTTTCTTACGAAAATGATCAATAACCTGATTCCTGGCTATAGTATATAACCAACAGGCAAAAGTCCTCTGCTGCCACTCAAACCTCTTAATGTTAGCCAAGGCCTTATAAAAAGTTTCCGCAACAAGGTCTTCTGCCAGCTGAACATTGTGAACCCTATGGTAAATATAGTTATGAATTTTGGGAAGGTAATAATCATAGAGCGGTGCAAAACATTCAGGATTCTCTTTTGCCCTAATAATTATTTCCTGTTCTTGTTTTTCTTCCAACAGCAACTGAACCTCTCCTTAAGGGAAGGGAGTTAAAGAAATTACACCTCCCTTTACTTCTTTCTAGCCCTTGATAGGATGCACAGAACTCGGTAAAGCTCGGGGGTGTAATTTGCACATTCTTTATTAGAATTCTATTCCGGCAAGTGCAACTCCTGCTACCCGAAGACAAAACCAAACTTTTCATGAGAGCATTCCTAAAGGGGCTAAAATCCCTTAAGGCATTAGGTTTCCTGAGCCGATGCCACTTAAAATTCTTAGATTCAGCTCATAGACCAAATAAAAAAATAGTTCAAAGAGCCTTTGTTTAATATAACGGATGAGCTTTCAAAAAGTTACCCTTACCAGCGGATTAATTGAGAAAACGAAAAAAGTCTGCTCAAAAATAACCTGATTATTTTTGGTTAATTCTTTCTAAGAGCCCCAGCATACCCCAAACGCCAGATTTCTCCTTGAGCGCTGCGGGAAGAAGCTCAACCATTTCTACGGAAGGCTTTACACCTGCTTGCCGTAAATAAGAGCGCACCGGGGCTAAAATAAGGTCTCCCGCTTGAGAGATTCCCCCGCCTGCTATAATAACATCCGGATTTAGCAGGTTTACGGCTGCAGCCAAAGCCAAACCCAGATAAAAGGCAGCCCGATCAATTATTTTAATTGCTCCTTTATCTCCCTCTTGTGCAGCTTTAAAAACATGGAAAGCCTCCAATTGCTCTTTACTTCTTACTATATTTCGTAGTGCGCTACCACAATCTTCTTGGAAGTTTTTTCGTCCTTCCCTTGCAATAGCAATGCCGGAAGAAAGGGCTTCCAGGCATCCTTTTTTACCGCAGCCACAAAGAGGTCCTCCTGGAAGAACAGGCAGATGGCCAATCTCACCAGCAAAACCGGCACTCCCATGGAAAATAGAGCCATTCACAACTATGCCACCACCGATACCAGTGCCTAGAGTAAACAGCAAAATGTTATTCTTCCCCTGGCCGGCACCATAAAGATATTCTCCATATGCTGCGGCATTAACATCATTTTCTACTAGAAGGGGAATATGCAAGGTATTACCAATTGTTTCAGCTAGTGGTAAACCCTCCCAACCCGGCATATTTGGTGAACTTATCATCCTGCCCGTTGAAATATGGTAAAATCCCGCCACACATATACCCAAACCTTCTACATCTGTCCATGATATACCATGCTTCTTTAACATCTCCTCTAAATTTTGGTATAATCGTGCAATTACTTTCTGAGGGCCTTCTTCTGTCTTGCTGGGAACCTTGCGACTTTCTATTATATCCCTGTTTTCTTGCAAGAGAAGTATTAATATTTTAGTTCCACCCAAGTCTACCCCTATTTTGTATTTCATCTCAGTTCACCTCAATCCATTTAATCATAATTATTATGCATGCAAACATTAACTCAATTATCGAAAAATTTTTAAAAAACTATTGACAAAACCTTCCGAGGGTGCTATATTATATACACAGACTCCGAGAGGCAAAGAAAGCTAGACCTGCGGCAGGCTTGAAGGAAAAGTCTCATGCAAAACCTTCTTGAAAGAACATAAAGTGCGAAGGAAGAGGGAGACTGAGTCTGTCGGGCAGACGAACTACGGGTAAGCTGTTGGAAGGCACCGGGGGGAACCAAATGGTAATAATCATCTGGAAGCCCGGAGGCGACAATGGTTAGTAGGGAAGCTGCAAAATATAGCAAGTTCGGCACAAAAAACTCATGAAGATGTTCGATTGGGTAAAATCCAGTCGGCGAATGAAAATGGGTTGCCGAAAATTCAGGTCAGGAAATTAGCTGGAAGGTCTGTTGGAGTCTGTTTTTGTTGTACTCTATAATACAAGCAATTCTACTAGAATGATTGTTTTCATAATTTCGCACTTAAATTGTTCTTTAACTTAGGTGCGGATTTTTATTTTTCCAGGTCTTTTTTGGCAACATAAAGAAGATTGCGATAACGCTCATGATAGTCTAAACCATACCCCACCACGAATACATCGGGAAGCTCGAATCCCTTGTAATCTACAGGCACATCAACAATACGTCTTCCCGGCATATCCAAGAATGTGCAAACCTTCAAGCTCACAGGATTTCTGATAATAAGATTTTTCAGTAGATAGTTCAAAGTCAAACCCGTATCAACAATATCTTCAACCATCAACACATGCTTATGTGCAATGTTAACATCTAGATCTTTAGTAATACGCACAATACCAGAAGAACCACCACCGTAACTAGAAATACCAATAAAATCAAGAATAAAGGGTATTGAAAGGTGCCTGCTAAGATCAACAGTAAAATAAACACTTCCCCGTAATACTGCTACCAACACTAACTCATCGACATCTGCATAATCTCGGGAAATACTTTCCCCTAAAATAGCTACTTTCTTTTTAATCTGTTCTTCAGTTTGCAGAACCTCAAGAGACTGATCTTCGTGTTTTTCCAATTGCTTTGCTCCTTTACAACTAATTCTTATTGTTTTTATCTTCTCCTTTTTCCAGACCATACTTTTGCAACAAGCCCCTGTAATCCCGGCCATAAATTACTTTTATATTCACATGAGGGTACATTTCCTTGAGTCTTCTTACCTTTTTATTCTTTTTCCAGACCAGTTTTTGCCTTTGAGTAGTGAGTTCTACATAAAGATCCTGCTCTGGAAGATAAAAATCAGGGGCAAACGCCTCCGTAATATTGCCTTCGCTATCCCACTCTAACGGAAATGATTTGGGTTCATAAAGCCACTGAATTCGGTAAAAATCAAGCATACGTGCAAACTCTTCTTCGCTTGGATGAGCAAAGCGGGGGGGAGCTCCCTTGGCATCAAGAACTTGATTATAATTATCAATCTGTCCTAAAAGCTGTTCTTCTTCAATTTCGTCCCGGGGAACCTCAGCGGTGCTCTCCTTTAACTGGGAAAAACTTACGATCAAAGTGGCGGCTTCCTCCAGGCCTATTTTACCTGTGTTTAAAACTAGGTCGTATAGATCCAAATCAAACCAATCATAGCCAAATACGTCTTGCAGATATTCAGCCCTCTCCATATCTTGTTCTGTAATTAAACGAGCTGCTGCTGCTTCATCCAGGCCATAAAGACGTTTTACACGATCCATACGATTATTCAGCGGGGAAATAATTTTAATATGCGTTGCGGGAGGAAAATCTTTGAAAAGCACCTGCCCTCCCCTTCCCAAAACGACCAAGTTTTCCCTGATAGCAAGGTCATAAAACAAGTCATGCAGCGCCTCCAGGTAAAGCTTATGCTTTTTTTTCAAATCTTTATCTTCTGTTTTTTCCAGCCCTTGAAATTTTTTTTCATCAAATAATGTTAAATCAGATTCGGGAACCTCATAATGGAACATCTTTTCCCTGATCATCTCTTTGTTCACCAATAAATATCCACTTTTCTGGGCAACAATCTGGGCAACCGCTTCTCCTCCGCTACCAAAATGCCTGGAAATAGTTATTACAGCCATTATAACCCCCAACATTGTAAAAAATACTATAAATATTCATGCTTAAAAAAATTATACCATAAGTTAAGCTAAAAATGAGTATCAGGTAAATAGAGTGACTAAAATAAATAATTGTAATTGTGCAAAATTTTTATCAAATCTCCTTGACAAAAATCCTGCGCCCACGTATAATAAAATCAGAAGGTCCCGAGAGGCCCTAAAGCTAATCCTAAAGCTGGTTATTCCTCGATAATGCTTTATTCCTGTAGTAGGAAAGGGTAAAAGGCAATAATGGAGCAGGAAACTATCCTGACTCAATAAAAGGCCCTAAAATTCCACAAACGGGAAAAAGACAGTAGCTTCGAAAAAAGGGACAGTTAAGCGGGGAAGAAACCTCGACTGGGTATATGTCCGTGAAAGTAGAAGCCTTTCATAAAGGATAACCAGGGGAAAAGCGAAAAAAGGTCTGTTGGGACCTTTTTTTATTGCCTCACATTTTTGTATATGTATTCTTTCCAGACTGGCTCCATCTGTTTTTGGACGAATTTAAAAAAATCTTCAATATCTTTTGCTATATCGTTCTTACCTCTTTCAATAAGTTCCTGGCACTTATGAAGATCCATAGAAACTATGTCATGATTATTCTCAAAATACTGCTGATTTCGGAAACGAATGGCCAGCCCCCTGGCATCAATATTCTTTGTTGCTGCAAACCTTTTAAAACGGGAAAAACTATTTTCAAGAAGTTTGCTTTTAAGGCCAAGAGGTAATTGTAGTTCTTTCGAAATAAATGCAATAAGCGGGCTATTATTTAAAGAATTATGCAGTATAGACAAAATAGAGGGGTCCTTCTGGTAAAGAAAAAGCTCCACGCTCATCTCAACAAAGTTATGAGCCTTCCACCATCCATCTTCAGGGGCAATATAACAGGAATCTACCACTTCATCAATAAGACCTCTTGCCTTTTCATAGCAATACCCTTTTCCAAAATCTTTATATTTTTTATCACTATAATAGTCCAATCCATGAGGTTCTACGCCATGACTAATAACCCCTAAAGAAAAAGATACCTTGTTTTTATTTTCCCCATAAAAGTGCTTCCATATTATATCTGCCAGGGAATGACTTTGTTCCCATTCCAGCCCACTAGAGATAATTACATCTGGAAAAAGACTGCCTAACGCTGCAGCATCACCTTTAAAGCCCAGCACTCTGTTCGCAAAATAGATATGAGCAAGGGGATACATTAAGAGCACCTTTCTTTTCTACATCTTTACTCTTTGGGCTTCATAGTAGGAAAAAGAATTACATCCCTTATAGAAGGGGAATCTGTCAGAATCATTACCAACCTGTCGACCCCTATTCCCAGACCTCCAGTTGGAGGCATTCCATATTCCAGAGCAACAAGAAAATCCTTATCCATCATATGGGCTTCATCATCCCCGGCTAATCTCTGATTGACCTGCTCTTCGAAGCGCTCTTTCTGGTCTAGGGGGTCAATAAGCTCAGTGAAGGCATTTGCTATTTCTTTGCCAGCTAAAAAGGTTTCAAAGCGGTTAGTAAACTCCGGGGTTTCGTTACATCTTCTAGCAAGAGGTGAAACCTCCACGGGATAGTCCTTAATAAAAACCGGCCCCCAAAGCTTATCTTCACACTTTTCTTCAAAAAAGTTGAAGATAACCTCCCCCCTTGAGTCCGTTTTCTCCACTTCTAAGCCGTATTCTGCTGCTACCTGCCTGGCAGAAGCATTATCATTTATCTGTGAAAAATCAACACCTACTAACTCCTTTATTGTTTCAGTAAGAAATTTTCGGGGCCAGGGGGGTGTAAGGTCCAGTTCTCTTCCCTGGTAATAAATAACAGTAGAACCCAAAATATCGCGCGCTATAGATGAAACCATGTCTTCGGTAAGGGCCATCATATCCTCATAATCAGCGTTGGCCTGATAAATCTCCACAGAGGTAAATTCAGGATTATGATTAGTAGAAACTCCTTCATTGCGAAATATTCTACCCAGTTCAAATACTTTTTCAAACCCTCCAACTACAAGCCTTTTTAAGTGCAGTTCCGTTGCAATCCGTAAATAAAGGTCAATGTCAAGGGCATTGTGGTGAGTTACAAACGGCCGAGCAGTTGCTCCTCCTGCTACCGTATGCATAACAGGAGTTTCCACCTCAAGAAAACCTCTTTCCGTTAAAAAAGTCCGCATTTTATGTATTACTTTGCTGCGGACTGTAAAAACTTGACGGGCCTCTGGGTTCACCATAAGATCAATATAGCGCTGACGATAACGCATTTCAACATCTTTCAATCCGTGCCATTTTTCTGGCAGCGGACGCAAAGCTTTGGTAAGTAATTTAAACGAAGAAGCATTAACAGTAATTTCTCCTTTTTTAGTCTTAAATACTTCTCCAGTTACCCCTATTATATCCCCTATATCTAACTTCTGGAAAAGCCTGTACTCATTTTGGCCGACACGATCTTCTCTTAGATATATCTGGATCTGGCCTTCTTCATCTTGCAAGTGAGCAAAACTGGCTTTGCCGTGCCCCCTCCTGGTCATTAAGCGACCATAGATGCAGGTCTCGACTCCCTCCAACTTCTCAAAATCATTCAAAATTTGTATTGATACATGGGTAACAGGGTATTTGTCACCATATGGTACCCAACCCTCTTCCCGTAGTTCGTCCAATTTTTTTAGCCTTAAGTGGAATTGATCTCCGGGTTGTTCCGCAACCATAATATTCTAACTTACCCCCATGGATTATTATTTAATTTCTGTTACTTCATATTTCATAGCACCGGCTGGAGCTTCTACCTGGACAATATCACCTGCACGCGCACCAAAGATAGCACTACCTACGGGGGATTCATCAGATATCTTGTTTTGGGATGGATCAGATTCTGCAGAACCAACAACGGTAAACTCCAGTTCTTCTCCACTATTTAAATCTTTAAGTTTTACACAAGAACCAAAACCAACCACATCATTATCTATATTATCCTCATCAATAAGGCGGGCATTGCGAAGCATTTTTTCCAAAGTCATAATTCTTCCTTCAATAAATGCTTGCTCGTTTTTTGCATCTTCATATTCAGAATTTTCGCTGATATCTCCAAATGAAATAGCAGTCTTGATACGAGAAGCCACCTCTCTTCTTTTTACTGATTTTAAATGAGCAAGCTCTTCTTCGAGCTTTGTAAGCCCCTCCTGAGTAAGAACCACCTCTTTGGAAGACATGCGTCTCTCTCCTTTGCAAATAATAAGTCTCTGTATCACTGGAAAAATAATTATTTTTTACACATTGATATCTTAACATCATTTTTAAATAACCTGGAACTGCCTTAAAAAAAACGCCATCCGAAATAAACTTTATATCGGCAAGGCGCGGCAAGCATACTTCGCTTTTAACTAACCACTCCAGTAAGTGCCCTGGCCCAGATAATTTAAAATGTAAAGCTATTATAGATAAATAATTATATTTTGTCAAATACTTGTTTTTAAACCATATTTAAACTTAGCTTTTTCTGATTTAAGGCAGCTTTTTCTTTAATTTTCCCTATATCTTCCGACCGTAAAGCCTTTTCGAAACTTCTAAAGCCAGCTAATTTAAAACCATGCTTAGAAGCCAAGGCACTGATCTCATCAATATGCTCGACCGTTATATTTCTCCCTAAGGAATAATTTTCGTAACGATTCTCCAGCGCTAATATCATTGTTTCTGCCATGCAAGCATAAGCTGTCTTTGGTGGAAATCCAAAGTTAAAGTTAAAGTTTACATCTCCTGGAACCTCAACAACTCCACCCTCAATTATCAAAACGTCATCTCTTTTCTCAGCCACTCTTATCGAAACATCCCTAGGTCGAGCCACATCACATACTACGGCTCCGGGCTTTAATATATCAGGTTCAATAAGTGTTTCCGCCGCACTTGAGACAGATATTAGCACATCAGCAGAACGAACTGCCTCATTTATATTGGAAGTTGTTTTAACAGTCAGTCCTGTATCACTCAATATTTCTTCCGCCAATCTTTCTAGGCGAGAGGTGTTTCGGGCAATCAGGGTAAGATACTTCACTTTTCTTGCCAGAATACGTGCACTCACGCTCCCAATAGAACCGGTAGCACCGAGTACAACCACCCGCACTTGTTCAAGATCCATTCCCATAAGGGAAACCGCTTTCTGAGCCCCCTCAAGGGCCGTAGCCACAGTATAACTGTTACCTGTGGTTACAGCAATTTCAAGGTTTCGCGCTACCGTCACACCGGCATCCCCCACAACAGCAGTCATAGCTCCAAGTCCCACAATCCTTGCTCCTGTGCTGGCTGCCTTTTGGCCGGCTGCAATTATTTTTCTGGTTGCAACTTCTGGAGGAAGTTTCAACATCTGTTCTGAGGTGAGAGGTAACCCTACAAAACAACCCTCAATCGTTCCATAAGGCGAAGCTATCCCTGTTATCCTGGAATTAATAAAGGGAGGGATACCTCTCATAATCATATTAACAAAAGATTTTGGCCATCTGCGCATAAATTTAAATTTACGAAAGATATCTTCCAGGTACAGTGGATGAAGTATAAAAGCAAAGTCTGCTTTGTTCATTGCTATAGTTCTGAGCCTCCTCTCTGCAGTTCCAAAATGCGAGGTTTGAAATCAAGTTCCCTCAATAGTTGTAAGTACTCTTCTGCCTCCAACTCAGCCTTACTTCCAGTATAAGCAACTAGCAGGGCCTCCATCACATTGGTGCCGAAAGAGCGACCCTCTATCTCTGGTGTGGTAGTAATAAGCACCTCTACTCCTGCATTCCTGAGCAATATAACATCATCTTTTGTTACAGTATTGGTGATGATAACCTTGCCAGGCAGTTTTTCCGGCATATAACGTTTAATATAATGCAAATCTCCAGCAATAATATCAGCATCAAGAAAAAAACGCGGATTGCGAGGCTTGGCACTCTCTTGCTTCTTTCCCGTAGGGTAAAGCATAGAAAAAGGCAATAAACGTATGACTGGTACGATTAAGCGTGCAAGAAAAGCCAGAGTACTCAAGGAAGTGATTAATATTGGAATATTAAGAACAAAAACAAGATCTCCGTATTTCATTTCAAAACCTGCTTCCTCCAGGCTTTTCGCCATACCAAAGCGGTCCATGGCGCTGACCACGCTTGCTTTTTGCTTTTCTAAAAAAATATCTGTTTCTTCATTTAAATACTCGATCACGCGCTTCTCTAGAGTATTTTTCAATCCTGAACCATCTACTATGGGAGTTTTTTGTGCTGCACTGGCCACTTTTTGCGCATCACGCAGTGTGTAGCGGCGATCTACTGCCTGTATGTATAGATCCATACCCCCCAGACCAAAGACATCAACCTTGCCATCATATTCCCTGATTAGGCTTAGCATTTTTTCCATGCTTCCATCTGTTCCAATACGTTTTAACTGAAAATCCTGTCCCATTAAATGCAGCTTCGCACTATGATCACGCTTAGAGGAACCTAGGCTGACACTTAACACCGTCTTTAGCAAAACTAACCACCTTCTTTCACTCCTTGCCTTCCTTGCAATAAATCCAACTTAAATAAAACTCTTTTAAATTCTTGGGAACTCAAAAAACGGTTTTCTGTTATGGGGGACATACCCAATTCTATAAAAAAGACCTGGCCCGTTAACAAAGCTTCAGCTATCTTTTTCCATTTCATGGAACAGATCATTATTATTGTATCGTACTGCTGCAACGCAGTTGTTACTGCCATAACTTCATCAAAAAAATCAAGGGCGCTTTTATTCTTTACCATCTCCCATCTTTCTTTTTCATCCATCAACCAGATGAAATCTATTCCGTACTCCTCGGCTATCCTACTTATTTCCTCTTTGTTCTCCAGGGGAAAGCCTATAAGAGCAATTCGTTTTCCTTTACGCAGTTCTCCAATACTTTCTAAGCGCGAAATAAATGAACGGTCAAGGTGCAGTGAATTGGCGACCTGCTGCTGCGAAAAACCTTGGGAGCGCATCGTAAAAATTTTTTCAACCATATCCTGTATTTTAACAGAACTGACTATCTTATCACCGATCCGGAACATATCTTTTTGGAACACGTTATTATTGACCTCCATTGTCTATTATAACAATAAAATGAGGATGTGCACAATTATGATCACATTCCCATTTTATCAAAGCCTAAATGATTTAACAACCATTCGACAAAAAACAGATTGTTCCGGCAAAATATGCTTTTAATAGGTATCACTTACATAAGTCAAAAAAAAGACCCTTTAAGTTATCTGTATCAGTTTGTTTCAGCGGCAAAACTTGAAGTTCCAATGCACAAATCAAGACCTCCAAATTGTGTTTCTCTTGGGTTTGAGCGCTGTGGTTCTGGCGGATCTTCTTGCACTTCAAACACAACCGGAGGTTCTTTCACTCCCACTTTTTTCCCTGCGGATTTATAAATATCTTCATATATTTCTTCAGCAATACTGTCAGTATTTACTTTTCCTAGCTTGTCCTCCTCGAAATAAACGTATAAATAACCACCTTTATACATGCCATGAGAAATAACAGGTCCATCAGGGTAATGATAGGGCT
>CAZMLU010000039.1:0-5927 GCA_964567295.1 uncultured Desulfovibrionaceae bacterium
CCTCCAGGACAACCTTGGTCTTGAATTCTGCTGAGTAACGGTTTCGTTTTTTCATAGTTCCAGTATAACTTATTTTTTCAAATTTGTGTTTCAGGACTTGGGTGCATAATAGCTTACACTGCAAGTCTAAATAATATTATCCGGTTAAAAAAATAATGTTTCATCCTTTGGGTATGCCCACAGCTACAGCCGGCCTACTCCCTTCCTGCTCACGTCCCGCGGAGTAATGGGAAGGCAAATTAATTAGCGGTGGATGGTCCTTGCTTCCACCTAAACTCGCTAACTGCCATTTCTGTGAAAATATCGTCCGGCAACTCTTGCCAGCTGACATCGGCGTTTCAATGCCGCGCATTCTATTTCATCATGTTCCCATGTTCAACTCTCGTTTTTTGCCTTATAACATGAATAGCGATAGCATCGGTAACCCCATGGCAGGTGCATGCCGTACTCAACAAATAATTACCCCCAGCACTTGATAATTTGGAGCGCATCGTCAGCAGGTCAGTAAACGGGTAGCCGCCTACTCCGGGAGCTAGAATGCGGCTGCGCACGACCAGGGGATGATACCCGGCGCACGGTGTCTCTTCCAGGATGCGGTAGAGAGGAGCTGGGTGAGGCTGCCCTGTTATATAGCAGTTTTCCTCTGGTTCAGGGCAATCGTCGGGGCAGGTAAAATCACTGAGGCTGCAATAAAGTGTTCCGGTGGGAGTACGATGCTGCCATAATACCCCTTTCGGGTTAAATGCTTGGGGCAACGGCAGTCCTTCTGCTGTATAAGTGTCGCCTGTCCTATTTAGCGTATACAGCACTCCTTCCAAAGCTAGATGCAGGGGCAAGGCAGGCACAATCCAATATGAAACCGCCTCGGATTCAGGCAACTCTGCCAGGTAATGTATGCCGTCCCCGTGATGAGTCTGATCTGCATGCTCTTCTACCCCGCGCAGTCGTTCCCGATCATTGTCAACCGCAACGACCCGGGGAGATGGGGATAGACTCTTAAGGGCTTGCACTGCCCGATGACCAAAATGGCCGCAGCCGATAACTATGTAGGTTTCCCTGTTGTCATTGTGAAACATAGCTTCACCCCTATAACCTAGCATTCTTATAAAATTCAGTCATGGACATCTCAATCCTCCTTTATTCTGTTAATTCACACAATTCTTCAGAAAGGCCAATATCTCCTGCTTGTTCGGGTTGTGTTTTTTTGTTTGTTTTACTATTAAACTGTTATCATTGTCCTTAAGATAGATAGATGGCTAATTTCCAGATAACTGCTTGCAGGTATTAAAGGTAAGTATGAAGAAGGTGAATTTATAGTGACCCTAAAAGGGCAAACTTGAATATTATTATAGAAAGGGTGATTAAAATGGGTTTTGCTCTTTCAGATTTAAAGTTGACCAGTTCGGCTTTTGAATTCCGTGGTGAAATTCCTAAAAAGTATACGGGTGAGGGTGAAAACGTCTCACCTCCGTTGGAATGAGCCAACGTTCCAGAGAGAACTAAATCCTTCGCGTTAATTTGCCATGACCCGGATGCTCCCCTGATTTCTCCGGGCACTTACGGGTTCGTTCATTGGGTCCACTACAATATCCCCGCTTCGGTTACTATCCTGTCGGAAGACACAGAAGAATATACCACCGGGGTTAACGATGCCCAAAAGCAAGGCTATATGGGCCCTATGCCCCCTGAAGGGCACGGAACTCACCACTACTTTTTCTGGTTGCTGGCCCTGGATAAAGAGTTAGACCTAGAACGGGGCCTGAGCATGTGGCAGCTCCTGAAAAAAATTGAGCCTCATGTGATCGGCATGAACCGCCTGCTCGGCACCTATGAAAGATAAGACCATTTTTTAAAAATCCTCTCCAAAACAGTTGATAAAAACTCTTGATCGGATAGGAAGGCATAAACTTCATTGATTTCCTTCATTTTCTCTGCTGCTCCGGGAAACATATTATCACCTTTTTATCCCTAACAACCCACTCCACAAGCGACAATGGAGGTCATCAAAATGCTGCCTGAAAAAGATTACAAGAAATTAACCGAACCAAAATCTGTAGCGCTGGTGGGCGTTACAACCCGCCGAGGCAAAGGGAGCAACAACCCCCTGGAAGTTCTACTGGAATGGGGCTACCAGGGAACCATATACCCGGTCAACCCCAAAGGAGGCACTATCCTGGGACACCGTGCTTATACCTCCCTGCTGGAAGTGCCGGAGGTGCCAGACCTTGCTGTTATTTGTGCGCCCCGTGATGCAGTGCCCGAGCTTTTCGAGCAGTGCGGCAGAAAAAAGGTCACCATGGTTATTATTATCGCCCAGGGTTTCTTTGATGGGGATGAGCAGGGCAAGCTCATCCAAGAGGAGCTTCTTAAGGCCGGGGAAAAATATGGGATCCGGGTCTTGGGGCCCAATACTTTGGGGGTAGTGAATAATTTCAACGGTCTATGTACTTCCTTCATACGGTTTATTAATAGCACCGCGGAAACGGGAATCCTCTGCCAGTCGGGGATTTTTGTGAATGGTGCAGCGCAAATAAACAGCGGTATTGGCCTGCTAATAGATACCGGCAATACAACTGACATAGAGTACTCCGACCTGTTAGGCCACCTGGCGAATGATTCTCGCCTCAAAGTCATAAGCATGCACATGGAAAGTTTGCGGAACGGACCGAAGTTCATGCAAACAGCCAGAGAGGCTTCAGCGCTTAAGCCGGTGATCGTCTACAAAACGGGAGCCAGCCACGAAGGTTCCAAGATGGCCGGCTCCCACACCGGTGCTCTTTCAGGGGAAGACAGGATTTTTGAGGAAGCTTTCAGACAATGCGGCCTTTTCAGGGTTGAGGACGTGGAAGAATTAAACGACCTGAACAAAATGTTCTGCACCTTTAACGGCATCGAGGGAAAACGGATCGGGGTGGTCTCCATCTCCGGCGGAGGCGCCGTCATGGCCATAGACGCATGCTCCAGGCACGGCTTGGAAATAGCGGAAATAAGTCCTCACACCCTGGAACAGCTGGATGAATTATTTCCCGAATGGTCACAATGCTGTAACCCTATGGATGTTTGGCCCGCCGCTATTTTCCATGGCTATCACCATGTTTCCCGCCGCGTCCTGGAGGCTTTTATGGAAGACCCCCAGGTAGATTCGGTGATTTGCATTACCGGTGCATTCCTGGACAGAGAAGGGGATTTCCTGGATGTTACCGAACAGATCAAGGAAATTGCCGCTGAACATCCGAATAAGCCCGTAGTCGTCTATTCGTATGGCCCGCGTTTTCAGGATTATGCCAGTGAATTAGAAAAGGGTCACAACGTTTTACATTTCAACTCTGTTGAGAGGGCGACCAGAGCACTATCCGCCCTCTATCAATATCACCACCTTATAAAGAAAAGGGGGCAGCCCTCGATAACTCCTCCCCTCCATACCGGGCAGGTCGAAGTAGAGAAGATTCTCGCCGGTAAAGGCCCCGGCAACCTGGCCCAGGGGGACGCTATCAGGATCCTGGAAGCCAGCGGCTTTCCTGTAGTCCGCTGGGGAACAGCGGAAAGCGTGGAGGGAGCCGTCTCCCTGGCAGAAGAAATAGGCTTTCCCGTAACCATAAAAGTCGTAAGCGCGGATATCTTTCATAAATCGGATATTGGCGGGTTACGCTTAAATATCAGGAGTTCCCTGCAGCTTCGAGAAGCTTATGCGGAAATGATCCGGGAAATCGGGCGCAAGGAACCGGAGGCAAAAATTGGGGGAGTCCTGATCCAGGAACATCTTGACGGAGGAATTGAACTGCTCCTGGGCAGCAAAAGGGATCCCCAGTTCGGCCCCGTAGTGGTATTTGGTTCCGGTGGCTTGTATACCGAAATATGCGAGGACACCTCCTTGAGGATACTCCCCTTGGGTAGAGAAGAAATGGCGAAAATGGTGGCAGAAACAAAGGTCAGCAAAATACTGGCCGGGGCAAGGGGTGGCGCTGCCATAGACCAAGAGCGGTTGATAGATTGCCTGGTAACCCTTGCGGGACTGGTAGAAGCAAACCCCACCATATCGGAAATGGATATAAACCCCCTGCTAGCAAGGGAAGATAGAGTTGTGGCCTTAGATACCAGGATTACACTAGCCGATGGGGTAAAAACGGATAATGTTTGAACAAAAGAGCTTCCGAATAGCAGTTACAGTCTTAACAATAAATAGGATAAGTGTTTAATATTTAATATAACCCTGCGAATTTTTAATAAATTAAAAGGCGGCACGAAATGATAGTAATAAACTCAAAAGGTATGCTCTGCGAAGATTGCTGTGCTCTTACAACTACCGAAAATAACAGCCAACGTGCGGCACACTCTATGAAGATACCTCGGAATCCCGGGTAAATATATGGTCTAATCTTACCTAAACTTTAACATCTTGGCCACATAGAGAAGTATTATCGCGCCCAGTAAAGCCACTACAAATGTAGAAAGATTGAAACCGGTGAGCGGGTCTGGGATACCAAGAACGGCACCGGCCAACCAGCCGCCCAAAAAGGCCCCGATTATTCCAATCACCACATTACCGATCAACCCAAAACCCTTCCCCTTGACTAACATGCCGGCCACCCAACCGGCAAGCCCACCTATAATTATCCAGGTCAAAAGCCCCATGTCAATTACTCCTTTCTAAGAAAAATTTATTATTATATTTAAATATTCTGTTAATATAGCGCGAGTCCTCCTTCCTGAGAAAATTTATTTATAGCACACCCCAATTAATGAAAAATTTATCCTTTTTCCAAAGAGCAAGCAGGATATTTTAGTAATAACTCGAAGTATTAAAAGATGTTAAATAAATTTAATCAAATTTAACGAACTTTTGATGGAGGGAAAACACATATGCATAGAATAATAATTTCTGCAGCAGTTTTTCTTATTTTGGTTGTTACGGGAATGCCTGCCTGGGCCTTCAGCGATGATGTGCAAATTTTTATAGAAGAAAAAGAATATACTTTTGAACCTCCCCCTTTTATCCGTGAAGGAACAACAATGGTTCCCATGCGCAACTTCTTCGAGTCAATGGATGCTGAAGTGGAATGGTGTAATGAAAAACGCGCTGCTCTCGGATACTGGAATGATAAAGAAGTTCAAATTACTAACAATGCCACCAGCCCCAAGGTTAACGGAGAAGAGGTCAAAATTAATCTTCCTTCAGAAATAAAAAACGGGAGCCTTTTTATGCCCATACGGTTTGCAGCAGAATTCTTCGAACATGATCTTGAGTGGGATCCTGATAAGCGTGCTGTAATTCTAGACAATGGTGATGAACGGTTGACAGAGGAAACGAAGAAAGCCGATTCTTCAAAAGTTGAAGAAGAAGTCGATGAGGGAGCTGAAAAAAGCGACGGCGAAGGCGACAGCTCCAACAGTTATGAACCCACCGGTGATTTTATATGGCCCGTGGAAGGCGGTCAAGTGGTATCCGAATACGGACCTAGAGGCGGCCGTTTTCATTACGGTCTCGACATCGGCGCAGACAAGGGAACCCCGATCCTGGCCTCTGACAACGGAAAAGTAATCGTCTCAGGTTGGGAAAGTGACGGTTACGGCTACTCCGTAGTAATCGAGCACGGTGAATACTCCACACGGTATGCTCACAATTCAAGGAACCTTGTAAACGTTGGTGAATATGTAAGTCAAGGGGATATTATCGCCGAAATAGGGAGAACAGGTAACGCCAGCTGTTTCCACGTGCACTTCGAGGTCCGCTATGGAGGTCATGCCGGGGGCAACACCGATACCCACCGCGATCCTGCAAATTACATCAGCCGGGAGTAATTTAAAAAGCTCCCGGCTGATACAGCTTGCTGTAAATAAGTTTTTTGCTCCGCAAGACTTATATAAGTTTGAACTCCTTATTTATTCCACCGCTTCTCTCTCCTCCGCCTCTTCTTCCACTTCGGGGG
>CAZMLU010000039.1:6027-16531 GCA_964567295.1 uncultured Desulfovibrionaceae bacterium
CTTCGGGGGTTTCTTCGTCGGAGGCTTCTTCCACTTCGGGTGCTTCTTCTAAGGTTTCTCCATTTTCCGGTTCTTTTTCATCTTCTTCTTTTTCGTCTTCTGCAGGCTCTTCTTTTTCCTCTTCTTCTTTTTCAAGAGGCACCTCAACAACCCGCTTCATGGGACTGTAATAATCACGGGACAGGAATTCATATTCACCGTCCAGGTATCTCCAGCTTATAGCTTCATAGCCTTGCTGCCCATCTTCCACAACTTTTTTCTCCTCCAAATCTTCTACTTCTTTTTCTTCTACAGGAGGATCAATCCACTTTTCAATTTTTGAATCTACTGTTACCTCGGTTTCTTTTGTGCCAAAAACCCTGGTTTCAATTAAGCCCTTCTCTGTATCTACATTCATACGTATATAAATATGATTTCCCAGGGAATTTTTAAATCTCAAATCAACGTTCCCATAAGATACAGCAGCATCCCTGGCCAGCGGCACATACCAGACAGGTAGAGAATGGGAATATCTTTCCACTGTCTCCAGACCTGCAAGCAGTACAGCATTGTAGAGAGTTGAAGAGACCTGGCATACCCCACCGCCAATACCGGTGGTTACCGTGCCTGCTCTGTAAACGGGAGCAGATTGAAAACCCCTGTCCGCAGTGTAAGGTCCGGCAGTTTTATTAAAGCTAAAAATTCCTTCGGGCGAAAGCAGGGTGTGATCAATGCTATTAACCGCTAATTTAAGATTTGCACTACGCTTTTCCTGTCTCGGGTTAAACTCGGTAGAATAAGAGGAGATTAATTCCTTAACCCCTTTCCTTTCTATATCTTCTGTTGTTACCTCTGGCGAAAAGCTTTCCAGCAGGAGGACTGCTTCATCTTCCCTGGCATTTTCCACAATTGTCTTTACTGAGCCTTCCAGGTCAATTCTTTCTCCATCCCGGTGTTCCTTTATACTGGGTTCCTGCTCCACAATCAGCTGCGCATCTTGAGGCTCCTGCAGCACAAGGGGGAAGAGGTCTTCTATCTTATTTTCCATTGTCTCGGCACAGTAATCAAAATCCAACTGGTATTCTGCAGCCCTTTCCATCAACTCATCATCATTGTCGAAGTAAAAATTAAAACCTAGATCGCGCACATTGACGACCTTTTCCTCCTCGTCCAAAACCAGTGTTATCTCCCTCTCGTTCCAATCCTGCTCAACTTTTTCCTTGACTACTTCAAATTCTTCATAGGTTAAACCCGCAATATCCTCACCTTCCAGGGTGGTTGCTTCCGGAATAGTCTTTTCCGGATTTTTTTCTTCAGAAACGCTCTCTTTACACCCTATCCCCACACCGAAAAGCAAAAACGCCATCAATGTTATTATAAATGCCTTTTTAAACATGGCTCCATCTACTCCTTTTTAGGAAAAACTATCACCATACCTTTTAACCTTGGACTTATATTATTTCAAAAACTGGTCCATTTTACAATAGCCAGTTTTCTGATTACCTTAAAAGGAGCTTAATTTTAGATAATATCCTCTGAACGTGTTATAATATATCTTAATGGCCTGTCAAAAGGGCATGACCATATATAACACTTTTTGGAACTTTGAAGTCGAAGGAATGATGCTGTTGAAAACTAATTGGATTCGCTTCAGCGCTGCTCTATTGGTTTTATTACTGGTTACTGTAAGCGGAGGCTTTGGCGTTTTTGCCTACATGGCATTAAACCTGGAAAGCTTTCCCGATATCGAGCAGCCCCAAACCTCCCGTTTTTATTACGGGGACGGGGAACTTATGACTACCCAGTTCGTAGAGAACCGGACTAAGGTTTCTCTGAATGAAGTGGCGGAAGAAGTCATATGGGCCACTATCGCTGTGGAAGACCGGCGATTTTTCGAACACAACGGCTTCGATTTAAGGGGCATTTTCAGGGCTGCTTTCCAGAACCTGCGCGGTTGGCAGATAACCCAGGGGGGCAGCACCATTACCCAACAGCTGGCCAAGAATCTTTTTTTATCCCATGAGCGAACCTGGCAGAGAAAGTGGGAAGAGGCTAAACTTACGTGGCAGCTTGAAAGAAGACTCTCTAAGGATGAAATCCTGCAATTATACCTTAATACCATCTATTACGGGCACGCCACTTACGGCATTGAGGCCGCGGCGCAGCTCTACTTCGATAAATCTGCTGCCGAACTGTCCCTGGAAGAAGCAGCTTTGCTTGCGGGGCTACCCAGGGGTCCCGGTTATTATTCCCCTTTTATAGATGAGGAAGCCTCCCGTAACCGGCAAGCAGGCATCCTCAAGTTAATGGAGGAAGAGGGTTTTATTACGCCTGAAGAGATGGAAAAAGCCCTGGGCAAACAGTTATACTTTAATGAAAGCCCCACGCTTTCGCGCGAGAGTAGCTATATTGTAGACCAGATACTGTACAGGGAATTTGAGGAGATATCCAAACGCGACCCGGAGATTTTACAAAAAGGGGGGTTATCTTTTTACAGTACTATTGATGCCCACATGCAAGCGGCCGCGGAAAGGATCTTGGAGGAAGAGCTGCCCGTGAACGGACAAGACGAGCAGGGGGTTACCCAGCCCCAGGCGGCACTGGTCGCCATGGAACCAGATACGGGAAAGATCAAGGCTCTGGTAGGGGGGAGGAGCTACGGGGAAACCATGCTAAACCGGGTAAATCTGCCCAGATCACCAGGCTCCGCCTTTAAACCCCTTGTCTACGCTGCCGCCCTGGAGAGGGGATACACGGCAGCTCATACCTTCCGATGCGAGCCCATATCCCTTGAGGAAGAAGGAATGGCGGAACCCTACGAGCCTACTGATTTTGGAGGAGGATTTCACTACGATGATTTAACCCTCAGGGAAGCCCTGGTTAAGTCCTGCAATATCACCGCGGTCAAGCTAAACCAGGAGATAGGGGGCGAAAGAACGATTGAAATGGCCCAAAAGTTGGGCATAAAAAGCCCCATGAAGAACTATATATCTGCACCCCTTGGCACTTTGGAAGTCACCCTCTTGGAACTGACTGCAGCTTATGCCGCTTTTGCCAACGGAGGCTACCGGGTAGAACCTGTGCTCCTGGAAAAAGCCACCGGTCCCGGTGGTGAGAACCTGATAGATAACTCCCCCCGGCTGGATAAGGTGATGGACGAAAGCGTGGGCTATCTCCTGACAGACTTTCTGCGGGAAGTGCTTCAACCCGGAGGGACAGCTTCCTCTGTTTCTTTAACACTGGACAGGCCTGCAGCAGGGAAAACCGGCACTTCGCAGGTTCATAAAAATGTCTATATGGTGGGCTACACCCCCGACCTGGTAGTGGGACTGTTCGTCGGGGACGATAGAGAATACCCGCTGGAAGAAACGGGCGGAAGCCTGGCCGCACCTTTATGGGCAGAATTTATAAAAGAAGCCTCCAGGGATATTCCCCCGGGGGACTTTGTCAGGCCCGGCAACATTGTTCAAATAACCCTCTGCCCCGAAACCGGGCTAATCCAGTCTACCAACTGCACGGCCACGGGAGAAAAAGAGCTGTTCATCCAAGACACCCAACCGGAAAAGGAGTGTTCCGAGGAAGACTGCCCGCACATCGAGACAGCTCCCTGGTGGCACTGGGACTCCTGGTGGTAAAGGCACGATATTATGAGGATTTGGATACGTTTGTTTTCCTCAACGGGAACAGCCCCCGTTTTTGGGGAGAAAACCATTCGGCAAAGACTGACCGGGAATAAAACGTCCCTATGAAAAAGTTGATCATCGAACCGGTTCTGGCAACCTTTACTTCCCTGCTTATTATTCTTCATCCACCTTTTTCCTGGAGAATATTCTAAACTTCATGCTGGTCTTTTTCACAACCCCGCTCAGATCGTTTACGAATTCCTCACTTTTTTTCATAGTACTTTTTGTCGTCCTGGTGAGCACATCCTGCCCGTACCGAAAAGGTCTTTTGCTGGCTCTTGCCGCAGCCCTAAAAATTATCTTGGAGACGGTATAGGCGGACTCTCCCAGAACTTTGCCCAGCATAGAAGCCGCCTGCACCGCAGCGGCACGCCCGAGCTGTCCTTTCTCCTGCTTTGTCAGTGATGAACAGTACATCTTGGTTATTACGCCAACCCTTAAGGTCAAGAAAGCATTGGCAGAACCCTGTATAATGGAGTTAGTAACAACGTTAGCGGCTGTATTAAAAGCAGGAGTAAATGAAGAAAGAGTGCTGCCCATTATAGAAGCTATAACAGGTTCCAGCTGATCCTCCAGTAAATTTAAATTTTCTATTCTGCTGGCCAAAAAAGCTGTGGCGAACACATTGCTATAGAGATAGATTATTTCCCTTAGATTAGGGCGCTGATTATATAATATTGTTACCTGCCAGACCATGCGGAACTGGGCTAAAAGGACAATCAGGGCGTCCAGAGCCCCGTACTGGGAAATGGCTGTCATGATAAAAACACTGGAAGCGGTGGACTTTATTCTTTCGTCTGCTTTGTTGTTTAAAACTTTGAGGGCCTCTTCTACGCTGAATTGTTCGCCGGGAACTATATTAACCCCTTTCAGATGAGGGTTTTTAGTTAAGCGATGACCTAATCTGTAGATATATTCCCTGTATTCTTCTCCTTCTGCCCTTTCTGGAGGAAGCAAGGCCCTCGGCATTCTAAACATCCAAATTATGGGAATAATGATGATGGCTGAATATAAGATAAGCAACGTATATAACACAAACTGTCCCAAGACAGGATTGACAGCACCGGCAAGGGCTACTACCTGGGCCGTCTGGTTTATTACGAACAAAAAGAATAAAATAACCAGCAATAGGGCCACCAAAAATATAAGGTGTTTGATATATCTATACATGGCAAACCTCCGCCAGGAAAAATATTATTTTCGAAAACAGCCTTAAAGGGGTATATTCTTCTACTTTACTATATTTCCCTGCTTTCTTATCACTGCCATAATGATATAAATTATTTGTTTTTGGAGGATTCCAACAATCAATCAGGAAGAAAACAAAGGCAGAATCAAAACATTAGAAGGGTGTGTTGTCAAGCTTGAACACAAAAAGATATGTGAAATTTCATGTCTCCTGTCTTTGCCTGGTAATGACAAAACAAGAGTAAATTGTTTTAGGGAGGTTGACGAGAATGTTAAACATTAAAGCAGGGCTTGGATAATTCTACCCCTGGCCATTGCCTTTTTTCTTCTGCTGGCTACTTTCGGTTGTGGAGCGCCCGACGTAGAAGAAGTAACGGACAGAGTGGCGAAGCCCCACCGGGGTGTCCGAAATTGTGAACAATTTTGAGGAAGAGGTTGATGGTGAAGTTATACCTGGAGAATTTGTGGGCACAATGTTAGAGGGTTTAATCTCAGGAATATTGCAGAAGTAACCCGCCTGGAGGTAGAAATCGCCCCCCCGTTAACACCTGAAGGAGAAGAAGGCACTGCGAACTGGAGTGTGGCTGACTTCAATGATGACTTCCAGATGCTGGTTGAGTGGAGCTGGGACGAAGTAACAGCTGAAGGAGATCTGGCCCTTTCGTATTACCTGACTAACTTGGTGCCTCGATAATAAAGATTACACATAGCCTTTTATTTTTACGGAAATGGAGAAGCAAAAGTGCAATCATATTGGCTTCTAAAAACGGAACCGGAAGAGTACTCCTGGCAGGATATTTTACGGGATAAAAGGACGGTCTGGGATGGCGTTAAATCTAATCCGGCATTAAAAATCCTGGCACAGATGAAATCAGATGATCTGGCTTTCATCTATCACACAGGTAAGGAACGCGCCATAATGGGTGTAGCTCGGGTCGCAGGAGAGCCCTACCCCGACCCTGGCAGAGCCAACCCACGCCTCCTGGTAGTAGAAGTAATAGCACAGGAAAGCTTGCCCCAGCCGGTTACGCTGGCCAGGATCAAAAAAAGCAAGCTTTTCCCTGATTGGGAGCTGGTTCGCCAGCCTCGTCTTTCTGTAGTACCCGTGAGTGAGAAACAATGGAAAACCATTCTGGAAATGGCCTTTTTGTAAAAAGGTGCCGTTAGTTATTACCCCCCGATGGAAGGGTGTTAACAGTCCTGTTAATTCTCCTTATCTCCAAAGCTTTTCCGCTTTGGGCATCCAGAAGAAGGTGCACGCCCTGGACAGCACAACTTCCCCGTGCAATGTGAAAGCCCAAAGGGGTCCCCTTTCTGAAGACCTCTAACATTTTATCGGGGTCCAACCCTATCACTGACCGCACCGGTCCCGTCATACCGGCATCGCTGATATAGGCAGCCTTTTCGGGGTAGATGCATTCATCGGCAGTCTGCACATGGGTATGTGTCCCTATAACAGCACTAGCCTTATCCTTCAAAAACCATCCCAGTGCGTGCTTCTCGGAGGTTGCTTCCGCGTGAAAGTCTACCACCACAAGGGGGGTCACCTCAAGCAAAGAAGCCATATCCTCTTCTGCCTGCTGAAAGGGACAGTTACTATGCGGCATAAAAACGCGGCCCATCAGGTTCAAAACGCCCACAGCACAGCCTCCGTGCTGAAAAATACCGGCTCCTCTCCCCGGCATAAAAGAAGACATATTGGCGGGACGAAGCAGCCGGGTTTCCTTATCTATAGCGGGGATAATCTCCTCGTTCCCCCAGACATGGTTTCCTGTTGTCAAGACGTCGGTCCCTGCCTCCAACAGTTCACGCGTTACCGCAGGAGTAATCCCATTGCCTTCGGCAGAGTTCTCCCCGTTTGCAATAACCATATCCGCCGCGAATTCTTCTTTTAGAGAGGGAAGCAACCTTTCAAACGCCTCACGGCCGGGCTTACCCATAATATCACCGAAAAAGAGAACGCTCAGTGTTTTACCTGCAAAAAAACCCGTTTCCAGTGATCCCATTTTCCTGCAATCCTCCTAACCTTTGCTACGAAAATGAAGAAAACTTTGGATTGCACCCATTGCAATATAAACACAAAAATTTATAAAATGCAAGAACATATAAGCAAGAAACAATACCTGGCCTTCTCTACCCCAAAATATAGTTCGCCAAAAATTTTTTGAGAAATAAAAAACCAGAAGTTATAGCTCCTGGTTTTCCACTCTCATTCTAAAAGGCCCTATTCTAAGGAGCTTCTACAATGTTACCCCCAATTGCGATAAAAAGCTAGCTTTGAGGCGTTAGGCCGAAAATAGCCTTCTATTTCCTCCCGTTCTTTTTGGGAAAGGGAAGTAAAAGTTCGCCCAACTTCAGCCAAGGTCGTTACTTCCTGGAGAGTAGAGCATCCCACAATGGCCAGGCTTATATCATAAGAAAGGGCATACTTAATCAACAAGTCCGGGGTGATCCCTGATTCCGGAGCAAGATAGCGAGAGGCTCCCAGCACTTTCATGGCAATCACGGCAAGTCCTTTATCCAGGGCCGCAGTAAGAGTTGTATCCAAAAATCCGCCCAATACACCCTCTACGGGATTAACAGGCATCAGCACTGTATCGACAGGCCATTTCTGGACGGCATAGGTAAGAATATCTGGATCTACGTGACCTGACACCCCAATGAAACGGACTTTCCCCTTTTCTTTAGCTTCAAGAAAAGCTTCCAGAGCTCCTCCTGGGGACTCTATAGCTTGAAGATCGGCCTGGTCGCGTATATCGTGTATTTGCCACAAATCCAGGTATTCTATTCCCATGGTCTGCAGGGAGTCATCCAGTTCTGCCAAGGCCCTTTTTTTATCACGGCTGGCCGATTTACTGGTCTGAAAAATCTCCTCGCGGCGATTGGGGTTTTCACGCCAAAAAAGACCGTAATATCCCTGGCTGCCGGAATAAGCTTGTGCTGTATCAAAATATCCGATACCCTGACCGGCTGCCATCTCAATGAGTCCCATGGCTGCGGTTTCCTTGCCGTAAGTGCGGAGTATACCTTCACCCCCGAGGCCTACACAGGTCATTCGAAGACCCGTGCTGCCAAACGCCCTTTTGTTAATAGCGTCTTCCACGGCAATTTCCTCCTTCTGTAAAAAGTTTAAACTCCGCTAATAACAGAGCGGTTTTATCGTAGACGAACTTTGTCATCGTATTCAATTTCAAAGGTCAACCCATCTACTGCATTGTTATATTTTTCGACCAGTTCCTGCTGGTCCCTGCCACCGATAAAGATATTGGCAAGCTCATAACTATAGCTATCTTGGCCCTGCAACTTGCTCAGGTGTATTCCTGCCGGCACCTGTAATTTAACTTCCAATCCAGGGATAAACTTCTTCAAAATATTTATCTCTTCTTTTGCGGGAACCTTGTTGACCTGTCCCGTCTCAAAAACTCGCAGCATAAAATTGGCCGCCTTGTTGAATTCCCCATTATATCCCAGGGTCTTTGGTTTCTCGCCCAGTGCAAGTTTCACCATAATGGAATGGTGAGAGATGCCGTGCACCTTTTCAAAGATATCGGTATGGGCCTGGGAAATGCGCGGATTAATTTCCAGCAGGTAGACCTCGTCTGCAGTTTGATCATAAAAAAACTCTATGTTAAAAGGGCAGTTGTCCAGATCTATCTGCTTAATGATTCTGCGGGTTACATCGGCCATACGGAACTGGATCTCCTGGGGTAGTGAAGAAGGATATTCATAACGGGAAAAGGAAGAACGATCAGCTTCCCTGATGGAATCAACCAGGCCGTAGGCAACAACTTTGCCGTTATGGATATATCCCTCCAGAGTGCACTGGTGTCCGGCGATGATACTCTCCGCAATGCAGGTTTCTTCCATGCTGGCGAATTCTTCAGGGATGTTGTATATGCGCATAAATTCATGGAAGGGTTCGCTGATAAACTGGATATGCTTTCGCATCTCTTGCATACACTCATAAAACTGCGCTTCACCGTT
Source organism: uncultured Desulfovibrionaceae bacterium (assembly GCA_964567295.1). Taxonomy (GTDB): domain Bacteria; phylum Bacillota; class Dethiobacteria; order DTU022; family UBA8154; genus SLJK01. The sequence goes on from CAZMLU010000039.1 coordinate 14,862, forward strand.
AATACGAAAGGCCAAAAAAGAACGAAAGGACTTGATAGGCTTTACCCAAAAAGGAGGGAGGAGACCAATGTTTTCAAAAGCCTGGGGGTCGAAGGGATCAAAAGCTTTAAATACTGGAATATGCTCGCTTATAACTTTACTCTGCTCCAGGCGGCTCCAGAATTTGTTTTCGCATTTTATCATACTTTCGAGTGAAGGTCCGGGAACCCCGAACTTTTCTGCAATAACAGGAACCAAAATAGTCCCTGGAAAATCATAATAACTGGCAACCGCGTCTATCCTGCCATGCTCCTCGATTCTTTTAAAACACAGTTGGATTAATTCCCTGATATTATAGCCGTCAACATCCCGAATTTCCCCAATATGCAGTGCAGGAAGAAAGTCGCAGTACTCCGCCTCCGGCAGATTTCGCAGTTTTTGCAGATTAAAATCATCCATGCCGATAATAAATACTTGCTTTTTCTCCATCAGCTATTCCTCTTTCCTATAATAAATCTCGTGTTATTCTCTCGTCCCATGTTTTGCTGAAAACACGCACATCACCTTCGTAAGCATCAAGGATCGCCCTGATAATAAAATGTGTCTTGGTGGAGGTTAAAATAGTATGCGTCCTGGTAAATACAGTCCAATCGTCACGCTCAAAACGCATTTCGCTGGCCACTTCACCTCGCAGCGTATCGTAATTGTTGTTCCGGTAACTGTATTTTTCCTCCACATTTCTCTCTATCGCCCAGTTAATATGCGGCAACCTCGTTTTCCCATCATTATTAACTACATGCAAGGTAACCCTGTTTGTCCTGAGGTTGTGTATTACCTCCCATTCCCGGTTTGCAGGCTTTAAGATGGTTGCGGGCATTTCTTCCTTTAAATCTGGAGCACCCAGTTCCAGCAGCTGTTCATCGGCAGAATTACTTTGGCGAACGGGCAAAATAATTTTTGACTCGGTAGGATAGATGGTGAGGCGTACCGGCTCAGGAGGAGGCCAGACCAGTGGCCAGTAGGAGGTAGATAGGGATAGCCTTATCTGGTGCCCCTGGGGAAAGCGCTGAGCAATGTAATTCAATTTCATCCTGATTGTGTATACCTTCTCCGGTTCCAATTCCTCGGGATATTCATCGCTGTCACGATGGGTAAGGTTTAAAACTCCGTAGGTGATCCGGGTGGAACGACCGTTGGGGGCTACGTCACAGAGACGGGCTGCCAACATAGCAAAAGGTTTGTTGCTGCTCAACCTTACTATAAGTTCAGGCGCACCCAGGATTTCCACATCTTCCGAGAGAGGTGGGGTATCAAAAACCAGAGCGCCGCCATCTTCTTCTCGCTGGTCACTGGGCAAATCAGTAGTAGATGCATAAGAGCACCACTTTCCCGCAAACAGCCCCACGCTTAAGGGGCTTTGAATGGTCAGTTCGGGCGCAAGATCGGGCACTTCGTTTTCCATATCTATGAGACCAGGTTTCAGGTAATAGCTTCGGGGCGTCACGTTTGGGGAAGGATAAGCCTCTTCGCCGATCCAGCGCCCGGGGCGTTCGTTGACTATAGGAGAAACAGAATCCTGCATCCAAACTCGCAGGCGGGGTTCTTTTTCAATACCGTTATTAATGCCTTTCAGCCAACGATCCCACCATCTGACCGTCTCTTTAAGAAAATCAATCGTCTCGCCCAAATCG
>CAZMLU010000040.1:0-16029 GCA_964567295.1 uncultured Desulfovibrionaceae bacterium
CCACATGAGGAATATAATAATATTTCAGAAAGGCTGCGAGAATTACAATCCTATATCGACTCAAAAATAGAGAGCCAAAAAGCTCTGGAACGAGAACTGGATAAAAAAAGAAACCGTCTTAGGAACCTTCAAGAAAATGAAGAAGAATTGAGCCTGTACGGTGGTGGAGTAAAAGCAATTATGAATGCCTCTAGCAATGACCAATCTTTAGAAGGTGTCTTGGGACCAGTTGCCCATCTTATTGAGGTTTCTTCAGAGCTAGAAAGAGCTATTGAAGTTGCTCTGGGCAATTCTGTCCAGTTTATAGTTACTGAAACTGACGAGGTGGCACGTAGGGCTATCGACTATTTAAAAAATAATAAAGCTGGACGGGCCACTTTTCTACCTTTAAATTTGTTAAAACAAAACAAGAAGGAAGGAATTCCTCAAGATGAAGGAATATTGGGTTCGGCTGCCCAGCTGGTAAATTCAGCCCCACAATATGAAAAAGTTGTAGAATATCTGTTGGGGCGAGTTTTAATTGCGCGAAACATAAATGATGCTCTGAAGATAACTCGCAAAAACAAAAATTTTTGGAGAACAGTGACCTTAGAGGGAGAAATGATTGCGCCCGGCGGTGCTATTACAGGAGGTTTTGGGACAAGGGAACGAGTAGGATTCCTGCAGCGAAGAAGAGAAATAAAAGAACTATCAGTTGCGGTAGTTGAAATGGAGAACTCCTTTAAAAGCGCAGAGGTTGAATTGCAAGAACTGAAAAATAAGGCAGAAAAGCTGCGGAAGTCTAAGGAGAACATAGAACAAAAAAGTAAAGAGCTAAACGAGAAAAAAATTAAAAAAAATAGCGAAAAAGACAAAGTAGAACTTACGCGCAACAACGTTTTCTCAGAGATAGAAGCTTTACAAGAAGAAAAAAACTCTCTTGATAGTAAGATACAGATGTTGGAAAAAGACAGGGAAGCTTATGAAAATGAATTATCTTCTTTGGAACTGTATATTTCTGAACTAAACAAAAGCTTTGACAAGCAAAGTTCAGATGTGCAGTTAAAAGAAGAAGAATTCAATCGCAAGGAAGAAGAACTGGTAGATCTGAGGATACGCTTTTCTGCTCTACAAGAAAAGGAAAGTTCTCTTCAGACATTTTTAACGGAGCAAAAACAAGAAAAAGAGCGACTTGAAGAGTTGTTGAATGAGCTTTCCAAGAAGAAAGGAAGTTTGCAAGAGGATCTAGAGGTATTACAAAAGAAAAAAGAAAGCTTTTCTTTAGAGATAGAAGAAGAGAAAGAAGATTTAAAGGTAGCTGAGAAAGCTCTGCTTCCCCTTGAAGACAAGTTTCGCTCGTTGAAAACAGAAAAGGAAAACCTGCTTTCTTCCCTAAAAAAAGAAAAAAAAGCATTGGAAAGATATGAAAGACGTCTTCCTTCCCTGGATCTGGAAAGAGTAAAGCTTGAGGAAGGAAAAAGGTATCTGCAAGAGCAGTTTATAGAAAATTTTAGGATTGATCCGCAAAAAGTGCTTGAAGAAGAGGTTTTATCACAAGAATCCGAAGAACAACTTCAAGAACAAAAAAAAGAATTGCGAGAACAACTACTTGAGATGGGTGAAGTAAACCCTGGAGTAATCAAAGAATATGAGCGCTTGATGGACAGAATTAAATTTTTAGAAGAGCAACGCAAGGATCTTATTGAGGGAGAAAAGGGAGTTAAAAAGCTTCTCCAAGAACTGGATAACCATATGGAAGACCGGCTCCAAGATACATTACGTGAAGTGGAAAAAAATTTTGTAGATGTCTTTAATAAGCTTTTTGGAGGAGGGCAGGCTTTTTTAAAGCTTACTGATCCGCAAAATATTCTTGAGTCAGGGGTAGAAGTTGTTGCAGAGCCTCCTGGCAAAAGGTTACAAAACATATTGTTGCTGTCCGGCGGAGAGAAAGCACTTACAGCCATTGCCTTGCTATTTGCCATCTTACAACATAAGCCGGCTCCGTTCTGTGTGTTAGACGAGATTGACTCTTCTCTGGATGAAACAAATTTGTCCCGGTTTTTACATTTTCTTAAAAAGTATGCAGGTAAGACTCAGTTTATTCTTATTACCCATCGCAAAAAAAGCATGGAAGAAGCAGATTCTCTTTATGGGATTACTATGGAAGAACAGGGCATTTCCAAGGTAGTTTCTCTAAATATGAAAGAAAGAGCTGGGTGAGAAATAACTAATGCTGGAGATTTTTAAAAAGGGATTATCTAAGACCAGGGAAGCACTAAAAGGCAGGATCGATGCGCTTTTTGGCAAGAAAGAGATAGACGAGGAGTTTTTTGAAGAGCTAGAAGAAATCTTGATAAGTGCCGATGTAGGAGTGGATACAACCCTTACCATAATTGATGCTTTGCAAAAACGTTTAAAAGAAGAAAAGATTCATGACCTGATCGTAGCTAAAGAGATATTAAAAAACCTGATGGCGGAAAAGTTGCAAAGTGGGGAAGAGCTGTATTCTTTTTCACCTTCTGTTTCGCCCATGGTTATCTTGGTGCTGGGTGTGAATGGGGTTGGAAAGACTACTACTATAGCCAAAATGGCATATCATTTTAATCAACAAGGAAAGAAAGTTTTGCTTGCGGCCGGAGACACTTTTCGAGCTGCTGCTATCGAACAGTTAGAAGAATGGTCCTCAAATCTTCAGCGTACAGGATTGATTAAGCATCAGGCAGGTGGAGATCCTTCGGCTGTTATTTTTGATGCTGTGAAAGCTGCCGAAGCCCGAGGAACAGATGTGTTGATCTGTGATACAGCTGGACGCCTACATACCAAGAAAAACCTGGTGGAAGAGATGAGCAAAATATGCCGTGTTTGTGGAAAAGCGCTGGAAGGTGCTCCACACGAAATACTCCTTGTTTTGGATGCGACAACCGGTCAAAATAGTATAGCCCAAGCCAAGCATTTTCAGGAAGCCATGCCGGTGAGCGGTATAGTGTTAACAAAGTTGGATGGTACTGCCCGAGGTGGGATAATTTTTGCTGTTAAGGAGCTCACCGGGATCCCGGTGAAACTTGTGGGAACGGGAGAAAAAGTGGAGGACCTGCAGCCTTTTCAAGCAGAAGAATATGTTGAAGCCTTGCTATTTTAACTTTTCACTCAATCTTTTAAAAATCTCTATTTTCTCTGTAAAGGTCCTTTACTTTGCAGAGAAAATGTTGTATAAATGATGGAGTGCATATGTTAGAGAAGAAAGAACGCCTAAATTATCTTTTTGATTTTTATGGAATGCTACTGACTGAGAAACAGCAGGCTGTAGTAGAGATGTACTATAAGGACGATTTTTCGTTGGCGGAAGTTGCCCAGCAATTGCACATTTCTAGACAGGGTGTCTATGATATACTCTCTCGTGCAGTTCGTGCATTGGAGGAATGGGAGAAAAGGTTGGGGCTTTATCAGTCATTTTTACAAAGGAGAGAAGAAGGAGAGAAGCTGTTGGAGTTATTGAAATTGGGTAGACCAACGGGAGCACAGGTTAAAAGAATGAAGGAAATCGTGCATAAAAATATGCTGGAAAATTAACAGGTGAGGAGGTAGCCCTTTTGCAGGGCGCTTATTTTGTTTAGCGGATTATCGGAAAAATTACAGGCAACTTTTCAAAAGCTCAAACGAAAAGGAAAGCTGAGCGAAAAAGATGTTGACTCTGCTTTAAGAGAAGTCCGGTTGGCTTTGCTTGAGGCTGATGTAAACTACAAGGTAGTGAAAAAGTTTATCGCTACTCTCAAAGAAAGGGCAGTAGGTGCTGAGGTTTTAAAAAGTCTTACCCCTGGCCAACAGGTTATTAAAATTGTCCACGAGGAATTGGTTAAACTTATGGGCGAAAGCCAGAGCAAAATTGTTTCTGGTGATGCCCGTCCAAGTGTAATAATGCTGGTGGGATTGCAGGGCTCAGGTAAAACTACTACGGCAGCAAAACTGGCTGCACACTTAAGGGCAAAGGGGTTTAACCCGATGCTTGCTGCCGCCGATATTTATCGTCCTGCTGCTATAGAACAGCTGAAGACATTGGGTCAAAAAGAAAATGTTCCTGTATTCAGCTTAGGCAAGGAAGATCCTGTAATAATAGCGCAAGAAGCTTTTAAAAATGCTGTAAGTGAAGAGCACGATTATGTTATTTTGGATACTGCTGGACGTCTTCATATAAATGAAGAGTTGATGTCTGAACTGGAAAGAATTAAGACAAAAGTGGCTCCTCAAGAAATACTGCTTGTTGTTGATGCTATGACAGGTCAGGATGCAGTAAATGTAGCGGAGACCTTTCATGAAAGATTGAATATATCGGGGGTTATTCTTACCAAGCTGGATGGCGATACTAGGGGAGGAGCAGCTCTTTCTGTTAGAGAAGTAACTGGAAGACCGATAAAGTTTGTTGGAATTGGCGAAAAAACTGATGCGTTTGAGCCTTTTCATCCAGACCGCATGGCATCCAGGATACTGGGAATGGGGGATGTGCTTACTCTCGTTGAAAAAGCTCAAACAGTTATGGACGAGGAAAAAGGCCGGGAGCTGGAGAAAAAACTACGTTCACAAAGCTTTACTCTAGAGGATTTTTTGGAACAGTTGCAACAGGTCAAGAAAATGGGGTCTTTGGACGATCTGGTAGCAATGGTGCCTGGCTTTAATAAAATGGCCGGCAAAAAAGGATTAAAAGATCTTTCCCTGGATGAGAAACAACTCGTTCATGTTGAAGCAGTAATTAATTCTATGACAAGAAATGAACGGTTGCAACCCGAAATCATTAATAGTAGCAGAAGGCGGCGTATTGCTATGGGCAGCGGTACTACTGTACAAGAAGTAAACAGGGTTCTTAAACAGTTTGAGCAGATGAAGAAAGTATTTAAACAATTTGGCGGGATGGAAAAAGGCGGAACAAAAAAGAAAAAAGGGTTCTTCCCTTTCTAATATAGTTAAAAAAATGGAGAGGAGGTGTACTCTAAATGCCAGTTCGTATTCGTTTAAAAAGATTGGGGGCTAAGAAAAAGCCTTTTTACCGTATTGTGGTAGCTGATTCCCGTTCTCCTAGAGATGGCCGCTTTATTGAAGAAATAGGCTATTATAATCCTAGAACAGAACCATCGACAATAGAAATCAATTCTGAAAAAGCAAAAGAATGGATTTCTAAGGGCGCCAAGCCGTCTGATACTGTAAAAGCTTTGTTTGCCAAAGCAGGATTCCAGGAAAAATAAATATAGAGAAAGGATGGGTTTTAAAGTGAAAGAACTCGTCGAATATATTGCCAAAGCACTGGTAGACTATCCAGACCAGGTCGATGTGAAGCAGGTCGAGGGAGAACGCTCTATCATCCTGGAACTTAGAGTTGCTGCAGAGGATATGGGAAAAGTTATCGGCAAACAAGGTCGTATCGCAAAGGCTATTCGGACTGTAGTGAACGCTGCTGCCATAAAAGAGAATAAAAGAATTATGGTGGAAATAATTCAGTAGGTGTATTTTATGACTTCAGAAATGGTCAGCATAGGAAAAATTACTTCTCCTTTTGGGGTTCAAGGAAAAGTCAAAGTTTATCCCTATTCAGATTTTCTGGAGCGTTGTTATCTTTTGAAAAGGGTTAAACTAGAGGGGGAAGCGGTTGATGAATTTAGGGATGTTAAAGAGGCCTATCTTCACAAGAATCTGTGGGTAATTCATTTTGAAAAAAGTGACTCTAGAGAGGATGCAATTTTGTTAAAAGGCTCCCTGGTAAAAATTCCGTTTGATGAGAGAATTTCTCTGCCGCAAGGAAGCTATTATTTTGATGAGATTATTGGTCTGTCCGCTTTTTCAGTAGAAGGAGAAAAACTTGGCACAGTTGATGATATATTAAAAACTGGTAATAATGATATCTATGTTGTCAAAGGTTTCGACAAAGAGGGAGGACAAAGGGAAATCTTGGTGCCAGCATTAAAGGTGTTTGTCAAGGAAATTTCAGTTCCGGAAGGTTATATGATCCTGGATCTTCCACCAGGCCTCTATGACGAGGGTGAAATATAATAGGAGAGGCAAGGTGTGCTGGACAGTGTTGATAGATATTGTTTCTGCTTTTCCAAAGATGTTTACAAGTGTTTTTGGAGAAAGCATGATAAAAAGGGCCCTGGAAAAGGGACTTGTAAAGATAAACCTCCATGATCTCCGGGATTTTACCTATGATAGACAACGCAAGGTTGATGATTACCCCTTTGGAGGAGGCCCAGGGATGGTTATGAAGCCAGAACCATTTTTCAGGGCCGTCTATTTCTTGCAGGAGCAAGAAGGGAAAAAGCAAAATAGCAAGATTGTTTTAATGTCCCCTCAGGGAAAGTTATTAAAACAAGAAAAAGTGAAAGAGATTAGCAAACTCGACCATATCATTGTACTTTGTGGGCATTATGAAGGAGTAGATGAAAGGGTAAGAGAGTTTCTGGCCGAAGAGGAAATATCGATAGGTGATTATATACTGACGGGCGGGGAACTGCCAGCTATGGTGTTGATTGATGCTACAATTAGGTTGGTGCCGGGGGTGCTTAGCACGACTTCGCTACAGGAAGAATCTTTTTCGGGTAGTTTGCTGGAGTATCCTCAGTATACCAGGCCTCGTCAATACCAGGGAATGGGTGTGCCTGATATTCTGCTTTCGGGAGACCATGGGCGTATAAAAGAATGGCGCCGCAAACAATCTCTTGTAAGAACATCAGAATGCAGACCTGAACTGTTGGACAAAGAGGGAAACAATAATGAGCTATCATAAAAGGGAACTATAGGCAACCTTAATGTTGTTTATGCTCTCTCTATATGGTATAATTCGCGAGGGAAGGAGTCGAGTAAGATGGATCTAATAAAGCATGTCCAAAATGACCATTTAAAAGAACAAGTAGATGATTTTTCTCCTGGAGATACAGTACGGGTTCACGTTAAGGTTGTAGAGGGAAGCCGCGAACGTATCCAAGCATTTGAAGGGGTTGTTATTAAGCGCAAGGGAGAAGGTCTTAATGAAAGCTTTACTGTACGTAGGGTTTCTTATGGTGTTGGTGTAGAGAGGGTCTTCCCTCTACATTCTCCTAAAATACAAAAAATTGAAGTGATTCGCAAAGGCGATGTCAGAAGGTCTAAAATATACTATTTGCGGGAGCTAAAAGGCAAAGCGGCCAGAATCAAAGAACGCAGGCGTTAGAGGAGAGGACTGGAGCTTTGGTACATGGAGAATCAATTTGAGAAAGCAGAAGTTAAAGAGAAAAATTTTATGAAAGAGATTAAAGAGTGGAGCAGGTCTATAATACTGGCTATAATTATCGCTGTTATTATTAGGTTATTTCTTTTTGAGGTTTTTCTTGTTGAAGGTAACTCTATGTATTCTACCTTGCATCATCAGGAAAGGGTCATCGTTAATAAAGCTATTTACTATTTTACTGAACCTGATATAGGTGATATTATCGTTTTTAACCATGCACCGCGTAGGGACTTTATTAAAAGGATTGTTGGGCAAGAAGGAGATGTTGTAGAGATTAAGGATGGCTACCTTTATCTAAATGGTGAGGAATTGGAAGAGCCTTACATTGAAAATTATGCATCGCCTAATTTTGGGCCAATTACTGTTGAGGAAGAGCACTTTTTTGTCTTGGGAGATAATCGTAGCAACAGCATGGATAGCCGTGACCCAGCTGTTGGGTTAATATCAGAGGAGCTGGTTAAAGGAAAAGCGTTTCTTGTTTTTTGGCCTCCAAGTCAAGCGAGGTTTCTGGCCCTGTAAATTGATAGATGAGTTGAGGGTGCCTTATGGGAAAAGGTGTAAAATCAAGCTCCATAATTAAGGAAGAAAAAAGACTTCGAAAGCATTTGAGGCTCATGGACCTGGTCTTGGAAGTCCTGGATGCAAGACTACCACTTACAACTACAAACAACAGGGTGCAGGAAATATTTGGCAATAAGAAAAGAGTCTTCATTCTTAATAAAGCCGACTTGGCAGAGGAAGAAGTTACGGGCCGCTGGCTGGATTATTTTTCAACCGAAAAAGGGCCCGTTTTTTCATTTAATGCTCGGGACAGGGGTTCTATAAAAAGGATTGAAAAAGAACTCCTTTTTTTGCGTTCAAAAGAGCGTGCTTATAATCGCCCTTTTCGCCTTATGGCAGTGGGAATTCCTAATGTGGGGAAGTCTTCTGTCATTAACCGTTTGGCTCATAAGGGAGCAGCGCTCACAGGAGAAAGGCCTGGAATAACAAGGGGACCTCAATGGATAAAGCTTCGGTCGGGGTGGGAGATGCTTGATACTCCAGGAGTTATCTCTCCCTTTTTAAGAAATATGTGGGGTTTAATGGCCTTAGGAGCAATTGGTTCACTGGAATTAAATGCTTTCGATGAAGAAAAAGCGGCCATATGGCTCCTGAGACAGTATGAAGGTCGAGGCAAGATAGCTCAGCTCAATAATTACTATTCTTTGTCATTTATTAAAGAAGCACCAGAACCCGAGGAATTATTTTTGAAGATAGGTGTTTCACGTGGATGCTTGAGCAAGGGTGGAAAAGTGGACTCTAAGAAAACGGCCAGCATAATTTTAAAGGATTTCAGGAAAGGAGCTTTAGGGCGTATAAGCTTGGAAAGCCCCGATGAGTGTCATGAATCTGAATAAATGCAACGTTATTTTACAAGGAACTGCAAAAGAGATAGGAAAGTATGTAAAATCCTGCCCGAAACTTTCTACTGAGGAGATAATGCTGCTAAAAAAAGATTCGCGGAAAAGTGTAAGGAAGCACGTTGAACGATATTTGCGTCGTCAGCAAAAAGACTTCTTGGAAAGTCAGCGTGTTATCCAAATGCGTGCTAAGGAAAAACTTATCTACGAAAATGGTTATAAGCTTATTGCAGGAGTTGATGAAGCGGGTCGTGGCCCTTTGGCAGGCCCCGTTGTGGCAGCAGCGGTCATATTGGATCAGGAAAAGAATTATGGTTCCTTGGGAATCAAAGATTCCAAACAGCTTCAACCTGGTAGAAGGGATGAGCTTTTTAAAGTCATAATGGCAGAGGCTCTTTTTGTAGGGATAGGCCTTGTAGAGGCAGATGAGATTGACAGGCTAAATATATTACAGGCTTCTTTGTTAGCAATGAGTAATGCTGTACAGGAGCTCTCTGTTACTCCGCAGTACATACTTTTCGATGGATCTGGTGTTCCTTCTGTAAATATACCTTGTGAAGCTGTAAAAGGGGGAGATGCTTTTTGTCTTTCTATTGCCGCCGCTTCAATAATAGCCAAAGTTACAAGGGACAGGCTTATGGATAAATATGATGAACAATACCCTGGTTACGGTTTTTCGGAAAATAAAGGGTATCCTACCCCGGGGCATAGAAAGGCGCTTAGGGATAGAGGGTTTTCTCCACTTCATCGTAAGACTTTCAGGTTATTCTAAAGGAGAAAGGGGTAGGTATCCTTGAAGGAGAAAGAAGCAGATATCCCTCTTTCTAGAAAGGAACTGGGTTTCCTGGGGGAAAAGATGGCAGAAAAATTTCTTCGGGAGAAAAAAGGTTATAGGATTATTGCACGGAACTACCATTGTCCTTTGGGAGAAATTGATATGATAGCTCTTGATAAGGATACGGTTGCTTTTATAGAAGTTCGTTCTAGCAGTGCCCGGGTTGCAGACTTGGCCGGCCAGTCCATTGATAATCGCAAACAGGTTAAGTTGCGCCAGTTGGCCAATTTCTACCTGAAAGAACATCATAATAACACTGAACCTCTTTGTCGTTTTGATGTGGTGCTTGTATTAATGGCAAAAAATGGCACTCTAAGGGAAATAAGATTATTGCAAAATGCTTTTTAGTGTTTCAGGAAAACTCTTTTAGCTCTGTTGTGAGGGTATGTAGATGCCACAGTATATCTTCAAAAACGAAAAGAATCTGGAGGTACACAGTGGAAGCTTGTGGCTTGCAAATGCCTTCTAGGAGCCGTCCTTCATGTTCTATTGCTACGCGGAGAGAGATAAGCTCATACTTGTCAGATTCTCGAAAGATTTGCCTGAAGAGAACAGGATTCTTGCTAACAATAAGCTCACTTAAATGAGTGTAAACATCTTTAGTCCCTTGAAAAAGGTTCTCAAGTTCTGCTGCAGCCATGTCAGAGAAAAAGATTGCATTATTAATTTTTAGCCGTGTATAGTTTATCAGTCTGTCGTGGTTATACTTTAGTTTGCGAACATGCCCCAAAAGAGAAAGCAATAAAGCATATTCTTCTTTTTCTAACTCCTGGTCTTCTTTAACCTGGGAAAAAAGTTGTTCGGCCAGGACAGCTAACTCCCTATTTATTTCTTCTGCTTTAGTTAAGGCGCTTTCTTCCATGTTTATGTAGCCATCAAAAGTCAGTTGCGTTAAATCTTTACCATAATCCAAGATTTGTTTAAAAACATTAAAATGTACCGGCTTGGAGAAAGCCTCGAACATTTCTATCACTCCTTTCGATACTATATTATAGCATAACCGTGCCCCTTTTTAAAAGGACTCGGGGTTTCAAACAAGAATTGTTTAAACAATTCTTGTTTGAACAAGGAATAGCATTGACTGCTTCTCAGGTTGCTTATGGAGTTCTGCTGACTAGGGAGACATCAGAAGATTGTTTATAATACAGGGCAGTTTAAAATCTTAAACTATAATACATAATAGATAGAAGGAGTTTTGCCGAAAATGATGGAAAAATTTAAAGCCAAGAAGACCTTAGAGGACACGGTGTGGAGAGAAAAGCTGCTTCAAGAACTAAACGAGCAGCAATTTTACTTTGTTACCAGCAAAGCGCCATCTATTCTAGGGATAGCTGGTCCGGGGTCAGGAAAAACAAGAGCGCTCACTTATAGAGTAGCCAATTTGCTGCAGGAAGGTGTGTTCCCCAATAATATCCTTCTAGTTACTTTTACCAATAAAGCAGCGGAGGAGATGAAAAATAGGGTGATGACCATTTTAGGCTATCTTCCTTCGGGGCTTTGGGCTGGAACTTTTCATGGTATTGGGGCTCGTATTCTACGTCGCCATGCAGCTTTTGTGGAAAGGGACCCAAATTTTACTATCCTGGATGAGGATGACCGCAACAAAATGATTAACTCCTGTCTGGCAACACTCAAAATTGAATTAAAAGCTAAGGACGATAATACCTTTGTAAAAAGGGGTGTACTAAGTAAGATATTCAGTTCAGCAAGAAATTCTGGCAGAAATTTGGAGGAATATGTGCAAAAATTGATCCCAGAACTGGTTCCTTATACAGCTATTTTTCAAGAAGTTTACCGATTATATGAGGAGAGAAAAAAGCAGGCCAATGCGTTTGATTTTGATGACTTATTGCTTGTATGGTTGGAACTTTTGCAAGAGAACGAAGAGGTTCGAAAGCGCTACCAGGAGCAGTTTAAACATATTTTGGTCGATGAGTTTCAGGATACTAATGCAATACAAGACCGTCTAATTATGATGCTTGGGGAGAAAAGTTCTGTTTGCCTGGTTGGCGATGATGCGCAATCTATTTACAGCTTTCGTTGTGCCGAAATAGACAATATAATAAATTTCCCAAACAAAAGAACCGGTTGTGTTGTGATAAAGCTCGTTCAGAATTACCGCAGCGTACCAGAGATTTTGGAGTTGGCTAATAATTCAATATACAAAAACCGGAACCAGATTGAGAAAGAACTTACTACTGTGAGGAAGAGTGGGGATAAACCGTGGGTGCTCGTAGCACCAGATAATTATCGAGAGGCCGAATTTGTGGCCGAGAAAGTGTTGGAATTATATGATGACGGGTATAATCTTAGCGAGATTGCTGTTTTGTACCGCAGTTCTTACCTTTCTCAAGATGTAGAGTTGTCACTGATGAAAAGGAAAATACCTTATTTGACTTTTGGCGGATTAAAATTTTTGCAGAGAGCTCATATCAAAGATGTTCTTTCCTGGTTGAAAATACTGGAAAATCCACGCGATGAACTATCTTGGCAGAGAGTTGCTATGATGCATAAAGGTCTCGGAGCTGCGACTTTTAATGAGATTTGGAAGCAGATGCTCTCTTTCCCTAATCCTTTAGAAGCTGTCACCGGTGGAAAAATTGAGCCTCGCCGGGGGAAACAAGGCTTCAAAGCTTTGTTGGAAACTTTGAGAAACTTAAGGCAGGCGGATAAGGACAACGTTGCTCTGCTAATTAAAATTATTATGGAAAGCTCTTATGGGGATTATCTGCGTGAAAAACACCCCGACGATTACACAGAACGCAGCTTGGGTATTGAAAGACTGGCTGCTTACGGAGCACGATGCTCCTCTTTGGGTGAGTTTCTGGAATCTCTGTTGCTGGAGGAATCCCTCATTATTGACAGTGTTAAAGAGGAAAGTCCCCAAAAAGACTTTCTTACCCTTTCCACCATTCACAGTGCCAAGGGAAAAGAATGGGGAACTGTTCTGCTTGTTGGGCTGAACGAGGGCCGTTTTCCTTCCCCGTTAGGGTTTAAAAATATTGAAGAAGAGAGGCGACTTTTTTATGTTGCGGTGACAAGGGCGAAAGACAATCTTTACCTGATTGCTTATGATGAAGATTACCGGGGTTGGGGCAGTTATTTAAGCGGACCTTCTACGTTTTTAAATGAATTATCCCCCTATTGTTATGAGCAGATTCAAGTCGAATTTTGAGGTTTTTAATAATTAGCAATATGGAGGAGGAGATGAGGGTGCTGGAAAAAATTGATTTGCCGTATATTGTTATTATCAAGGGTGCTGGAGATTTGGCCACAGGTGTTGCACACCGGCTCTGGATGGCCGGCTTTCGCTTGTTGATGCTCGATTTGCCACGTCCTCTTGTAGTTAGACGTAGCGTTGCTTTCGCGGCAGCGATTATGGAAGGCACTGTAGAAGTAGAAGGTTTGACTGCCTCTTTAGCATTTAAAATTAATGAGATTGATACTCTATGGCGAAAAGGAAAGATACCTGTTTTTGTAGATCCGAAGGGAGAACTGGTTTCAAAACTCCGTCCCCAGGTGTTGGTGGATGCCGTAATGGCTAAGAAAAATACAGGCACTTCAATAGAAGATGCTCCCATTGTACTTGGGTTGGGACCTGGATTAGAGGCAGGGAAGGATGTTCACGCTGTGGTAGAAACGAAAAGAGGCCAAGACCTTGGCAGAGCTATTTACTCTGGATTTGCTGCTGAAAATACAGGGATGCCAGGGGAGGTTGGCAAATATTCTGGAGAGAGGCTTCTTAGGGCCCCTGAAACAGGTAAGATTGTACCTTTAAAGGAGATAGGTGCGTTGGTAAAAGAAGGAGAGATGATAGCTCTAATTAATAATGAAGTCCCAATATCGGCCGGTATCAGCGGATTACTCCGGGGTATGATTTATCCTGGAATGGAAGTGCAAAAGGGCATGAAGGTGGGAGATATTGATCCCAGGGGGAGTGAAGTAGATTATAAAAGTATCTCTGACAAGGCCAGGGCTGTTGCCGGAGGAGCTTTGGAAGCAGCCATGCATTTATTAACAAAATAGGAGATAAGAAGCAATGATTAATCATAGAAAGCAAAAATAAAGGAGGAATATTCAACTGACTCCTTATCACTCTCATCATTTTTATTATGAGTATTATCCATTTAATACTCCCTGTCCTGGCTTCTGTACTGAATTGCCTCAGTAACATGATTTAATGAGAGTATTTTTTGTCCCCCTTCCAGATCTGCAATAGTTCGGGCAACTTTGAGAATCCTGTCGTGGGCTCGTATAGATAGAGAAAGAGTATCAAAAGCGCGTTGAAGTATCTCTCTTGCTCCTTCGCTTAAAGGGCAGAATTCTGGAATATGCTTGTGAGACATTGCGGCATTGCAGTCAATTCCAGATTCCTTGAACCTTTCCCTCTGAATATTTCTAGCAGATTCTACACGCTTTTTTATTTTTTGGGAGCTTTCTCCAACCTCACTGGCTTCCAGTTCGTTATATTTAAGAGAAGGGACTTCTACATGTAAATCTATCCTATCCATCAAGGGGCCGGATGATTTTGCACGGTATCGTCTAATCTGTGGCTCTGAACATTGGCACTCTTTGTAAGGGTGTTGATAATAACCGCAAGGACATGGGTTTTGCGAAGCAACAAGCATGAAACGAGAAGGAAAGCGGATGGTTGTTTCTGATCGTGTTATAGTAACTTCTCCATCTTCTAACGGTTGGCGTAACCCTTCCAGGACTTCACGTGGGTATTCTGGGAATTCGTCCAGGAATAGAACGCCCAGGTGAGAAAGACTAACTTCCCCTGCTTTCGGAATTCTTCCTCCTCCGAGTATTCCTGCTACAGTTGATGAGTGGTGTGGAGACCGAAATGGTCTGCGCACCAAAAGTGGTCGATCCTTTTTGAGTAAACCAGATACGCTGTGGATCTTGGTGACCTCCAAGCATTCATCTAAGTTCATTGAAGGAAGAATCGAAGGGATTCTACGGGCCAACATGGTTTTACCCGTACCTGGGGGGCCGGTTAGCAGAATGTTGTGTCCGCCCGCGGCACCAACTTCCAAAGCCCTTTTTGCCAATGTCTGCCCTTTTACCTCTGCAAAATCTGGTTCTTTGTTTATACCGTCTTCTGTGAAAAAATCCTCCAGGTTTACTACAGTCTCGGGTATTAATATTTTTCCTTCTAAAAGTGCCACCAGTTCTTTCAGGTTATTAACCCCTGTGACAGGAGAATGACTACCCAGAGAAGCTTCCCTTGAATTGCCCTGTGGTAGTATAAAATGGTTAATGCCATCAGTTTCTTCAGATTTTCTTGCTGAAGTAACCATAGCCATTGTACCTGGCACATCCCGTACTTTTCCATCTAAAGAAAGTTCTCCTATAAGCATTTTTTTTTCCACTGAAGAAGGAGGTAGTTGTCCTGAGGCAATTAGTATACCTGTTGCAATAGCCAAGTCAAATGTAGAACCGTCTTTTTTTAAATCGGCTGGCGCCAAGTTTACAGTTATACGCCGGGAAGGAAAATCAAAACCGCAATTTTTTAAAGCAGCACGAACTCTTTCCCTTGATTCTTTTATCGAAGGAGCCGGAAGCCCAACTATACTGAAGTTAGGTAGTCCGGCGGTGATATCTGTTTCCACAACAACCACATAACCTTCAATGCCAATAAGGGTAGTACTTAACACCTTTGAGAACATTTGAATTCCTTTCTTATCCTGAAAATTTTATTAATAAAGTAATGCTTTTCAAGTATACACCAGCTTGAGCTGCAGCTCAAGAAATATTAATCTCCACTTATTAGAAACAATATTATATTTGCAGAAGGACTATCTGATAAATATGTAGAAATTATATTATAAAGGTATCTGAAAAGTGTGCTTAAAATAATTGAAAAGGTGTTATCCTCTAAAGTTTCTTGACTTAAAAAAGTTACTGTGATATTCTGTAAACGCATCTATGAAGGTTATATGATGAGTGCTTGATAATGAAAGCAAGGATTTATACATAATATTAATAATAAAGAACGTGGTAGTCTTATAGGCAGCATTTAGAGGATATTTAAGCTTGGGCATCAATAGTATAATTTATATTTATGCTTTCTATAGCCTCCTTAACTAAATCATGGAAATAATGAATGGAGGTGGTTCTAAGGCTGAGGAGTTGACAAGGTGAACGTAAGTTTAAAAATATCCAGAAACAAGAAAGCTTTCTATAATTAGCAAGAGGTTTATGTTTTTTCTAAACCGGGATTGAATTTGGTTTTATTAATGCAACAGCTTATAAAGATGGTTATGGAAAAGAAAGTAGCTGTTTCTTAAAAGCATTTGTGAGTTGTAACCTGATGTTAGGTGGTTTGGTTAAGAGAGGCTTGCCTGCTTGCAAGGGTCTTTTAGGCCCTGCTTTGTAGATAATGTTTAATAAAAATATTTAAGGAGGTTTATTAAAAGTTATGTCATTAGACTGGATACCAAGAGCGCCAAGAGAAAGCAGGCCGGATTTTCAACTTTACAGGGAGGACCTCTTACAATTAGATGCACCTCCACGCACTACTTATGAAAAAAGGCCTTTGGTTAATCCCCAAACGGGGGAAG
>CAZMLU010000041.1:0-14111 GCA_964567295.1 uncultured Desulfovibrionaceae bacterium
AGGTGGAAGATTTAAGGGACGCATATCTGAAAGGGCGCTTCGCTTCCCTGGAGCCGGTGCAGGTGCAAGGTACTGCTCCGGCACAGGAAGAAACAGTGGCAGGAGAGATAGATCTTCAATCTCTCCTGCCCGCGCCTATTTTTCATCAAGGGGATGCCGGGCCTTATCTTACAGCCGGTGTGCTTTTGGCCAAAGATCCGGATACAGGGGTAATGAACAGTGGAATTCACAGGATGCAAGTGAAAGGCAAAAATAGGCTGGGGGTGTTTCTGGCCACCCCGCCTCTGTCAAATTATTTCAAGAGATCTGAAGAAGAAGGTAAACCCCTGCAGGTGGCAGTAGCATTAGGTCTGCATCCAGCCGAGCTTTTAGCAGCAGCCGTTTCTCTTAAGGAGGGCATGAAAAGCAAGATCCATCTGGCCGGAGGTTTAGCCGGACGCGGAATGCCGCTTACCCCTGCCAGTTCTCTGGATATGATGGTGCCGGCCACGGCGGAAATTATCCTGGAGGGACAATTGCTTCCTGATATAAGAGAAGCAGAAGGACCTTTTGGAGAAAGTACCGGCTATTATTTTGAGGCGGAAAGCCCCATTTTGGAGATACAAGCGGTCACGTTTCGTAAGGAACCCATTCTTTCTGTCATCCCGCCCTGGGGGATTGAAACCGATATCATCCTTTCTGTATTTAGCGGGGCCGAGCTTTGGAAGGAGTTGCACAGGCTTATTCCAGAGGTTAAAGATGTTACTTTTTTACCGGGGTCTCTCACCTTCCAGGGGGTTATTCAGGTGAGCGAATCACTCTCCAGGGAAAAAATAAAGCAGTTAATTTACCTCGCTTTAAACCTGGATCGACGCTTGAAACACGTGGTAGTAGTCGACGATGATGTGGATATTCATACTCCTAGAGAGGTTTTATGGGCTCTGGGGACACGTTTCCAGGGCTCCACTGACCTCATCTGTCTTCCGGGCCTGGAGGGGTATGTTATTGATCCTTCCACGCAGGAAGGAGAAACAGCGAAACTTGGCTTTGATGCAACCGCACGACCGGAGGGGCCGTATAGCAAGCGTTACCGGAGTCTTTCCCTTCCCCCGGAATCAATCTTAAAGGCAAAAACCATTCTGGAACAGAGGAGGTGATGCCCGTGCGAATCGTAGTGGGTATATCCGGTGCGACAGGAGTGATTTACGGGATAAGGATCATGGAAATACTGCGCGAACTAGAAGTGGAGACCCACTTGATTATCTCCGATGCCGGCAAAAAAAATATTGAATTGGAAACCGAATATGAAATAGGAAGAGTAGAAGAAATGGCTACAGAGGTTCATGATATATGCAATGTAGGAGCTTCCATATCCAGCGGTTCTTTTAGAACCCATGGTATGATTATAGCCCCCTGTTCCATTAAAAGCCTGTCTGCTATAGCTAATTCTTTTAATAATAACCTGCTCATCAGAGCAGCCGATGTAGCTCTGAAGGAAAAAAGGAGGTTGGTCATGGTAGTCAGGGAAACTCCACTGCATGTAGGTCATTTGAAGCTTATGACAATGGTGGCGGAGGCAGGAGGAGTGCTGCTACCTCCAATGCCTGCTTTTTATAATCACCCTGAAACACTGGAAAATATGATCGACCAGACGGTAGGAAAAGTTCTTGACCAGTTTGATATTACACATAATCTCTTTAACCGCTGGCATGGCACTGATTCGGCAAGAGAAAGAAAGAGAGTAGCCGTAAAGAGAAGTATGGTGTAAAGACTTTCGTGAAAAAGGGACGGGAAAGGGGCCATGGCAGCCTTTTTCCCGTCCCTTTACATTTGTAGACGGTGGCGCTATAATAAAATAATATATTATTTTTCGGAAGTTATTTAAAGGTTTGTACGGTTGCTAAAGTAAAACTTTTCAGGTTGAGGAGGTTAAAAAGTCAGTTGAATATAAAATTTGGAGAAGAAACCATTGAAAGCAAGGAAATATTCAACGGAAAAGTCATACGCGTTCGTGTAGATAAGGTGAAGCTCCCCGATGGCAAGGAAAGTTACCGGGAAATTGTGGAACATGGCGGTGCAGTGGCCATGATACCTGTTGACGAAAAGGGAAACATTTATTTAGTTAGGCAGTACAGAAAACCTATTGAAAAAGTATTGCTTGAAATACCGGCAGGTAGGCTTGAGCAAGGAGAATCTACGGAGGACTGTGCCCGCCGTGAACTGGCAGAAGAGATTGGTTTGTTGCCGGCTCATCTGGTCAAGCTCTCAAATTTTTATTCCTCGCCTGGTTTTTCTAACGAAGCCCTTACCATCTTTCTAGCCAAAAACTTGAAGGAAAACAAAATAGCCCCCGTTGAGGGTGAGTTTGTAGAAGTAGAAATCCTTTCTCTTTCGGAAGCACTGTTCAAAATTACCAGTGGAGAGATACAGGACGGTAAAACAATAGCAGGGCTTTTGTTAGCTCATTACTACCTGCAGAAGGAGTAGAAAAAACTGGTTTTTAATAATCCGATTCGATT
Organism: uncultured Desulfovibrionaceae bacterium; assembly: GCA_964567295.1. Lineage (GTDB taxonomy): Bacteria > Bacillota > Dethiobacteria > DTU022 > UBA8154 > SLJK01. The sequence continues at coordinate 2,499 of CAZMLU010000041.1, forward strand.
ATATTTATTATTTCAAAAGGACTTTAAGGTATCTTTGTAGAATAAGAACCTTGTTTGTTTTAATAATATATTCTGATTTGAAGGAAGTGAATTTATGGAGAAAATTACAAAACGCCCCTGCTTGGAACATATTACTCCCTATGTTCCCGGTAAACCCATTGAGGAAGTAAAAAGGGAACTAGGGGTAGATGAAGTTATCAAATTGGCTTCTAATGAGAACCCTCTTGGCCCATCTACCCTGGCCCAGAAAGCTTTAAAGGAGTTTGCATCGAAGATCAGTTTTTATCCTGATGGAAACTGCTATTATTTGAAAAATGAGTTGGCCAGTTATCTCGGAGTAGAGGAATCTAATATTGTTATGGGAAATGGTGCTGACGAGCTGATCACCCTGGTGGGCTTGGCCTACTTAAATCCTAATGACGAGATTATCATGGCGGAGCCTACTTTTTCAGAATATGAGTTTTCCGCCAGGCTGATGGATGCTACCCCTATCAAAGTGCCTTCTCAGGATTTTCGTCACGATATGAAAGCTATAGCGGCGGCTGTTACTGATAAGACAAAAATAGTGTTTATATGTAATCCCAATAATCCTACGGGCACCATTGTTACTAGGGAAGAAATGGAAACCTTCTTCAAAGAAATCCCCCCTGAAGTTTTAGTTGTTATAGACGAAGCTTATTATGAATATGCAAGCGACCCCAAATACCCTCAGAGTATCGAGTTTTTAAAAGAGGGCTATAACGTTCTTATCCTGCGTACTTTTTCCAAGATATATGGATTGGCCGGATTGCGCATAGGATATGGGTTGGCCAGAGAAAATATTGTCACCGATATCAATACTGTTCGTGAACCATTTAACGTGAATGCCGTAGCTCAGCATGCGGCTAGAGCAGCTTTGAAGGATGAAGAACATGTAAAGGAAGGGCGCAGGATTAACGAGGAAGGTAAGAAATACTTGGCTGAAGAGTTTGAAAGGTTGAACCTTTTTCACCTCCCCACTGAGGCAAACTTTGTTTTTGTAGACGTAGGTGTCGATTCACGCAAGCTTTTCCCAAAAATGTTGCAGAAAGGTGTCATTGTACGTACCGGTGACATTTTTGGTTATCCTGATTTTATCAGGTTAACTATTGGAACCCATGAACAGAATCGTCGCTTCATTGAGGCCTTCGAGGAGAGTGTAAAAGAGCTGAAAGGCTAATATGAGGATGAAAATTGATATTTGTTTCTTTTTGTTTTAGCAAAACATGATCGTGGTAAAATACAGCGGGATCTATATGAAGTCCCCCGGATAGCATAATGTTCTCCGGGGGCTTTTTATTGAAACCCCAATATTGTATATTTTTGGATATTGTCTGTTTTACTCTATTAAAGCAAATAGGGCAAGGGAATGATCTTTGTATTGCAGAAAATACAAAAAAAAGGATATAATGAAAGTTGATAGCAGGGGTGAGTTATTTTGATTACTTTGGAGAGCTGCAGCCAAGAGCAGACCAGGCAGGTAGGCAGTATTTTGGGGGAGAATGTTCTTCCCGGAGCCGTTATTGCATTGAAAGGTGACCTGGGGGCCGGTAAGACCGTGCTGGCCAAAGGCGTCGCCGAAGGATTGGGTATAGAGAAAGCAATTACCAGCCCTTCTTTTGTGTTGATGAATATTTACCACGGGAGACTTCTTTTCTATCATTTTGATTTTTATCGCTTGGAGGAGGAAGAGGAACTGATGGAATTAGGGCTAGAAGAATATTTTTATGATGAGGGGGTAGCCCTTGTTGAATGGGCCGATAAATTTCCTCACAGCCTTCCTGCAACCAGGCTTGATATATCTATAGTAAAATCTGAAGATAATCTTGAAAGTGGTCGCATTCTTTATTTTATACCTCGCGGAAAATTTGACCCAATTGTCATAGAGGAGTTGAAAAGACATTGTTACTGTTAGCCATTGATACTACAACAACAGTGTGCTCCGTGGCTTTGGGCGATGAGGAGAAAATTTGGGGAGAATATTCTTTAAATCTTAAAAGAACCCATTCTCAACAACTGATGCCTATTATTGTTTCTCTCTTTCATGAAACAAGAATAGAGAAAGAAATGCTCCAGGGAATTGCAGTAACAATCGGGCCAGGATCTTTTACCGGCATTCGTATAGGCATGGCCACAGCTATGGGGCTTGCTCAGGGATTGGGGATTTCCTTGGTTGGTGTTATGACACTGGATGCTTTGGCAGAAGCTGGAGCTTGTTATCCTGTACTAATATGCCCGCTACTGGATGCAAGAAAAGACCAGGTTTATACCGCCCTGTACCGTGGGGGAGAAGTAAAGACGCGTATGGTTGAACCTGCCTCTGCTTTTTTTGCTGATGATCTTTTACGCCGCCTGGAAGCATATGAAGAAAAGATTCTGTTTCTAGGGGATCCATTGGAAAAGATCAGGGAGAAGTTCAAGCTTTCCCTGGGGCAGAAATATCTGGAGCTTCCTTATTCTTTGTCAACCAACAGAGCTTCTCTTGTTCTTCGCAAAGGCATAAGAAATTGGAACGAGAAAGGGGTAGAATCTCTATACGCCCTTAGGCCATTTTACCTTCGTCTTCCGGAAGCAGAAAGACGTTTGGAGAAGCGAATGGAAGGAGAGCAGGAGTAAGTTGCAGCTAAAGATATTTCAAATGGAAAATGAAGACTTGGAGCAGGTTGTTCGTATAGAGAGGAGTTCTTTCCGACATCCCTGGTCAATTAGCTCTTTCCAGGGAGAAATGCGAATAAACAAGTACGCTTACTATATAGTAGCCAAAGAGAATGCTGATGATCTTGTGATCGGTTATACGGGAACGTGGATGATATTTGAAGAAGCCCATATAACAACTATGGCAGTAGATCCGGATTTCCGCAAGAAGGGAGTAGCAAACTTTTTGATGAAACATTTATTGCGGAAATTCAAAGATAGGGGGGTGACCTATAGTTTTTTGGAAGTGAGAAGCTCGAACTATCCCGCACAGAAGCTTTACGAAAAATATGGATTTACCATAGCCGGAAGGCGGAAAAATTACTATTGCGATGAAGATGCAATTATTATGGTGGGCCATTTATAGGGAGAGTGTTTAAATGTCTCGAAAAAACGTAATTCTCGGCCTGGAAACCAGTTGCGATGATACAGCCGCTGCCGTAGTTGTTAACGGAAGAAGCGTTTTAAGTAATGTAATATCTTCCCAGGACAGTTTGCATCACCGCTTTGGAGGGGTAGTCCCGGAGATAGCTTCGCGGCGCCACCTGGAAATAATTAACCCCCTTATTGAAGAGGCTATGAGGAAGGCAGGAATTAGCTTAAATGAATTAGATGGAATAGCTGTATCTTGCGGGCCTGGCTTGGTTGGTTCCCTGCTGGTGGGGGTATCGATAGCTAAGGCCCTTTCCTTTGCGTTAGAGGTGCCTTTGATACCAGTTAACCACCTGGAAGGTCATGTTTATGCAAATTATTTGACCGGTTCAATAATTACCTTTCCTTTTATTTGCCTTGTTGTCTCCGGAGGGCATACCTCTCTTCTATATGTGCAGGATCACGGCAAGATAGAAGTGATTGGGAAAACGCGGGACGATGCAGCTGGCGAGGTTTTTGATAAAATTTCTAGAGCACTAGGCTTAGGTTTTCCAGGGGGGCCTGTTATCGAACGCCTTGCTCAGCAAGGAGATGCCACCGTCTTTACGTTTCCGCGGGCTTTAATGGGAGAAGATGGGAAACTGGATTTTAGTTTCAGTGGAGTAAAGACCGCTGTTTTAAATCGTATCCGCCGGGAACAAGAAAAAGGTTCTCATGCAGATTCTTCTGATCTCTCTGCCGCTTTTCAAGAAGCAGTGGTGGAGGTGTTGGTGGAAAAGTCTGTTATGGCAGTCGAGCAAAAGGGGACAATGCAGTTTTTACTTGCCGGAGGGGTTGCTGCTAATGGAGAGCTAAGAAGAAAGCTTCGCTTTAAATTAGAGGCAGAAGGAATTGAGGTTATTGTTCCCCCTGTGGAATTATGCACTGATAACGGAGCTATGATCGCGGCAGCTGGATATTATCACCTGAGAAGAGGTGTTCGAGCTAATTGGGATTTAAACGCGCTTCCTAACCTAGAAATCAACTAATAATTTAGTTTTATGTCACCCGATGTAAAAACTGTGGATAGAACCATCAGGTAATGCTCAAAATAAGGCTTTTCCTGTGGATAAACCTGTGGATACTGTGAATATTTTCTGTGGAAAATCTTTGTGTAATACCTGATTAAGTCATAAAACGTGAATATATCAGCTCAAGGAACGTTACATAATTCCTTCTCCTTGAGCTGCTAATCATCTCTTTAGTTAATCATGATTGTGGTATAATAAATAATAGTGGCATAGGTTTTCTATTTGCGATTTGTGAAAAGGAGGAGATTGTTTGCTACATAACTTTAAAAAGATTCATTTTATAGGCATTGGTGGTTACGGAATGAGTGCTCTGGCTTTTGTTTTGTTCCAATCCGGCCATGCAGTGCAAGGTTCTGATATTAAAAGTTCTTCCTTAGCAGAATCTCTTGAAAAGTCTGGGGTGAAAGTTTTTAAGGGGCACGACCCCTCTTACATCGATGATGCGGATTTGGTAGTTTACTCCTCTGCGATTCCTCAAGACAATTCAGAGTTAACGGCTGCCCGAAAAAAAGGCCTTACCGTATGGCATCGCTCCGAACTATTGGCTGTTCTTTTAAATAAGGGTTGTGGGATAGCCGTTGCTGGTGCCCATGGAAAAACTACAACCTCTGCAATGCTTTCTTTGATTTTAGAAAAAGGTGGATTTGATCCTACTGCCCTCGTTGGAGGAGAGGTGCCCTCTTTTCATGGTAATGCACGGATAGGGATGAGCAACATTATAGTGGCAGAAGCATGTGAAAGTGATAGTTCCTTTTTACGATATAAACCGTATCTGGCCTTGCTAACCAATATTGAAGCTGATCACCTGGAACACTATAACGGGGATTTCCAATGTCTGCTAGAAGGATACCGGCAATTTGTTGGAAATGTTAAAAGAGAAGGGACATTGGTATATTGTGGAGATGATCCCTTTTTATTTGAGATGCAGAGCACCTTTCCTTCAAATTCCATATCTTATGGTTTATCCCGTGATGTTGATTGTAAAGGGGAAATATTGGAGTTGGGAGGGATGGGCTCACGGTTTACTGTTTTTTTCAGGGGTGAACAACTGGGGCATCTGGTGTTGAATACACCAGGGGTTCACAATATTCTTAATGCTCTTGGTGCAGCAGCAGCAGCTTATGTTCTTAAAGTGGACTTTAAAGCTGTGCAGGATGCACTTTTTTCTTTTATTGGAGCTCGTCGCAGGTTTGAGAAAATTGGGGAAGAAAACGGAGTCCTGGTAATTGACGATTATGCCCATCACCCAACAGAAGTTAGGGTTACCTTGGAGGCCGCCCGGCGTAGTGGCAGGAGGGTCATCTGTGTTTTCCAGCCTCATCGTTTTACTCGTACTAGCTTTCTTTGGGAAGAATTTGTGGAAGCGTTTGACTATGCTGATGTTCTTTTGCTGGCAGAAGTATACAGCGCGGGTGAAGAGCCTTTGGAGGGTATTGATTCAAGCAGTCTTGGCGTGCAGATTAAGGAAAGAATTCAAAAACCCGTTTATGTGGCTAATAGAAAAGATGAACTATCGCACATCCTGAAGGGGATTGCCGTAAAGGGAGATATGGTCATTACAATGGGTGCTGGGGACATTTGGCAGGTAGGCAGGAATTTTATGCAGTATTTAAAAGGGAAGAGAAGCTTGTCTACCTTGCGTGACTTAGTTTGATAAAGTTGAAGCGAGAAGACCGGATGTATAAGAGTTCGTGGAAGGGGTCCAGTGAGGATGTTGACTAACACTTTTTTGCATTTTAGCGGAATAGGGACAAAAACAGAAGCAGGTCTTTGGGAGAGAGGCATTAGTGATTGGGAAAGACTGGAAGATGCTCTTAGAAGTAACAAGTGGAAAAACCGAGATTCCCCCAGGCTGGTAGAGGAGATAAATAAGTCCTGGAAAAGTCTCGAGAGAGGAGAGCCTAATTATTTTGCCCAAAAAACCCCTAGCAGGGAGCACTGGCGATTGTTTGGTGAGTTTCGTGACCAGGCAGCTTTTTTAGATATTGAAACGACGGGGCTGGGTTTTCCCCATGATCATATTACTACTATCTCTTTGTATGATGGCCGAAACATTCGCTATTATGTTTGGGGTGAAAATCTACAGAAGTTCAAGGAAGATATTAAAAAATACAGTTTACTAGTGACTTATAACGGAAAATTGTTCGATTGTCCTTTCATCGAAAAGTACTTTAATATTAGCCTTGAGCTTGCTCATATCGACCTGCGTTATGTGCTCCATGCATTGGGATATAGAGGAGGCCTTAAAGGCTGTGAAAGACAGATGGGTATCGGGCGAGGGGATTTGGACGGGGTGAATGGTTATATGGCTGTGCTGCTTTGGCGGGAGTACCGTAACAGGGGAGATATTCGCGCTCTGGAAACTTTACTTTCCTATAACATAGAAGACACGGTTAATCTAGAGAAACTGGCGTGTTTAGCATACAATATGCTGGTTTCTTCAACCCCTTTTAAAGAGAATACGCTAAACCATCCTGAGCAAAGCACCATTCCTTTTAGCCCCTCACGTGAGATAATTAACAGGCTTTCTCAGAAACTAAATGGTGGCTATACAAGATAATTATGGATGCATAATTATTTATTGTTAGTGTGAAAATAGGTGTAAATGATTCAACTGGTTTTAAAAATTGCTGTCGGCCCTTTGTACGCTTGCGGGGAAGAGAAAAAGTATTTATGTAAGCATATTAATCGCGGTTTTTTTCCCCTGGAGATAGTTCCAATTTCCTTATTCATTTCCAGTATGTTGGTGCCATTACTTATAGCTGCATGCAATACTTCTTGGGGGGAAAGTTCTGCTTGAAAAAAATAAAGCACTTCCTGGCGGTAACCGTCTTCCCACGTTACGCCTGGGGCTCCCGTGTCTGTTCCTATTCCGATAGAGACACCTAATTGGCTGGCTTTTTTTATATTAGAGAGATGTTCTTCTATGATTTCTTGCAGCAGTTCTTTTTCTGGCGATTTTTGCTGTTCCTTAAACATTAGTTGGGCTGCCCCTACCGGTGTGACGGTGGGAATCCAAGACACTCCTTTGGCAGCCATTAATTCAAGGGTTTTTTCTTTCAAGAAAAAGCCGTGTTCTATAGAGTGTGCTCCTGCTTCTACCGCCAGACGAACGGCACTGTCAGAGCTGGCATGGACCATGACAGGCAGCCCCTTTTTTTCTGCTTTTTGCACGATAGAACGCATTTCTCTTGCGGAAAACTGTACTTTTCCTACTTCACCTTTTTTTTGGAAGCTAACCAGCCCCGTCAGTACTACTTTTAGTTGTGAAGCCCCCTCATCTCTAAGGCGGTTAATAATTTCTTCAGCATCGTTTAGTCCCGTGATTCCTTCATTTCCCAGGCTTTTTCCGTAACAACCACGGCGATAAAGGGCTTTGCCGCAGGAAATCAACCGGGGCGAGCTTACATCTGCTTGAGTTCCTTCCCTGGCAAGGGTATCTGCAATTTTGAAGAGTGAGGTTCCCAAAGAATCACCCCCGTCTCGCAGTGCTACTAAGCCATTCCCTGCCGCAAGTTGAAGACGTTTGATCAGCACTTCTTTAGGGACAGGTGCCCTAAGCCCTCTGAACCCTTTTATTCCGTCCAGGGCCAAGTGGACGTGGCAGTCCACAAAGCCTGGTATTAAAACCCATTCGGAGGGTATTCTTATCACTTGACAGCCTTTGGGAGGGATGAAAGGTTCATTTCTTTTCAAGGGGGCAATCTGTTGTATTTTATCTTTATAAATGTATATTGCTGCCCGAACTCCTTTTTCCTTGGCAAAGAAGTGGAGTTCTTCTTCCAAAAATTGAAACAGCACTTCGGCTTCAATAATTAGCTTTTCTTTCCTGGGTAAAATGTATTGTTCCATCTTCTGCCTCCGGGGTGCTGTAGTTAACTATAAATAATCCGGCGAATTTTGGTAATACTAGTCCCCTTTTTTCACTGAAGAGGTTTGGAAATAGATATATGTCCGCCAAGGGAATCCACAATCTCGCCTTCTACCAGTATCTGAACAGTGTCCACCTCTTCCAATTGTGTCAAAGTCTGCACCAGAGAATTTACCAGCACTGCCTCTACCTCGCTACCGTAGCTAACTTCAGCAATCTCTGCAGAAAAGTCCACATAGGCCTGACCGTTTTCCATTTTTACTTCTAACAGTTCTGTCTCCTCTGGGATGACCCTGTCAAGCATGTCATCTTCTGGGCCCTGAAGAAGTGCATCTATGAGTTCACGCGGATTTGGCGTAGATTCAAATTTTCTTTTTTCCTCCCCTAACTGGAAGCTAGTAGCAGTTACCTCCATATAGTAGAGGATGTATTCTTCCTCCTCAATTTCCTCAATTTCTTCAGCTTTTTCTGGAGCCATATCCCAATCAATTTTGCTGCCGGCAACTTCTTCTAACGTGTTCTCCAGTTGAAAAGCTGCCCTGGTGCTAACGATAAAGATTTCAGCATCATTTCTTATCCACCTGGCGATATTACTTTCCCCTGTATATAGTTCAAAAACATTTTGGACCCCTTCGTCCAGTTCCACCCTATCATTTTCCAAAGTTCCCTCTTCGCCGCCGGCCGTAAAATCAAGTTTATTTGGAGTAGTTGTGTAGTAAATATCCATAAAGTCTTTTCTCCGTTCTCCACGAAAGCGGAGCACATACTCAAAAAAGTTGTCCTCTAAAAGGCCCACTTGCATCAGTTCCATATCCGCGGGGACGGCTTCAAGTGCTTCCTCTGCTTCAGGCCAACTCTCTTCAACTTCTTCCAAAGTAATGGCTTGGTTTAACTCTTCAATCTCTCTTCCGGGGGGAAGTTCCCAGGAAAAACTATCTTCGCTCAGGGGAGGATTGATCTCCAGTTCCATGAACTCAACAACTAGCCTGGATCCTTCAGGATGATTCAGAACTTTACGTAATGGCAGGTTGATGGACTTGTCTATCCACATCTGATGAAATTCTTCATCTCCGTGGAAACGGTATTCTATGACTGTTGTCTCACGCCCAAACAGGTTTTCTCTTCCTATTACATTCACCTCTGCAGCCTCCTCTAGCTCCCAGATGGCAGTGCCAATATGATAGCGCCACAGTTCTCTTTCCGGGAAAAGGTTGTCGACTGTAATTCTTGTAGGTTCAATAACTGCCAGTCTTTCACCGTCGCAAAGGTAATGCTTCTCTGAATCGTTCCAGCTATGAAAGGCAGAGTATTGCATGGGTTTTTGATATTTAATTTCTATCGTCTCTAAATAATCGATTTCTCCTTCTCTTTCCGATCTGATTTCCACCGTGCCTTTGTAGCTATGCAATTCCTCATAAGCCTGAACGACAGCATGTACGATGTTAATATCGTTTGTTCCAGTTAAGTTAAAAAGACTTAAGCCCCATACCAGAAAGATAGCTGCCGCTGCGGCTACCGCCCCTTTGAAAGAACGTGACCGAAACAATCTACCTGTACGGCCCTTCTTTTGTCCCTGAGTTGCCCTTTTCACAGCTCTTACAGTTTCAAACATTTGCTCCAGTTCCTCATCTGTTTCTATCTCTTCACCTTTATCTTGGCGGCGGTAAAACCCAGGCTTTTGTTCGTTTCGCAGATCATCTATAAATTCATCAACTTGCTCTTCATAGCTTCTATAACTCATTGAAGTAACCCCCTTCTTGCAGTTTGTTTTTCAAGGCCTGGACTGCCCTGAATTGCAGGCTTCTTACGGCTCCAGGTTTGCGCTTCATTTTTTGTGCCACTTCTTGAACTGACCAACCCTCTATGATTCGATAGGTTAAAATCATTTTGTAGTCATGGCTAAGTTCCTGCAAAGCTTCTTGAACCATCAGTTTTTCCTCCATTTCCTGGCGTGGCTGAGGAATATCCCAACCTTTTTCCTGGAGTTCTTCCATAGAAAGAAATCCAGGCCTTCTACCCCTTTTCCTCCAGAGGTCCGTTAGAAGGTTTCGAGCTGAAGTGAAGAGATATGCTTCTATTTTTTCATGATCTATTCTAGCTGTGCCTGCCTGGTGAAATACTTTTTGAAACGTTTCTTGTGTCAGCTCTTCGGCTTCCTCTTTGTTTTGAACTTTATAATAAAAAAATCGATACAAGCGTGGCCAGAACTCATTAGCTCTCGAACTTAATTCTTCCTGAAAACTTGCTGCAGCTTGCTTCATAGACATTTCACCTCGATACCGCGCGATATCGTACTTAACTATCTAATATTTATGACGTTTTATTTTTATTTTAGTTACGAAAACAAGATAAATATTATGAAAATGCTGCAGGTTTTGCTTGTATTATGAGGAAATATTATATAGATTGGGTTAAAAGAAACAAAATACACTTCTATTTGCTTTTGCGGTTTGTATGGTTGTTTTTTAGGAAATGTCTAGAGGGGCTGAGTTAATATATGCCGAAAAAAAAGGATGATTTTTTAACAGAAAACGAACTTCCGAACGAGGAAACTTTACGGGAATTAAATGAAGCATATTATGAGGGCAAGCTTCCAGAAGATGACTCAACTTACTACGGAAGAAGGTCTTTTATTATTAAGCTTGCTGCTGTGGTTATTGCTCTCGGAGTTATGGCTTTTTTCCTGGGGGGATTCTTAAGGGTTCTTCAGATGCCTTCCCTGGAATTTTTGGAGAGCTCCAGGAAGCTAAGTCAAGATCCGGTGATCAGTGAATGGCAGGAGGCCGTGGTGCAGGTGCGAACGGCAGCCGGAATCGAGATTGTTACTGCTGGACGAAGCGGGCGAAAAGGAAGTGGTTTTAATATCAGCGAAAGCGGCCACATTATAACCAACTGTCACCTGCTGGAAGGAGCTGATTCTGTCAGCGTCTTTTTCCCTGAGCAAGGAAGCCGCCGTGCTGTCAACTGGTTTTGTGCCGAAGATGATGATCTGGCAATAATCTCACTGGAGGGAGAGGGACTGCCTTATGTGGATCTAAGCCGGGGGCCACAACCGGAGATCGGTGACCGGCTGATCATTATAGGGAACCCTTTGGGTTTTTCGGGAACGGTGATGCAGGGCGAGCTCTCCGGCTACGGCAGGTTTTCTGCTTCTGGAGAGGCAGTGTTAGAGATCAAAGCACCTATTCAGGCGGGTAGTAGTGGAAGCCCGGTTTTTGATGGGGAAGGAAAAGTTGCGGGAGTGATTTTCGCGTCCCTGGCAGGTAATGAAGAAGGCGACAGTAAGGGCCTGGCAGTGCCTGTTTCAAGAGTTCATTCCCTTTTGGAGGAGAACTATGAAAATGTTTTTAAATAAGCTGAGACGGTGTTTAGCACATAATTGATATCGCGGTCATTTATATCTTTGTGTATCACCATGCGAATAAGGTCTTTGCCAAAAGGAATGGCTTGTATGCCATGAGACTCCAGATGCTGCAGAAGATCTTCCGTATCTGTCTTTGCTTCTTTTAGACTGAGCAGGATGATGTTTGTAGGAGGAGGAAAAGGGTCTACTTTCAGGTGATTTAGGTTGGCAAGGCCCTGGGCCAG
>CAZMLU010000041.1:14211-15415 GCA_964567295.1 uncultured Desulfovibrionaceae bacterium
CGTGCTCCGTCCAGGTGAACATGCAGCCTGGTTTCTTGTGCAGCCTGGTAATAGCTTTGTAGTTCATCCGGTCTTAATACGGTTCCACCCTGGCGGTTATGTGAGTTTTCAAGGCAGAGTAGCCTTGCCGGCGCAAAATGTTGGTCAAGTGGTCTTACAGCCTGTAGCACTTTTTTCGATCCTCCGGAGCAGTGCAGATCAGCTACAGGCCAAAACTGCACCCCTCCAACCACGGAACTTCCCCCAGCTTCGTAATAAAAAATATGTGATTCTGCATCAAGGATCACCGCATCTCCCCTGGAGGTATGAGCCAGCACGGCGGCCAGGTTTCCCATGGTCCCCGAGGGCATAAAGACTGTCGAGTCTTTTTCGACCAGTTCCGCGGCATTTTTCTCCAAGAGCTTTACAGTTGGATCATCCCCAAACACATCGTCTCCCAATGGAGCTTCAACCATAGCTTGTTTCATTGCTGCATCAGGAAGCGTAACCGTGTCGCTTCGCAGATCAATTTTTTGAGCAGGCGTCATAATGCAGCTCTCCTTATATTTCAACTATAATTAGCATACAACCAGGCAAGATTTACTCAACTGTTCTATTCAATTTGCGTTGTTCAAAATCCTGCCGCGCTCTAATATCTTATCCATCCATAGTATTACAGTAAGCATTCTCATTAAAATGTTTAATAACCTTTAATAAAAAAACATTTTGGGAAAATTTTCTTTTATTCCAGGTTGACTTAGGGACGTCCTTTAGGTAAAATGAACTTATTATAACTAATTCTATTAAATTAATAGGAATTACAAATACAGCTAAAGGAAATGGGGTATGAAAATGAATATTGCTCGCAACGTTTCACAGTTAGTAGGTGGCACACCTCTGGTATATTTGAATCGTGTAACAGAAGGGGGTGCAGCAGCGGTAGCGGCCAAGCTAGAATATTATAATCCTGGCGGAAGCGTGAAGGATCGTATCGGTTTAAGCATGATTGAAGCTGCGGAGCGGGACGGTTTGATTAAGAAAGATACGATAATCCTGGAACCTACCAGCGGCAATACAGGCATTTCCCTAGCCATGCTTGCGGCGGCTAAAGGTTATCAATGTGTGTTGGTTATGCCCGATACCATGAGCCAGGAGCGCAGAAGCCTTCTCAAAGCCCTGGGAGCGGAACTGGTTTTAACACCTGGAGCGGAGGGTATGAAAGGGG
>CAZMLU010000042.1:0-14899 GCA_964567295.1 uncultured Desulfovibrionaceae bacterium
CTTACAAACAAAAGGTTTTCGTCATGGTCCACCTGAAGTGCTAAAGGAACTGACAGAGGGAAACCCTGTCGATCCTCGGAAATACTATTTCAGGGTATATATGCACTTCGAAACGGCGGGCCCACAATATAAATGGTTAAATCGTACAATGGGTATAGGAATTGCCATGCGCCTGGGCGGCTCTGTTGTATATGATGCGTATCGCATCATATAGATTGAGTAGAATTCGCAGGCTATTATTTTAATTTCTTTTTTAGAGCGCTAACCTTGCTTGACGAAATGGTTATATTGGCAGTGTCTAGTTGTTGTATTGGTTGTGCATTGTGTATACAATCTACCACCATGAATTTAGATGTATGGAATGATCTTCCTTCAGAATTACAGGAGATTATATCTGAGGTTAATGAAGATTTTTTTGATTCAACTGCCGCCAGGCTTTTCCTTGATATGAACGAATCTGCGTTAAATTTTGCTGTAGATGAGACGGGCCAGGAAATTATCGAACTTTCTGATGATGAACTGGAAAGATGGTTAGAAGCTGTAACACCACTACTGGAAGAATGGATTGAGGAAATGGAAGCAGAAGGATTGCCTGCTATAGAAATATATGAACTTACTCTTGAATTAGCGGATAAGTATAACGAAGAGTTTCAATAAGAATTACAGGCTTAGTATTTCTTGATTAAACTGGGGAGAGCGCTCTTGACAGACCCTCTCCCCATGATATTTGAATACGTCATTTTTTATGGTTCTTCTTGTTTCTATCATTCAAGAGCTAAAGGCAGGTGAGAGATATGAGATACTTTTCAGTATTTATCAAGTCAGGTAGTAGGATATTAGATAATTTTGGGGGATGGATATTAATAGGGGTTATGATTTTAATTGTTTCTAATGTTCTTTTAAGAGCTTTGTGGGGTGCCCCGATTAGAGGAACTTATGAATTTGTCGGTTTATTCACCTCACTAGCCATAGCTTTTTCTATAGCTTATTGTGCGGTCAAAGATGGACATATTGCGGTAACATTTTTTGTAGACAAACTATCCAACAAAGCCAAAAAAAATATCCAGGTTTTTTTAAACATAATTACAATTTTATTTATTGGTTATATTTCTTTGCAGTTATTTCAATATGCCGGAGATTTGGCAAGGCGAGGAGATACTACTGAAACTACAGCTATACCATTAGCTCCATTTTTATATTTTATTTCCCTTGGTTTCATAATATTGTTTTTTGTACTAGTAGTTAAAGTAATAGAAACTATAAAAAAGGAGAAAACACAATGAGCCCTATTTTCATAGGAATTATAGGCATATTTCTGTTTTTTTTACTTATGTTTTCTGGGATGCCCATTGCTTATACAATGGCAATAGTAGGATTTGTTGGTTTCAGCATTATAAATTCTATACCTGCTGCATCGAGGGTACTTACTGTAGAAATATTTGCCACGTTTTCTTCTTATTCCCTTAGTGTGGTTCCTATGTTTATTTTGATGGGATTTTTGGCTTTTCATTCAGGAATGGGCTCCAGGTTATTTAGTTTTGCATATAAGGCTATTGGACATCTCCCAGGAGGACTTGCAATTGCTACTCAGGCAACCTGTGCAATCTTTGGTGCTGTTTGTGGTTCTAATACTGCCACTGCTGCCACGATAGGTGCAATTGCAATTCCAGAGATGCGTAGATATGGATATGCGGATTCTTTATCCACAGCCAGCGTCGCCGCAGGTGGGGCAATCGGAGTTTTAATTCCTCCGAGTGTAATTTTTATAATATACGGTATCGCTACTGAACAATCTATAGGTAGGTTATTTTTAGCAGGAATCATCCCGGGCATTCTTTTAACATTATTATATATGATTACCGTATACATGCTGGCTTCTCGGAATACAGATTTGGCTCCAAGAGGCGAAAAAGCCTCATATTATGATACATTTCACTCTTTAACCGGTGGGGTGTGGGAAGTATTAATAATATTCATTATATCGCTCGGAGGCCTATTTGCAGGTTGGTTCACGCCTACAGAAGCAGGTGGAGTGGGAGCTGCCGGAGTTTTGGTTCTTACTTTATTATCCAGACATCTCAGGTTTGTTAATTTAAAAAGTGCTTTACTCGATACTACAAGAACTACGGGAATGATTATGCTTTTAGTAGCAGGAGCGATTATATTTGGAAGATTTATGTCAATAAGCAGGATGCCTTTTGAACTGGCAGCTTTTGTTGGTGATTTGCCGTTACCTTCGTTTATGGTAATGGCAATAATATTAGTGGTTTATTTATTTTTGGGTTTTTTCATTGATGCTTTGGCACTGGTGTTGTTGACCATTCCGATTTTCTACCCTGTGGTTGTCCAAACTCTTGGTTATGATCCCATATGGTTCGGTGTTATAATTGTATTAGTTGCTGCAATGGGTGTGATTACACCTCCTGTGGGCATGAATGTTTATATTATCAAAGGTGTTGTTCCCAGTGTTCCATTGGAAGTAATTTTTAGCGGTATATGGCCTTTTTTATTTGCTCTAATAGTATGTATTTCTATTTTGCTGGCATTTCCTGGAATTACAACTTTCTTGCCCAACCTGGTTTTCAACTAACACGAGCTTATCCCTGGAAAAAGCTTCCGAATATGCCTAACAACTATTTCTGCTCAAAAGGAGCGAGCGCATGGCTAAGATTTTAAAACAACCAGCGGACGACCCCCAACGGCCAAAACCCCGGTTGTGGACGGTCAACTTTGTGTTGATCTGTTTTTCTACCCTTTTAATCTTCATGGCTTTTCACAGCCTTTATCCGACCTTGCCCATCTACATTGAAAATTTTGGGGGAACCACCCAGATTGCCGGCTTGGCGCTTACTTCTTTGACTGTAGCTGCCATTTTTTCCAGGCCTGTTACCGGCTGGGCCCTGGATATGTACGGCCGCAAAAGGATTTTTCTGGGCGGCCTCATACTTTTTATAATACCTATGATTTTATATGTTTGGCTGGTGCCGGTATTCATGCTCATTATTTTACGTTTTGTGCAGGGATTGGGTTGGGGAATTGGCAATACTGCTGCAGGCACAGTGGCATCGGATATTGTGCCCCGGGAAAGAATGGGAGAGGGCATGGGTTATTACAGCCTTACTTTAAGTTTCTCCATGGCTCTTTCTCCGGCTCTGGCCTTGTGGTTGATAGATCATTATTCTTTCAGGGAGCTTTTTCTATCGTGCTCTATTTTGACAGGGCTATCATTGCTAATAGTTCTTTTTATAAAGTACCCCCATGTGGAAAGGCCTGCAACTCCTCCACGATTTGTTTTCATGGAAAAGGCAGCTTTGAGACCCGCTGCTGTAATCCTCTTTGTTATTATAACCTATAGCTCCCTTATTTCTTTTCTTCCTCTTTATGCTACCCAGCAAGGCCTTGCCACAGCCGGCTTTTTTTTTACGGCCATGGCTCTAACTACTCTAATATCTAGGCCATTTTCCGGTATAATTGTTGATCGGCGCGGGCTTAAGGGGTATGATGTTTGCGTCATTATAGGGACCTTGGCTTCTGTGGCAGCCATGCCTGTCTTAGCGCAAACAACCACCTTAACGCACCTGTTGGTAGGAGGTTCTTTGTACGGTATCGGGTTTGGATTCATTCAGCCTACTATGCTTGCTCTGGCCATTCGCAGTGTGTCTCCCGAGAAAAAAGGGGCTGCAAATGCTACGTACTGGACGGCTGTTGATATGGGGGCGGCTTCAGGCTCTCTCTTTTGGGGGTTTATAGCAGCTGCCTTTGGATTCAAGACGCTGTTTCACCTGACGATTATTCCCCTGGTGATTGCTCTGGCTCTCTTTTTCTTTTGGCGCAGGACGGCACTTTTAAAAAAAGCCTAGCTTTATAAAAGAGCAAGAAGATGCTTAATTTTGGGGTGGACGTTTTCCGTAATACTGGTATAGGTCTACCTTTATATTTCCGTTGTAAAGTTTTCTTTTTCGGTGGGCCTTAGCTCCATAGAGGTTTTCAACCTTTTCTTCCGGGGTAAGAACATAAACGGACCAGGTCGAATCATTTCTAAATTTTTGGCCCATGGTTTTGTAGAGCCGTGAAATCTCTTTTTGGTTGCCGATCCGTTCCCCGTAGGGGGGATTAGTGATAACTACTCCGTAGCTTTCTTTAACCTGGAGCTGCTCCAATGAATTGACTGAAAAACGAATGCAATCATCTACACCGGCCTGCAATGCGTTTGCTTCCGCGGTGTTGATGGCCTTGGGGTCGATATCAGAGGCCAGGATGCGAACGGGGGTGTCATGGTCGATAGCATTGAAGGCCTCTACTTTAGCTTTTTTCCAGAGTTCTTTTCCAATGATAGGCCATTCCTCCGAGGCGAACCTGCGGTTTAAGCCCGGGGCAATGTTCCGTCCGAAGAGGGCGGCTTCTATGGGAATAGTGCCCGAACCGCAGAAAGGATCCAGTAATACCCTATTTTTGTTCCAGTAGCTTAACTGTATCATTGCCGCTGCCAGGGTCTCTTTTAGAGGAGCTTCTACTGCTTCCTGCCGGTAGCCTCTTTTGTGTAAACCTGTTCCGCTGGTATCAATAGTCAAAGTGGCGATATCTTTGAGGAGGGAGACCTGGATAGTGTATTCCGGCCCCGTTTCCGGGAACCATTCCTCGGCGTACTTTTCTTTAAGCTTTTCTACTACTGCTTTTTTAACGATGGCCTGGCAATCAGAAATGCTGAACAGCTGTGATTTGACGGATTTTCCGTTTACGGTAAATTTTCCTTCCCGAGTAATCCAGCTTCCCCAGGGCAAGGCTTTTGTCTTTTCAAAAAGCTCATCGAAGGATAGAGCTTTAAATTCTCCCAGGCTAAGTAAGACCCGATCTGCTGTTCTTAACCAGAGGTTGGCCCTTGGTATATCCTCTTTATCAGCCTTGAAAGCTACTTTGCCGTCAGTTACTTTTATATCGGTATACCCCAGGGCTTGCAGTTCTCTCTTTACAACGGCTTCTAGCCCGAAGGTAGTCGTGGCGATAAGTTCCATAACTTTCCTTTCTTGGTAAACGTTTTTTATTCAACGATCAGCACGTTGGTTTTGGCGTCCTTTGTTACAGTTTTGACATTTTAATGCATGTTCCTGCTTTTTTTAAAAAATATAGGGACCGGCAGAGCTGTAAACGTAGTAATGCTTTTACTTTTTCTGCAGAACACTTAAAATAATGCGGAAAAAAGGTTATAATGTGAAATAGATGAAAAAGATAGAAAGGTGAAAAGGTTCAACTTTTTAAAGCAAATGGAAAGGGGAAGTCAAAGTTGTTAATAACAATAACTCCTCAAGCAAAAGAATATCTCACTAAAAAGGGCAGAGATCCTGCCGTGACGGTGGAGATAGTAGCGCCAGGTTGTTGAGCTGGCATTGAAGATATTCCTGCCGTGCGAGCAGGTGAGCCAAGTGATAAAGAAAACTACACTCGTTATGAACAGGAAGGATTAAACATCTACGTAGATACCCTTTTTGTCGGAAGTACCATTGATATACTTTTCCCTGGTGAAGAAGGTCTTTCTGTAAAAATATCTTAATATAAATGATATATTTCAGATCCATTCCTTGCTATTCCTTTTCGTTTATGATGGTATAAGTAACCGCAGTTCCTTCCTCAACACCGCTTAATTGGGGGTCGAGGATGAACAAAGCACCTTCTTCCAAGCCCTCAGTGACTACTATATCCTGCCTTGTTTCCATGCCTGTTTGAACAGTTTGTATTCTAGTTTGACCATTTTCAACCACCAAAAGGGCATCTTCTCCCTGATAAGGAAAAAGGGCGGTTTTGGGTGCCACCAATACCCCTGAAAGTTCCTCTGTGGTGAAGTCTACATCAAGTTTATATCCGGGTGCCAGGACAATATCCTCGGGAATTTCAGGATTGATAGTGATTTTGACCCGTTCTTCTTCCAGCCCCAATGGTGAGAGACTTTCTTGTGCATAAGGAGATATTTCTTCTACTTTGCCGGCGAATCTTATTTCCTCATCTCTTATCTCCAGCAGCAGTTCAACTTGCATGCCAGGGTAAATATCATGAACATCGCTGGTTAAGACCCGTGTTTCCACCTGCCAATCACCGTCCTGAAATAATTTAGCAAGGGGGACCTGCGGTTGTACCAGTTCTCCTTCACCCATTTCCAGAAAACTTATTGTTCCGCTGATAGGGGCCTCCAGCCTATAGTAACCCATCTGGTATTCGATCAAATCCATTTTGGCATGAACTGCTCTTTTTTGGGCTTCGATGGAGTCCCTGCTTCCTTGGGATGGCTGGTGGGATTCGTGTAAAATTTGCAGGGCTTTTTCCTGTTGGGCCAGGTTATACTCTGCTTTTTTTACCAGTTCCTCTGCTTCCTCGTATTCTGCTTCGACAAATATTTGTAATTCCTGTTCGCGCTGGGCAAGATAGTTTTCTGCTTGTGAGACTTTTTCACGGGCAGTTTCATATTCTACTAGGGAGACAATATCCTCTTCAAAAAGATTTTTTACCCTGTTATAGTTATTTTCTGCTGTTTTCAAGCTTTCTTGCGCTTCGTTTACTCTTAGCTCATAGGATTCCAGGTATAGACTATCTATTCTTTCCAGGCTTCTTCTCGCTGCCTCCAGAACTTCTCTTGCTTCATCGGCGCGCAGTTGGTAGCTTTCGATTTGGGTTTGGCCAGGTTCTTCTTCCAGGTGTCTCCTTTCGCCTTCCAGGATGTCCAGGTTGGCTTTCAATTCTTGCAGTGAATATTGCAATTCGCCATCATCTAAAACTGCTATAGGATCACCTGCATTAACCTGGCTTCCTTCTTTCACCAGGAGCTTTTCAATACGGGCAGTGTGTATTGCATAGATTGTTCGTTCTTGCCGTGGCGTTATTGTAGCTTCTTCAGAAAAACTTCTTTTAATATTAGTTGGTATTGCCTCTCTTACTTCAACTTCAGGTGTTTCCAAAAATTGAGTGATGATGAATAACCCGGCCGCCAGCAGGAGAAGCACGCCGAAAACGATTTTCCACTTTTTGTGCATTTATTATGCCTCCTTCGTTCACTCTCTTGTCTTTAAAACATCGATCAAACTTAATCGTTCGATTTTTCTCATAGCAAATCTCTGGGCAAGCCAGATAGATAAAGAGGTAATGAGCAGGGCCATAAATAAAGACTCGGCTGGCACATCTGCGGGTATGCTGTAGAGGTCTGTGCTCATTTCTCGCGAAAACCCCCACTGCATTAGGTTGGCCAGGGGAAGGCCTGCAATCATGGCAAAAACACTTATAAACCACTGTTCAAAGGTGATCACAGAAAACACTTCTCGGGGAGACAGCCCCAGCACCATCATGGAAGCAAGTTCACGACTGCGTTCTGACAAGGTTATAAAGCTGGAACTGTAGATGATAGCAAAACAAATGATTACCCCAATAAAAACATATATATAGATAGCGCTTCCAAATGCCTCCATAAGTTCCCTTGTCATTTGCAGCCGCTCTTCTCTCGCATCAATGCCGCTTACCATATCGCTTTCCCGGTAACGATCCCGTAGTACCGAGACGCCATGAGAACCATTTTCCCCATTTAAGTTATTAACATTTATAAGGACAGATGAAGTTATTTTGTCCTGTTCCAGTATTTCTTCCAGGCCGGAGATTTCCATATAGGCATTCATGCCTAGATACTGTGGTATTATATCTGCCACCGGAATTTTTTGAGTTGCCTCTTCATTTCGTAGTAAGGGACTTTCCAGTTCTAAGACTGTTCCTACCGAAGCCTGCAGCTTTTCTGCCAGGCGATTCGAGAGGATAAGGCCTTTTGTGCTGGGAGTAATTCTGTTACCTTCTGCATCCAAAATGTTATAGAGTGTGCCCTTTTCGGTGAGCCCCAACAACATTACATCTTCCTGCAGCCACCTCTGGGAAAGGGTCACCGGTGCTTCCAGGAGCGGCTCTGCTCTGCTTACTTCCGGAAAACGCTGCAATTCCCAATTTACCATTTTCCTGTCCGCGGGAGCGGTGAGGGTCATTTTAGCATCATAAGTTTCCACTTCTTCATACTGGTAGAATACCATTTTGTCAATCAGGTCGATAAATGACCATGTCATGGCTACCACAGAACAGCTGATCATAATTCCCAGAAACAAAAAAAGGGTTCTGCTCCGGTTCCGAGACAGATTTCTTACCGCCATCTTTCCCTGGATAGTGAGCATTTCCCACAAGAAATTTACTCTCTCCAAAAGTGCCTTTCTGGCCAGGGGCGGGGTTTCCGGACGCATGGCCTCTGCCGGTTTTAATTTTAAGGCGTTTTTACACCCGTGATAGCCGGAAAAAAGGGAGACACCCACGGACAAGAATAAGCCGAGAAACAGATAATACAGGAAAAACCCATCATGAACCAGGGGAACGTTAAAGAATTCCAGCAAAAACCCTGTCAGGGGAGTAGCAAGCAAAATGCCAACGGTGCCACCTACTAATCCCCCGATGCTGCCCATCAGCAGAGCGTAGGAAAGGTAATGTATCAGCACCTCTGTGTTTGTATAGCCAAAGGCTTTTAGAATACCGATCTGACCACGCTGCTGTTCCACCAGGCGTTTTAACATGATATATAGAATAATACCTGCGATGAGGAGAAAAAGCAGCGGCAGTACACGGGACATATTGCCAATTTGGGTTATTTCTTCGCTTAAAATTAAGTGGCTGGTCTGGTCTTCCCTGGGATAGATGGTTTTTAACCCGTACTGTTCCAATCGGGGTTCTAGTTCGTTTTTTACCCTCTCAAAATCGGTGCCTGGTTCCAAGGTAAATACCAGGTCATTTACCATCCCCCGAGTCTCTGGAAACAAGGTGTTCATATCCTCAAGAGAAAGGAAAGCAATTCCAAATTGTTCCGGGTTAGGGTAGAGCTCTTTTTGGTCTCTTAAGGGATAGGTGAACTCCGGGCTCATCCCCACTCCAGCCAGGGCAAGCCTTTTTAGTGCTCCGCCTGCAATAATCTCCAGGTCCTGATATAGTTCTAAACGGTTTGCTTCAAAGAACTGGTTGTCGACCCAGACCTTAAGTTCACCTGCAGTCAGTTCTTCACCTTCTAAGAGCAGCATCTCGTTGACTATCCGAGGTTCTCGCAAATCCAAGGCTACAAGTTTTAGATAGATGCTTTCTTCCCGCAGGGGCTCATATAATTGTACTTCTTTTACTATCCGTCCGTTGATATCCTTTATTCCATCTATTTGAGAAAGCCCAGCTGCGTTTCTTTGTGGCATGGATTCCAGTTCAATAAAACCATGGGCGAAGTTCTGGTTCTTGTAAAATGATTCTTGAGCCATGCTCAAATTATCTCTTACTATTGAAAATGAAGTGAAGACAACAAGACCGATCAGTATTAGTACCAGGCAGGCCAAGTAAGAGCCTTTGTTGCTTAAAATGTCACGGATCATTTTTTTCCAAAGCATTACCAGCTCACCTTTTCAGCAGGGACGGGTTTTTCATGCGTTTCCATCTTATCTACCAGGCCGTCCTTCAAATAAATTACCCGGTCTGCCATTTGGCTGATGTCAGTGTTGTGGGTAATAATAACCACTGTTTTTTGATAGTTATCGGTAAAATCCCGCAGCAATTTTAAAATTTGTATTCCCGAGGACAGGTCCAATGATCCTGTAGGCTCATCGCACAAAAGCATTTGGGGGTTTTTGGCCAGCCCCCTGGCAATAGCAACCCGTTGTTGTTCGCCACCGGAAAGTTGAGAAGGAAAGTGGTTTCGCCGGTCTTTTAGACCTACTGTGTCCAGCAACTCATCAATGTCGAGAGGGTCTTTGGCAATTTGTGCAGAGAGGTCAATATTTTCATAAGCTGTCAGGTTAGGCATCAGGTTGTAAAACTGGAAGATAAAACCCACTTCATTGCGACGGTAAGAGGTGAGCTCCTTATCACTAGCCCGGTGCAGGGGGCGGCTGCCAAAATAAAATTCCCCCTCGCTTGCTTTATCCATGCCCCCAATAATATTAAGGAGGGTGCTTTTCCCCGATCCGCTTGGGCCCAGCACTACCACAAGTTCTTTCTCGTAGAGGTCGAAATCCACTCCCCGCAAAGCATATACAGTAACTTCGCCCATTTGGTAGCTTTTTTTTATGTTTTTTGCTTCCAGTAATGGCACGTTTATATGCCCTCTTTTCTCTCGTTATTTTTTCCTTACTCGTTGAATTATACCACCGGGCAAGAATTTACTCAATTGTCTCTAAAATACTTTTTCTATATTTGACTCACTGCTCTAAACCATAAATGGTCTTCCATTAACCTGTGGAAAAAGTTTTAGGTGAACCTTTACGGAATATTTGTTTAAGAAGTCGGTAGAATTCTTCCACCAGCTATGTTATAGTAGATCATGAAGTTAATTATGCAGAGGAGAAGTGAAAAATAATATGAGAGTATTACTTATTTATCCCGAATATCCGGATACCTTTTGGAGTTATAAATATGCTGTTGGTTTTATCGACAAAAAAGCAGCTTACCCGCCGCTAGGACTATTAACTGTAGCTGCCATGATCCCCGCCGAGTGGGAAAAAAAGGTCCTGGACTTGAATGTGGAAAAACTTGAAGATGATCAACTCAGGTGGGCAGACTACGTGTTTCTTAGCGCCATGGCTGTGCAGAGAGAATCTACAAAGGAAGTTATTGAACGCTGCCAGGAGTTAGGGGTAAAAGTTGTGGCCGGTGGACCTCTTTTTACTACTGAGGGAGAAGAGGTAGGGGAGGTGGAATGCCTTGTTCTGGATGAAGCAGAAGTTACCCTTCCACTTTTCCTTGAAGATCTGCATAAGGGAACGTTGAAGAAAGTCTATTCATCTCCTGAAAAGCCTGTCCTTACAGAAACTCCGGCTCCAGCCTGGGATCTCATTAACATGGATCATTACGTGGCAATGAGTATTCAGTATTCCCGAGGCTGTCCTTTTGACTGTGAATTTTGTGATATTACCTTTTTGCTCGGCCGTAAACCTCGTTTGAAGGCCAGAGACCAGTTCTTGGAAGAGCTGGATGCCCTCTATCTTAACGGTTGGAGGGGAACTGTCTTTATTGTGGATGATAACTTTATCGGGAATAAGGCTGTTTTAAAGCAGGATGTATTGCCGGCCGTTATAGAGTGGATGGAAAATAGAAAGCATCCTTTTAGGTTTTTAACTGAAGCGTCTATTAACCTTTCTGATGATGAGGAACTAATGGAGATGATGCAAAAAGCCGGTTTTAAGGAGGTGTTCGTTGGCATTGAGACTCCGGATGAAGAAAGCCTCAAGGAGTGCCATAAGTTTCATAACGCTCAACGCAACCTGGTAGATTCTGTAAAAAAGATCCATAACCATGGGATACAGGTGTCCGGAGGTTTCATAGTGGGTTTTGATAACGACCCAGCTTCCATCTTTGATGCACAGATCAACTTTATCCAGCAGAGCGGAATAGTAACAGCAATGGTGGGACTGTTAAATGCGATAAAAGGGTCAAAGTTGTACGACCGCCTGCAAAGGGAAAACCGGCTTCTAACTGAGATTTCTGATAGTAATACGGATTTTACCTTAAACTTTGTTCCCAAAATGGATTACAATGAGTTAATGGAAGGATATAGGAAAATTGTCACCACGATTTATAATCCGGCCTCTTTTAACAAGCGGGTTATGGCATTTTTTCAAGAATTTAAACCTTTCAAAAGACGGCTTACTTCAAATGAACTTAACCTGCGCTATCTAAAAGCGCTTTTCAAAGCTTCTTTTTACCTGGGTGTTTTAGAGAAAGGCAGGCTATCGTATTGGTCCTTGCTGCTTAAAACCCTCTTCAAGTATCCTCGCTTTTTGCCTGAAGCGGTAACCTTTGCCGTATATGGCTTCCATTTCCGGAAGGTGTTTGCCCTTTATGGAAAAAATGAGGATTCAGAAGCCTGGGGAGATTGTTAAAGGAGACAAGGTGATGTTGTTTTGCTTGGGTAAAAGCACTGTTATTTAACGAAGAAAGGAAAGGAATGAATGGAAAGATATAAAAATTTATTCTTTTCGGGGCTGAAAAGGTTCTGGGGCAGGAAAAAGCTTGTCATAGTCTCGGGTACGGTATTGATTATAATAGCCGCGTTGCTGGTCTTCAATGCTGCAAGGCCTGCAAAGGTCTATACCTTTTACGAGATCGCTGACCTGGAGGCCGATGGTATCGTGCAGCTTTCTATCAATGAGAACAATGATAGAGCCCCTGTCGAAAAAGTAACGGTAGAAGAAGAGGAAAAGATCGAGGCTTTCCTGGAATTGGTTGAAGAAGTCCAGTTTACATTAGATTCTGATCAGGAAAAAAAAGATTGGAATTATAGCGTGGACATATATAATGACGATCAGTCACTTGTAAGAGCTGTGTTTGCCGGCCAAGCGGTGCAATTCCTGCAGTATTCCCTGGGAGATGACGGCTGGCACAAAAAGGACATTTTTGGTCATTATTATAGAGCCGGGGAGGATATAAACCCCCAACTGGGAAGGTTTTTTGATGAGGCCGTGGAAGCCAGGGAGCTGGCAAGGGCCGAAGAAGAAGAGGAAGAACCCGAGGAAGAGCCGACAACTGTAACAGTCCGGGAAATATTTCCTGCCATATCCGTTGTCTATGATAACAACCCTGCGGCGAGGCCTTCGTCAGGTCTGCAGAGGGCAGATATAGTTTATGAATTCCTGGTAGAGGGGGGCTCTACCCGTTATTTAGCGGTCTTTAAGACGCTGCATGAGGATAACTTTAATATTGGTCCTATACGCAGCCTGCGTCCCTATTTTGCCGAACAGTCTGTGGAGCATGGAGGTATTATCGCCCACAGCGGGTATTCTGCTCGTACGAGGGATATGGTCAGTGGGCTGGGGCTGTTCCAGATTGGTGACTACGGTCATTTTTGGCGAGATTCTTCGCGCCGCGCCCCACATAACCTTTACACCAATACTAACAACCTCTACCGGGCAGCAGGGGATAAACCTGAGGTTGTTGAAAAAGAGCTTTCGTTGCGTGATGATTTCGATAATAGGCCATCGTATACGACAGAAGAGAGGCTGGAAATAATTTATGACCCTTCCAACCGTGTGCATTATGAATATGACGAGGAGAAGGATGTTTACTTCCGCTTTATAAACGATTCTCCTCATACAGATAAAGAAAACGAAGAGCAGTACTACGCCGACCGTATAATTGTTCGAGAAACACCTCACCAGAATGTGCCGAGCTCGGGAGGATTGGTAAATATTCACCTGGAGGGCTCTGGCCGAGGAGCGCTATACGAAGGAGGACGTAAGTACGATTTAAGTTGGGAAAAGGAAGGAGCGGAAACCATTTTTCGCTATGAAGATGGCCGCAATGTAGAACCCATTAAAGGTACCACCTGGATACAGGTCGTACGGCAGTAAAAATACCGGTCAAAGATATCAAGAGCTGGATAGGTGGGTGAGAGGGTAGGTTGAGACAAAGCAGGTATTGCAGATTATCACAAACTACCTCCAGGCACTGGAGAGAGGGGACTACGAGGCTATAATAGCGGTTTTTGAGAATGACGGGGTAGTACACTCTCCCATTTATGGGACCCGCCAGGCTTCTGATTTTTATGCGGAGTTATTTCGGGACACCTCTGCCTCGGAGATTGCGATCCTGAATACCTTTATCAATCTGCATGACACTTCTACAGGCGCAGGACATTTCCGATATAACTGGAAATTGAAAAGTGGGGTTGTGACTACCTTTGAGTGTGTTGATGTATTTTATTTTAATGCTAACGGCAAAATAAAAGAGATGAGCATTATTTACGACACGTTTCCAGGTTGTGTTAATCAATCTGAGTAGTATAAATATGTTTGAACACAGGGGAGAAGCTAAGGAAAGTTTGTCTTCCCTGTTTTTTTATAAACATTTTGACAACCTGTTTCCCGTGTAGCCAGGGATATTGCAAAGCAAACCAGGAGCACTAACAGGCAAGTGGCGAAAAGTCCTCGGTAGGCAGCCAGGGGATAGACCTTCGTTCCCTCCACTAACAAACCGTCCCAGCGCAAGTCCAGCACGTACCCCAGCAGGGGCTGCATAATGGCCATCCCTGAAAAGGGTCCGATATTGATCACACTGAG
Source organism: uncultured Desulfovibrionaceae bacterium (assembly GCA_964567295.1). Classification (GTDB taxonomy): domain Bacteria; phylum Bacillota; class Dethiobacteria; order DTU022; family UBA8154; genus SLJK01. The sequence continues at coordinate 14,091 of CAZMLU010000042.1, forward strand.
AGCTATACCGGCATAGGCAGGATCGTTGACTTCTTTGCCCATGGGAAGGATTACCGAGGAAGCACCGCCGCTAAGTCCCATGAGGAAAAAGAGGGGATAAAGAGCTTCCTGGGGAGGTTTTCCGTCGTTCCAGAAGTAAAAAGCGGCCCATAAAGAGGTGTAGAGCAGGAAAAGAAGCAGCAAGGGGCGCCTGCGTTGCCCGATCCTGTCGGAAATTAAGCCTACCAGGGGAAGCCCGATGATCATTCCTATGGTTAGGGCAAGCATATAATTTGCGGCAGCGTTTCTGGGCAAATTGTAAGTTTGCATTAGATAGGTTATGCTCCAGGTGCCGCTGAAGGCGAAAAAAGTGCCGTAAATTCCAAAGGCGCTGGCAAGGATGGGCCAGGTACGCCGGTTCCTAAGGACATTTTTTAGAGCGTCTGTAAGACTGCGGAAGGTAGTAGAATCACCTTGAATACTACTGTTTTCTTCTTCTTTTTTTATTTCCCACGGCTCGTTACGCACCAATATCCAGCAGGCCAGGGCGATGAAAAAAGTAGCTACACTTATAACCAGGAAGGAGTTGCGCCATCCGAAGCCAGCGACTAGTAGGGCCAGTGGGGTTGTGCCCAGAGCAACTCCTACATTGCCAGCCAAGCCTGTCAACCCGGTGATGGTTGCAAAACGGGCGGGCTTAAACCAGCTCACCTGGAACTTTAAAATAGATACAAAGACTACGGATACTCCCAGCCCTACCAACCCCCTACCCAGAAAGGCGTAAAACAAGCTCGGGGCCAGGGCAAAGATGAAAGAACCGGCACAGGCCA
>CAZMLU010000043.1:0-13647 GCA_964567295.1 uncultured Desulfovibrionaceae bacterium
ACCGTAAAGTCCACGTGCCCTGGTGTGTCTATAATGTTAATTCGCGCATCTTTCCAGAAACAGGTAGTTGCAGCAGAAGTAATGGTGATCCCTCTCTCCTGTTCCTGGACCATCCAATCCATAGTAGCTGCCCCATCGTGTACTTCGCCTAGTTTATGCACTTTGCCAGTGTAAAAGAGGATCCGCTCAGTAGTGGTGGTTTTTCCAGCATCAATGTGTGCAATTATGCCTATATTCCTGGTTTGAGCTAAATCCATAAATAACCCTCCTTAGATAACAGCGCCATATGGCATTGCAAAGGAAAAGGATCCGTATCTACCAACGGTAATGGGCAAAAGCTTTGTTTGCCTCGGCCATCTTGTGTGTATCTTCCTTTTTCTTCACGGTTGTTCCGGTATTATTGTAAGCATCCAACAATTCAGTGGATAATCTCTCGGCCATCGTCTTTTCGCCGCGTTTTCTAGAATTATTAACCAGCCACCTGATGGCCAGGATAATTTTACGGTGTGTATCAACCTCTATAGGAACCTGGTAAGTAGCACCACCGACTCGTCTTGCTTTAACTTCCAAGACAGGTGAAACATTGCGAACAGCAGCGTGAAAGACTTCCAGGGGATCTTGCCCTGTTTTTTCGGCAATGATATCCATGGAATCATAAAATATGGCCTGGGCAGTACCTTTCTTACCATCATACATCAGCTTATTAATGAACTTTGCCACCAGATGATCCTTGTTTACAGGATCAGGCGCTATCTCCCTCTTGGGAATGGGACCTTTTCTGGACAAGAACTATACCTCCTTTCCAGGGTTATTCTTTGGGCTTCTTGGCGCCGTACTTAGAACGCCCCCGTCTTCTTTTCTCTACTCCAGCAGCATCCAGGGCCCCCCTAACCAGGTGATACCGGACCCCCGGCAGATCTTTCACTCGCCCTCCTCTTACCAAAACCACCGAGTGTTCCTGCAAGTTATGCCCGACGCCGGGAATATACGCTGTGGCCTCAATACCATTGGTCAACCTTACACGCGCAATTTTGCGCAATGCCGAGTTAGGTTTTTTGGGAGTGGTGGTAGAAACCCTGGTGCAGACCCCTCTTTTCTGGGGCGAGCTCCCCAAAGCAGGCGCATTGGATTTTTCCTTTATCTTTTTCCTGTTTTTGCGAATCAGTTGATTTAATGTCGGCAAAGGTACACCTCCTTTCCTGCCTCTACTTCTATCCAAGTCGAATGACCTTAAGTTATGGTGTCGGCCTTAATTAACTTGATAATATTGCAGCCATTGCTGCTCCTACCTTAATATTACAGGCCTTCCCTAGTTCTTCCATACTATCCACATAATGATAATCAACATTTTTCTCCTGGCAGGCGTTCAACACAGGAGCGACAACTTTTTTATCCGCGTCTTCCGCCACGAAAACAACAATTGCCTTTTCGCTTTCCACGGCCTTGGCGGTCTGCCTTGTTCCTACCACTTTTCTGCGAGCGCTCTTTAAATCTTCCGGCTTCATATTGAACTTGTCCTCCTCCCCTTTTCAGATTCATCGAAGGCGTTCCTGACTGCTATCAGGGAAAAGCTATATTTGCAGCGTGTAAAACATACCTTGATATTTTAACACCCGTAGACGGTAATGTCAATAAATTTTGCAGCCCTTAATCCTATATAATATTTTCTTTCGAGTCGGTAACACTTCAACGCCACCGACCCGTAACCTATTCTACAGAAGCAGTGTCTTTATCCTCGGGCTTTCCATCTTCACCTTTTTCTTCAACCATCCCAGCTTCTTCCTCATTTTCAACTGAGTCTTCGTCAGGCGTTTCTTCCTCCAAGCCGTTAACTACTTTTTGTTCCATTTCTTGGGCGTCATCCCACAATGAATCCTCATCCGCCTCCGGTTCAACCGAAATCACATTTACATTGCGGTATCTAGACATGCCCGTCCCTGCGGGAATAAGCTTGCCTATGATAACATTTTCCTTCAAGCCCAGGAGAGGATCAATGCGTCCCTTAATAGAAGCCTCTGTGAGCACCCTTGTAGTCTCCTGAAAAGATGCAGCGGAGAGGAAAGAATCGGTGGCCAGGGAGGCCTTGGTAATTCCTAAAAGTACCGGCCGTGCAACAGCGGGGCTGTTACCAGTTTCAGAAATTTTTCGGTTTACTTCTTCCACCGTAAAATTGTCTTCTAAGCTGCCGGGCAGAAGTCCAGAATCACCGGCCTCATCAAGTTTAACCTTTTTAAGCATCTGACGAATGATAACTTCAATATGTTTATCGTTAATGTCCACACCCTGCATGCGGTAGACCCTCTGCACCTCCTGCAGGAGATAGAGCTGAACTCCCCTTATGCCCCGCACTTTTAAAAGGTCATGGGGGTTAATAGAGCCCTCGGTTAATTCCTGGCCCGCCTCTACTACTTCGTCATCCTTAACTTTCAAGCGGGCACCATAAGGAATCGGGTAGGTTTTTATTTCACCGTGGGGAGAATATACTTTTAACTCCCTCTTGTTGCGAATCTCTCTAAATTCAACCCGTCCGGCTATCTCAGTGATTAGAGACTGTCCTTTGGGCTTTCGAGCTTCAAAAAGTTCTTCCACCCGGGGAAGACCCTGGGTTATATCATCGCCGGCCACACCACCGGTATGGAAGGTACGCATGGTAAGCTGTGTTCCTGGTTCACCAATAGACTGAGCGGCGATTATGCCCACGGATTCGCCAACATCAACCAGCTGCCCGTTGGCCAGGTTGCGTCCGTAACATTTAACGCAGACCCCGTATCGCGATTTGCAGGTTATAATAGAACGAATATTGACCTCTTTAATTCCCGCTGCCGTAATCTTCGCCGCCAGCTCTTCGTCTATCATTTCATCGGCCCAAACGATAACCTGGCCGCTTTCGGGATGGGTGATATCCTCCAAGGCAAAGCGTCCCACGATGCGCTCTGTAAGATCTTCGATGATATCCTGCTCATCGCGCATCTCGTCCACAACCACACCCTGCATGGTTCCGCAATCCCTGTCACGAACTATAACATCTTGGGCCACGTCTACCAGGCGGCGGGTAAGATAACCGGAATCGGCCGTCTTAAGAGCCGTATCCGCAAGTCCTTTTCTGGCGCCGTGGGTAGAGATAAAATATTCCAAAACTGTAAGACCTTCACGGAAGTTGGCCTTGATAGGGATATCGTGAATTCTACCGGTAGGATCAGCCATAAGGCCACGCATGCCGGCCAGCTGAGTAATCTGAGATTCATTACCCCTCGCCCCGGAGTGGGACATCATGTAGACAGGGTTAAAAGAACCAAATCCGTCCATCAAAGCTAACGATATGTCTTCCTTAGCTCTATGCCAGATTCCGATAATACGGTCGTACCGTTCGTCAACCGTGATAAAACCTTTGCGATACTGCTTCTCGATCTCTTCCACCTGTTTATCGGCATCGGAAAGGGTATCTTTTTTTGAAACGGGAATAATGATATCATCTATGCCGATGGTCACACCTGCCAAAGTGGCATATTCAAACCCAAGAGATTTCATTTCATCCAGGATTTGTGACGCTTCAGTGGCCCCGTACTTGCGGTAGCAGAGACCAATCAACCCAGATGTAAAAGTCTTCTTGATGGGATTGTTCAAAGGCAGTTCGTAAAGGCGCCTGTATATTTCACCAAGAGATGCTTCTTTTCTCGAACAAAGGAAACCTTCCTGCAGGGGCACTTCTATATCAGCGTTATTTAAGTAAGGAAAGTCGTTCGGGAAGATCTCGTTTAGAATTATTTTGCCAGGAGTGGTGATAAGGAATCTTTGTTCGTTTTCTCCACCTGCGAGTTGCAAGTTGCCTTTTTTCAAGCCGGTTACATCTATAATTATGCGGGATTGAAGCTCTAAAACCCCTTGATCGTAAGCCATCATTGCTTCAAAAAAGCCTTGGTAAAAGCTTCCTTCTCCCTTGCCGCCTTCTTTTTCCACGGTGAGATAGTAGAGCCCCAAAACCATGTCCTGGGTAGGAGTTACTACAGGCCGACCATCCTTGGGGTTCAATAAATTATTGGCCGAAAGCATAAGAACACGTGCTTCGGACTGCGCCTCAGCAGAAAGAGGGACGTGAACAGCCATCTGGTCACCGTCGAAATCGGCGTTATAAGCGGTGCAGACCAGGGGATGGATCTGTATAGCCCTGCCCTCGACCAACACCGGCTCAAAAGCCTGGATACCCAGGCGGTGCAGAGTAGGCGCGCGATTCAGCAACACAGGATGATCTTTAATGACCTCTTCTAGGACATCCCACACTTCGGGCCTTGCTTTTTCCACCATTCTCTTTGCACTCTTTATATTATGTGAAAAACCGTCTTTTACCAGCTTCCGCATTACAAAAGGCTTGAACAGCTCCAGGGCCATCTCTTTGGGGAGCCCGCACTGGTAAAGCTTTAGCTCTGGGCCAACCACTATCACGGAACGGCCGGAATAGTCCACTCTTTTGCCAAGAAGGTTCTGGCGAAAACGGCCCTGCTTCCCTTTCAGCATATCGCTTAAAGATTTCAGGGGGCGATTGCCGGGTCCGGTCACGGGGCGACCGCGCCTTCCGTTGTCTATCAGGGCATCCACCGCTTCCTGGAGCATACGCTTTTCGTTGCGAACAATAATATCGGGCGCTCCAAGATCTAAAAGCCTTTTCAGACGATTATTTCTATTAATAACACGGCGGTAGAGATCGTTTAAATCAGAGGTGGCAAACCTTCCTCCATCCAACTGCACCATAGGTCTAAGGTCTGGTGGAACAACAGGTATGGCATCAAGGATCATCCAGGCCGCAAAATTATCGGAGTTGCGTAAAGACTCTACTACCTCCAGGCGGCGGATGGCTCGCACTTTCTTTTGGCCGCTACTTACCTTTAACTCGTCACGGAGTTCTTCCGCAAGCTCTTCCAGTTCGACCTCTTCCAGCAATTTTTTAATGGCTTCTGCGCCCATGTCCGCCTTGAAACCCTTGCCAGCATTAAATAAGGCTTCATACTTTTCCCGGTATTCCCTGTATTCAGTTTCTGTCAAAAGCTGTTTCTTGCTGAGATAGGTTTCACCAGGATCAATGACTACATATGCGGCAAAATAAAGAATTCTTTCCAGGGCACGGGGGGACATATCCAAAAGAAGCCCCAAACGGCTCGGAATGCCTTTAAAATACCAGATATGGGAGACGGGAGCGGCCAACTCTATGTGGCCCATCCGCTCTCTTCGAACCTTTGCCCGGGTCACCTCTACTCCACAGCGGTCGCAAACTATTCCTTTGTATCGCACCCGCTTATATTTTCCGCAGTGACATTCCCAATCTTTTTGCGGGCCAAAGATCTTTTCACAAAAAAGTCCTTCTCTTTCAGGCTTTAAGGTACGGTAATTAATGGTCTCGGGTTTTTTTACTTCCCCTCTTGACCAGGCCCTGATCTGCTCGGGTGATGCCAAGCTAATCTGTAAAGAATCAAAATTGTTGACATCCAACAAGGGCAATTTCCCCCTTCCAGGTTATCACTATTCAGCATTCGAAACATCTTTATTCCTCTTTGCTCATCTGGCTGCGGGTCTTGGAACTATCTGAGAGAAGCTCTTCGCCTTCAAGGAGCTCATCATCATTTTCTTCTTCGGAATCATTGTCCTTAACAGCAGCGCTCTCTGTCTCATCCTCATTAGGTAATTGATATTCCGCAGCATCCTTCTCAATAGGAATCTCTTCCAGTTCTTCTTCGGTCAGTAAAGGGGCTTCCTCATTTTTTTCCAATTCGCTTCTGCCGGGTTGAATCTCTTCACCTTCCATGCCCTCAAGATTGACATCCAGAATGTGCTCCGTTTCCCCGTCCTCTTCCCGAATAGGAACTTCGCCCTCTTCTTCGCTTAATACTTTTACATCCAGACCCAGGCTCTGCAGTTCTTTGATCAAAACCTTAAAGGACTCCGGAACCCCGGGTTCCGGCACGTTATCACCTTTAACAATCGACTCGTAGGTCTTCACCCTGCCTACCACATCGTCGGATTTCACGGTTAGAATCTCCTGGAGGGTATAGGCCGCTCCATAAGCTTCCAGTGCCCAAACTTCCATCTCTCCAAATCTTTGTCCTCCGAATTGTGCCTTCCCTCCCAATGGCTGTTGAGTTACCAGGGAGTAAGGCCCTGTAGAACGGGCATGGATCTTGTCATCGACCAGGTGGGCCAGCTTCAACATATAGATATAGCCCACTGTTACTTCATTATCAAAGGGCTTACCGGTGCGACCATCCTTTAAAACAGTTTTCCCGTTCATAGGCAGATCGGACTCTTCAAAGGCTTTGAAGATATCCTCTTCCTGCACACCATCAAATACGGGAGATGCAACATGAAGTCCAAGGACTTGTGCGGCCCATCCCATGTGAGTCTCCAACACCTGCCCTATATTCATTCGTGAAGGCACCCCCAAAGGACTAAGAACGATCTCAACGGGAGTACCATCAGGTAAAAATGGCATATCTTCTTCGGGCAGGATACGGGCTATGACCCCCTTGTTCCCGTGGCGCCCGGCCATCTTATCTCCTTCTGATACTTTCCTTTTCTGGGCTATAAAGACCCTAACCAGCTGATTCACTCCCGGCGAAAGCTCATCCCCCGCCTCCCGTGAAAACACTTTTACATCTACAATCATTCCCGACTCCCCGTGAGGCACTTTCAGGGAAGTATCGCGCACTTCCCTGGCTTTTTCTCCGAAGATAGCCCTTAGGAGCCTTTCCTCCGCTGTTAACTCCGTCTCCCCTTTCGGAGTGACTTTACCCACCAGTATATCGCCTGCCCGCACTTCTGCCCCTATACGAATAATACCCCGTTCGTCCAAGTCTTTAAGGGCTTCTTCCCCCACGTTGGGTATATCACGGGTTATCTCTTCGGGGCCCAGCTTCGTATCTCTTGCCTCCGATTCATACTCTTCTATATGGATAGAGGTGAACATGTCCTCTTTCACCATTTTTTCACTGACAAGGATTGCATCCTCGTAATTGTAGCCTTCCCAGGGCATAAAAGCTACCAGAATATTTCTACCTAAAGCCAGCTCACCTTGATCAGAACAAGGACCGTCTGCGATAATCTCACCCTTTTTTAACTGCTGGCCTTTTTTGACTATAGGAACCTGATTCATACACGTGCCCTGGTTAGAACGTTTAAATTTCTGCAGAAGGTAAATATCACAACCCGTACGGTTAAAAGCGAGTGCCTTCTCTAATGAAACTTCCTCCGTACGCCCGTTAATAACCCTGGCAGGTCCATCACTCTCTTCGTCACGTTTAACGATTATTTCGGTGCTGGAAACATAAACGACAGTCCCCGAATGCTCTGACATAACCATAACTCCGGAATCATAAGCGGTCTTGACCTCCATGCCTGTTCCGATCAGAGGAGCTTCAGAGCGCATCAGCGGAACAGCCTGGCGCTGCATGTTGGAACCCATCAAAGCCCTGTTGGCATCATCGTTTTCCAGGAAAGGAATAAGAGCCGTAGCCACACTGACCAGCTGCTTAGGGGAAACGTCCATGTAATCCACTTCAGCGGGGGGCACCAGCACGGCATCTTTTTGATAACGAGAAGTCACTCTGTCGAGCAAAAAATACCCGCTTTCATCCAGTGGGGCATTGGCCTGGGCTACTATATATTCATCCTCATCGTCAGCAGTAAGGTAAACAACTTCTTCGGTGACCTGAACCTTTTCTTTATCCACACGCCTGTAAGGCGTCTCGATATAACCGTACTCATTGATACGCCCGAATGTGCTAAGAGAACCGATCAGGCCGATATTTGGACCTTCGGGAGTCTCGATAGGACAGATACGCCCGTAATGGGAGTGGTGCACGTCACGCACTTCAAAACCGGCTCGTTCCCTGCTGAGGCCTCCAGGCCCCAGGGCGCTAAGGCGCCTTTTATGAGTCAATTCCGCCAGGGGGTTGGTCTGGTCCATGAACTGAGAGAGCTGACTGCTGCCAAAAAACTCCTTGATAGAAGCAATTACGGGCCGTATGTTGATTAGCGCCTGCGGTGTTATCGCTTCCACATCCTGGATAGTCATCCTTTCACGTACAACCCTCTCCATTCGAGAAAGGCCTATCCTAAACTGGTTTTGTAACAGTTCACCGACGGAACGTAACCTGCGGTTGCCCAAGTGATCAATATCATCGATAGTTCCCAACCCATCCATCAGGTTGAGAAAGTAGCCTATGGTAGCCACGATATCTTCCCTGGTAAGCTGTTTGATCTGCGAGGGAACATCTCCGTTACTAAGCAGGATACAGTTTTTGCCATCTTTGTTTTTTACTTTTAAGCGCTCCAGGCGCATTTCTTCAACCTGCTTTCGCAGATCTCCATCTATAACCGTACCTTCAGGCGCGATCTTTTGTCCGCTATCCGGATCTATGAGATCTTCAGCCAGGGTATTAAAAAGCATTCTCCCTTTCAAAGAGAGCTTTTTATTTATCTTGTAGCGCCCCACGCGAGCAAAATCGTAGCGTTTGGGGTCGAAGAAAAGCGATTCAAAAAGATTACGGGCATTTTCCACGTTGAGGGGCTCACCAGGGCGAAGGCGCTTATAAACATCCAGCAGGCCCTCTTCCTTGGAATCGGTATGATCCTTTTCCAGGGTGTTCAAAATACGTATATCCTCACCAAACAGCTCCGTAATCTCCCCCGAAGTAGAATAACCGATAGCACGTAACAGAACTGTGATGGGAATCTTCCTGGTGCGATCTACTTTTACCCATATAATATCATTAGCATCCGCTTCAAATTCCAGCCATGCACCCCGATTGGGAATAATGGTGGCCGAAAAAAGCTGTTTTCCACTAACAATATTGCTATGGAAATATACCCCCGGTGAACGCACCAACTGGCTAACGATAACCCTTTCCGCACCGTTAATAATAAAGGTACCGTTCAGGGTCATCTTCGGAAAATCTCCCATGAACACTTCCTGTTCCTTTACTTCTCCGGTCTCACGGTTTACCAGCCTCACGCGAACCTTTAAAGGCACCGCATAAGTCGCATCTCGCTCCTTACAATCTTCCACGGAATATTTAGACTCTCCCATAGAGTAATCAATAAACTCCAGTACAAGATTTTGAGTAAAATCTTTAATTGGAGAGATATCGTGGAAAACCTCGCGCAGACCTTCTTCAAGAAACCAGCGGTACGAACTTTTCTGCACTTCGACCAAGTCTGGAAGATCAAGGATTTCGTTGATTCGGGCATAAGTTCTACGTGTTCGCTTTCCCGATTCAATATCCTTAAACATAAAAAAACTCACTCCCCCGCATTTTTTTTTGCTTAACAGGGAATAAACATTTAAATGTCAGCTTTATTTGATTGAAAAATAAAGAAGAATGGTTGGAATGCATTAAAATAATGCCGCATTCTCTTATCTTTTCTACAAAAAGAGACACTTATGCATACAGAATTAATTGCGGCACATAAAAGGGGAAACAGCTGTTGTTTTATAATTTATTCTCCCGGGCACGTTTACGCATTTTATAATAATATCATATTGAAAGTATACAGTCAAGATATTTATTTCCATTTTTCATGCCACAAAGATAAAAAAATAAAAATATGCCGAAAAATTTTTACCGTATTTGGAATAAAAGAATAAAAAAACGCTGCTTTCTCAATGGCGCAAAAAGTGCCCGTCGAAAAGCAGCGTTTTTTTATTCAAAACTGATAACAGATGATTTACTTAACTTCTATAGTGCCTCCTGCCTCTTCTATCTTGGTCTTAATGTTCTCCGCATCTTCTTTACTTACTTTTTCCTTGACGGGATTGGGGAGCTCATCTACCAGAGCCTTAGCCTCTTTTAACCCCAGTCCGGTAAGCTCGCGGACGACCTTGATGACCTGTATTTTTTTCTCGCCGGCATCGGTAAGAACAACATCGAATTCGGTCTGCTCTTCCTCGGGAGCCTCTTCAGCAGCAGCGCCCCCAGCTCCGGGAGCTCCGACAGCCGCTACCGGGGCAGCGGCACTAACACCAAACTCGTCCTCAAACGCTTTGATCAGCTCAGAGAGCTCCAAAACGGTCATTCCCTTAACTATTTCTAATACTTCTTCTACTTTAGACATTTTTAAACCTCCTCGGAATTATAAATATTATCATACTGTACTATCTTACATCAGGCAGCATCATCTTTTTTATCCTTAACAGCCTGCAGCACATATGCCAGGTTGCGCAGGTTGCCCTGCAATACGTTCAACAAGCCTGAGATAGGTGACTGGAAGGAACCCAGAACCGTGGAAAGCAGGACATCTCTGGGCGGCAGATCGGCAAGGGCACGAAGATTCGATTCATCCAGGACCATTTGTTCCAGGACCCCGCCCTTGAGAGTCAACGCGTCATTTTTCTTGGCATATTTAACCAGTAACCGGAGGGGAACCACAGGATCATCATAGCCATAAGCAATAGCGATAGGACCCTCCATGTGCTTCTCCAGCTCGTCAAAGCCAGCCTGCCTGGCAGCAAAACGAGTCAATGTATTCTTGACAACTTTATACTTAATTCCTTCTTCTCTCAAGATGTTGCGAAGTTCGTTCATCTGTGCCACGGTAAGACCGCGATAATCAGTCAGCACTATTACTTTGGCACCTTCCAGGTCCTCCTTGATCCGCTGTACGATTTTTTCTTTATCCTGACGAATACCCAAAATTTACACCTCCTTCCCGAGCACTTATAAAACAGAAAATAAAAACCTCTCCGCAGAGCAGAGAGGTTGGCAGGCATTAAAATATAAGCCTCCTTGAATCCCTCATACCTCGGCAGGCGGGGGTAATCCCATTAAGCGGAAAGCACCTGCTGTCTGCGGTATTACTATAAATCAGTTTCTTTAAAGCAGTTATTTTTGAAATCCCAATTTAACCTGTTTTTGAAAGCGAGGCCGCCCGCTGAGGATTAACCTTAATACCGGGGCCCATAGTGGTGCTTATGTTTACGCTCCTGATGTATTGCCCCTTGGCAGCAGCAGGTTTCGCTTTCAAAATAACATCCATAACCGCAAAAAAGTTTTCTAAAAGCTTATCGGACGGGAAAGATGCTTTACCAAGTGGAAGGTGAACATTGGCGGCTTTATCAGTGCGATATTCCACCTTGCCGGCCTTGATCTCCTGAACAGCACGACCCACATCCGGGGTTACGGTTCCGGCCTTGGGGTTAGGCATGAGGCCCCTGGGACCCAGGACACGGCCCAGCTTTCCTACTGCGCTCATCATATCGGGAGTCGCTACAGCCACATCAAAGTCCATCCATCCTCCCTGGACCTTTTCTACCAACTCTTCACTTCCTACTACATCTGCGCCAGCTTCTTCCCCTTCCTTAATCTTATCCCCCTTGGCAAAAACGACCACCCTGAGCTCTTTACCGGTGCCGTTTGGGAGAACTACAGAGCCCCGCAACTGTTGATCGGCGTGCTTTGGATTAACCCCCAACCTGACCGCAAGCTCAACAGTTTCGTCAAAAGAAGACTGGGCAATCTCACTGACTAGCTCTACCGCTTCGGAAGGGTCATAGAGCTGATCACGGTCCACCTTCTGCCTGGCTTCCAAATATCTCTTGCTGCGTTTTGGCATCTGCTAAGTACCTCCTTGTGGTGCAAACGAATTATTATTCTCCCACATTATCATTTTGATTTATCATCCCAGGGGGTTATCACCCCCGCCTTACTTCTCCACCACAACACCCATGCTACGGGCAGTTCCTTCGATGATTTTAGTGGCCGCCTCCAGGTTATAAGCATTGAGGTCTTCCATCTTTTGTTGAGCTATCTCCTGCACCTTTTCCCTGCTGATGGTGGCAATTTTCTCTTTTTTAGGCTCACTGGAGCCCTTTCCTATTCCCAAGCTATCTTTCAACAGGACAGCAGCGGGAGGAGTTTTCGTAATAAAAGTGAAAGAACGGTCATCGTATACACTTATTTCGACAGGGATGATTAGGCCTCCATCCCCGGCTGTCTTTTCGTTAAAATCTTTACAGAAAGCCATAATATTAACCCCGTGCTGACCTAAAGCCGGGCCCACAGGGGGAGCAGGGGTTGCCTTACCCGCGGGAATCTGCAGCTTTATCATTCCAATAATCTTTTTAGCCAAAACAGGCACCTCCTCTCTCATAAAACAATCTAAAGCTTCTCTACCTGGTCAAAATTCAGTTCAACCGGAGTTTCACGCCCAAACATGGATATGCTCAACTTCAGCTTAGCTCTTTCAGGGTTCATCTCTTCAATAGTTCCAATAAAGTTATTAAATGGTCCGCTGGTTACCCTTACCTGCTCCTTAACATCAAATTGAACCCTGGGCCTGGCATCGTCCATCCCCATCTGCTTTAAAATATGATTGACCTCATCCTCAGATAAAGCGACCGGCTTCGAGCCGGGACCGACGAAACCGGTTACCCCGGGTGTATTACGGACTACAAACCAGGAATCATCATCAACAACCATCTCCACCAGGACATAGCCCGGAAATACTTTGCGTAGGATGGTTTTTCTTTGTCCGTTTTTCGTTTCGAATTGTTTTTCCATGGGAACCAGGACCCTGAAAATTCTATCCTGCATCTCCATAGATTCTACCCGCTTATCCAGGTTTGTTTTGACTTTGTTTTCATAACCAGCGTAGGTATGTATTACGTACCATCTTTTTTCGCTCATAAAAACTGGAAGCTGTAAGTTCTGGTCGCCTCCACTTTTCCTCCTCACCTGTATATAGCATTTAGCATATTCAAATCGTTAAGCAAAGCCTTTTACGTAATTAATAGTTGTAGAATGGCAGTAAGGCCGGTATCCAGTATCCAAAAAAAGATGCCAACTATGAGGATAACAATCAGAACAATACCAGTAAAAACTGCCAACTCTCTTCTTGAGGGCCAGTTTACTTTTTTTAATTCAATCTTGATATCATGCAAGAAACGCTGAAACCTGTTAACGTAGGAAGCCATTGTTTCCCCTTTCCTTAACGCTATAGATTAAGACACACCTTACCAGTTTCTGGACCGGTAATTACCCCGCATTAACCCTTCAAAAATTAATTATTTTGTCTCTTTGTGCAACGTATGCCCGCTACAGGTGGGACAGAACTTTTTGAGTTCCAGCCGATCGGGAGTAGTCTTCTTGTTTTTCTTAGTAGAATAATTTCTTTCCTTGCACTCGGTACACGCCGCCGTTATTTTAACGCGCATTAGACGCACTCCTTTTTGCTAAATGTTGTCATATATGTCACGAGATTCAATTTATCACAGTTCCTGCGGACTGTCAACAGAAACAAATGACTTCAAGGGGCAAAACCTTTCCACAAGTAGGTAGCATTGCTTCAACGCCAAATGCATCATAAAGAACCGGTGCCTATAGCCCCGGCTCTTTATACCACAAATCCGTTCCAATATCGGCATCTATTACTCTATGATAGAAGTAACCACGCCAGCACCTACGGTGCGGCCTCCTTCGCGAATAGCGAACCGAAGACCATCCTCGGTGGCGATGGGCGTGATAAGCTCTATAACCATGTTCACGTTGTCACCGGGCATAACCATCTCCACACCCTCCGGCAGGGTGATGGAACCGGTAACATCTGTGGTGCGGAAGTAAAACTGGGGACGGTACCCCGGGAAAAACGGGGTGTGACGCCCACCTT
>CAZMLU010000044.1:0-13415 GCA_964567295.1 uncultured Desulfovibrionaceae bacterium
GCGGCGCCTTTGCCTACCGCCCCCCGGGGTGGCTCAGCGTGGAGGGCCTGGTCTACAGGCCCGTAGTCAGCTTATTTCTGGACAAATTTTCGGCCCTGGGATATTATATTGACCGTGGTTCCGATATGATGTTTTTGAAGGGTATCCCGCCCCTGGACCGCTTTTCCCGTAAAGCAGCCCGTTACGAGGACGGGTTCGACCCCTACTTCCTCAAACCCCTGCTCCGAATAGGGGGCAAGCTATATACAACTATAGCTTATTATATCGACCGTGGTGCCGATATGATGTTTTTACAGGGTATTCCGCCACTGGATAGATTTTCAAAAAGAGCTGCCCGCTACGATAACGAATTTGATCCCTATTTCCTGAAACCGGCGCTCCGCCTCGCAATGACCATTTATACGGGCGGGGCAGTCGTCTTGGACAGCGTTTCTGAAACTCTCTTCGTAAGAAGTGGGGGGCCGCTCTTTAAATTTTTCCGGGGAATGAGGTTTTTTGACCGGGTGGTTTTTACCGATATGGGGCAAAAAATTTCCCGCCTGGCCCTTTTTTTCCGGGAGGAAAGTTGTGAACTGGGTGGACGTGCTCTTGAATCTTGTAAATGGTTAGGAAAAGGATTTGGTAGGAAGGCTTTTTATGTTATGATAAAGGTGGACTATGATCATAAGGGAGAGGACTTTTTCCATTATATTAATATTCTAAATATGGATTTCGGCATTGTCCTTTTTTTCGTGGTATTTATATTTATGATGATCGTCGGTTTTTTGCTGCTCTAAATAAATGATTGCCGCTCTTTTTTTGCGGGCGGTCTTTGGATCTTGAAAAGGGCTATTCAGGGAAGAAGTATCGTGAATCATAAAGTGGGGTGAAAAGGTTTTTATGGAGGAAAAATTACAGAAAACGGGCAAGCTTGAGGCCATAGCTGAACTGGTGAGGGAGCGATTTGACCACACGTACTCCTCGGAAGAGCTTTTGGATTTTGCAAGAAAGCAGGAAAAAATAAAGCCCTCTGCAAATGCTCTTAATGTGGCGGAAAATCGTTATTACAGGCGAGACAGGGAGGGCAATGTTTGTGAAGATTGGGAGGGTATGCTGACCCGGGTGGCCGCAGATATTGCCTCCGCAGAGGATGGAAAGGTCGATGAAGAGCTGGCCTTTATCTGCCGCAGCGTTATGGAGGCTGGTCTGTTTTTCCCTAACAGCCCTACGCTGATGAATGCGGGAACTCCGGTACAGCAGCTCCAGGCTTGTTTTGTTCTTCCCATCGAGGATTCCATGGAGAGTATATTCGAAACCCTGAAACATTCGGCACTGATACAGAAAAGCGGCGGCGGCGTGGGCTATTTCATCGGAAAGATCAGGCACAAGGGAGCTATCGTCCACAGCACCGGTGGATATGCTTCAGGCCCCCTTTCCTTTTTATCCGTTTACAATAAAGTTAGTAACGAAATCCGCCAGGGCGGGCGACGGCGGGGTGCCAGCCTGGCCACCATGAATTATGACCATCCTGATATTATGGACTTTATCGACAGTAAGCGCCTGGGGGATGATCTTACAAATTTTAATATATCCGTAAGAGTGGACGACGCTTTTATGCATGCCGTGGAAAATGATGAAGAGTACGAGCTGTTGGACCCGCGTAACGGTTTGCCGGTGGGCAAGTCAT
Source organism: uncultured Desulfovibrionaceae bacterium (assembly GCA_964567295.1). Classification (GTDB taxonomy): domain Bacteria; phylum Bacillota; class Dethiobacteria; order DTU022; family UBA8154; genus SLJK01. The sequence continues at coordinate 1,667 of CAZMLU010000044.1, forward strand.
TAAGAGCGCGGGAGGTTTTCGAGCGGCTGGCAGAAAACAGCCATCTTAACGGCGAACCGGGGCTTCTTTTCTATGACTCGATTAATGCCGAGAACCCTACCCCTCACCTGGGCGCTATTGAAGCTACCAATCCCTGTCTCCCGGGCGACACCCTTATCCTCACCGGCGAAGGGCCACGGACTATCAGGGAGTGTACAGGTAAACAGCAGACGCTTATAATCAATGGCAGAGAGCATGCTACAACAGAGAGAGGATTCTTTGCCACAGGCATCAAACCGGTGGTCCGCATTCGTACAAAAGAGGGTTACAGCGTGCGGGCCACAGAGGATCACCCGGTGCAACGGGTGACAGAGGAAGGGCGCTGCAGAATCTCTAAAGAGTGGAAGGCAGCGGGCGAACTCAAGCCTGGCGACAAGGTAATGCTTCACAACCACCGGGGCTTTATTCACTGGGGTGGTTTGTATGGTGACGGTGAGGGCTACCTTCTGGGTCTGCTTGTGGGAGACGGGCCACTGAAAACCGATAAGGCTCTTCTCTCTGTTTGGACGGAAGAGAAGCAGGTTGCAGTTGGGCAGGCTGCAGGTAGTGAGCGCTACCCGGCCGATGTGGCAGGCATTATGGAAGCCGCACTTAATGCAGCCCGACCGCTTCCCCAGCGGAGTGATTTTGCCGGTTGGCAAAAGGTGAAAGGCCGCAATGAGTACACGCTTTCACTTGCCGCTCTTAAGGAGACTGCCCTCTCTCTGGGGATAATTCCGGGGAACAAGAGCATTACACCCTACCTGGAAACCGCCACATCGTCGGCCTTTGTCCGTGGATTTCTCCGCGGTTTTTTCGATGCTGACGGTTCCGTTCAGGGGACTCAGCAAAAGGGTGCCTCCATTAGCTTGGCCCAGGGTGACTCCATACGACTCGAGGCCGTGCAGCGGATGCTTGCACGTTTTGGAATCATAAGCACCATTTATCGCAACAGGCGCGCAGCCGGAACGGCCACTCTACCGGACGCTCGTGGCGGCAAGGTAGACTACACTATAAAGCCGCAACACGAACTGCTGATCAGTGGTGATAACATCCTTGTTTTTGCTGAGCAGATCGGTTTTAGTGACTGTAGAAAGAGAAAACGGCTTGCTAAGGCAGTGGCTGCTTACCGCTGGAGACCAAACTTGGAGCGATTCGTTGCCACAGTGGAAAGCGTCATCCCCGACGGCACCGAGGAGGTCTTCGATGTACAGGTGCCAGGAGTAAACGCCTTTGACGCCAACGGCCTGGTAGTGCACAACTGCGGAGAGCAGCCGCTTTTGGCTTATGAGAGCTGCAACCTGGGCAGCCTTAACCTGGCCAGGATGCTCAAAAAGGAAGGGGACAGTTATGTCCCGGACTGGGAAAAGATCCGCTTGGTTTCTCATATCGCCACTATTTTCCTGGACAGGGTTATAGATCGCAACCAGGCCCCTGTGGAACAGATAGAGACCATTATGAAAGGCAACCGTAAAATCGGGTTGGGTATAATGGGGCTGGCGCAGTACCTGATCTGGCAGGGTCTTCCCTATAATTCCCCGGAAGGGCTTGCTGCTGCGGAAGAGGTAATGCAGGAGGTAACCCTGCAGTCCAAAATCTGCTCCTGGCAGTTGGCAGAAGAAAAAGGGGTATTCCCCAATTATGATAATTCAATTTGGGACAAGCTGGGCCTGCCCCAGCGCAATGCCACCACCACCACTATTGCACCGACAGGATCCCTTTCCATTTTTGCCAACGCCTCTCCCAGCGCCGAACCACTTTTCGGGGTGGGCTTTGCCCGCCATATTATGGAGGGCCGCTATGTACAGGTAGACAATGTTTTTGAAGAGATGTGGCAGGATTATATGCAGCAGGAACTTCCCTCGAATCTGCGTGAGCTTATCGGCGAAAAGGGCCCCGATGGCATCCAGGACCTGGAAGAGATTCCCCGGGAGCTGCGCCGTCTTTTCCTCTGTGCCCACGATATTTCTCCCCTGGAACATATCAAGATGCAGACGGTGCTGCAGCGCTGGGTGGATAATGCGGTCTCTAAGACCATTAATGCTCCCCATCATGCCACCCTGGAAGATTGTCGCGAGGCCTTTATGACGGCCTGGCGCTGGGGTGCCAAGGGGGTGACCTATTACCGGGACGGTTCTCGGGAAAACCAGGTCATAACTTCTACCAGCGAAGAGGGGAAAAAGGAGCAGAGAAGTGAACAGGGAAAAGTGCCCCGGAGCAGGCCGGAGACCACCTTCGGGTCTACCACCCGCAAGCCCATCGGTTTCTGCGGCAGGTTATATGTGACTGTAAATAAGGAATTGACGGAAGATGGCGAAGAAAGGGTCTGTGAAGTTTTCACTTCCGTGGGGGAAGAAGGGTGCCCTCCACTCTCCAATGCCCTGGCCAAGATTATCTCTATCTCCATCCGGGCCGGTGTAGATATTCAGGAGATTGTAGAAAAGCTGCGGGAAGAAAAATGTCCTTCCTGTATCATGCACCCCGAGACCACCGTCCTTTCCTGCACCGACTTTATCGGCCAGGAGCTGGCCAAAGCCTCTACCGGCAAGGTTCAGTACCGGCTGAATGCTGCGGGGGGACCTAAAAATATTCGCATCTGTCCTTCCTGTACGATAGGGTACATGATCCCCGATGCTCTCTGCAGTTACTGTGACTACTGCGGATATACTACCTGTGGTTAAAGCTCTGCCGATTTCCGTAATAAGGGGAGGGAACCGGGCCTTTGGAAAAAATTAAAGAAGTCTTCTGGGAAGTTGTTTATGCAATGATACCTATTTCGGTAGTAGTTGTGTTTCTGCAGCTGCTTGTTATAAAATTGCCCTGGGAGTCCTTTTTGCAGTTTGCGATCGGTGCGGTAATGGTAGGAGGCGGGCTGTTCCTTTTCCTCCTGGGCGTACAGATCGGGTTGCTGCCCATCGGCGAGCTGATCGGCGCTGCTTTATCCAGGAGGGGAAGTTTGTGGATGATTCTCTTTTTCGGTTTTTTGCTGGGTTTTGTAGCTACTGTGGCCGAACCGGATGTGCGTGTGCTCACCATGCAGGTGGATGAAGTTTCCGGGGGTGCTATCAGCAGGTATGTTTTGGTCTATACGGTCGCCCTGGGAGTGGGGCTTTTTGTGGCCCTGGCCATGCTGAGAATTGTTTTCAGGCTAAACATCAAATACCTGCTTATCGCAGGATATGGACTCATTTTTGCTGTCGCCGCTTTTGCACCGCCACATTTTATCCCTATTTCTTTTGATGCCGGAGGTGTTACCACCGGTCCCATGGCTGTGCCCTTTATCCTGGCCCTGGGAGTAGGAGTTGCTTCTGTCCTCGGCGGGAAAAGCACTACCGCCGATCGTTTCGGGCTGGTAGCCCTGGCTTCCATAGGGCCGGTACTGGCAGTGCTTATCCTGGGGGTGATCTACCAGTGAACCTGGTAATCCTCGGCGGGTTTACCCATGTGCTCATGGAGGTGGCCCTGGCTTTAATCCCCCTGCTGCTGTTCTTTATGTTTTTCCAGGTCTTCTTTCTAAAGTTGCCCCGGGCTCAGATAATGAACATTTTAAAAGGTGCCTTTCTGGCTTTCTGGGGGCTGGCTTTCTTTTTGCAGGGGGTGCAGGTAGGTTTTTTCCCGGTAGGGGAGCAGATAGGGATAATCCTGGGTTCCTTGCGCCATAACTGGATCATGATCCCCATCGGTTTTCTACTGGGCTTTGTGGCCACCTTTGCGGAACCGGCCGTCCGTATTTTGAACCTGGAAGTGGAGAGAGTATCCAGTGGTTCTATCCCGCAAAAAGTTTTGCTGTATACCCTTTCCATCGGAGTGGCCTTTTCTATAGCCCTCTCCATGCTGCGTATTCTTACCGGATGGCCCCTGTATTACTTTATCGTGCCCGGTTACCTGGTGGCGCTGCTTTTGCTGCGCTATTCTTCGCCAACTTTTACCGCGGTAGCCTTTGATTCCGGCGGGGTCACCACCGGGCCCATGACGGTGACTTTTATCCTGGCTATCGCCGTGGGTGCTGCCTCCGTAATTGAGGGGCGGGATCCTCTACTGGACGGCTTTGGGATGATTGCGATGGTGGCCCTGGCACCCATCCTTTCCGTGCTTGTTTTGGGTTTAGTGTTTGACTGGAGAAGGAGGAAGAAAGATGTCTGAGCGCTCAGATTTTATTATGCAGCAAAAACTTCTGGTAACCATCGTCCAGAAGGGGATGGCCACCAAAATAGTAAGTGCTACTAAAAAGGTCGGAACCGAAGGCGGAACCATCCTTTTTGCCAGGGGAACAGGGGGCCGCGAATTTAAAAAGCTGTTCGGGATGACCATAGATCCGGAAAAAGAGATGATCCTGACCATGGTGCACCAGGATATGCTAAACCAGGTATTGAAGGTGATCAGCGATACGGGCAACTTGCAGAAACCGGGCAAGGGTATATGTTTTGTCCTGGATATCTGGAAAGCAGCGGGGATCATTCATCTTCTTAATTCCTCTCCCAAAGGAGGTGGAGCAGTGGAAAGATACGATACTACCGGGGAACCCCTCTACGATCTGATTATTAGCATTGTCGACAAGGGATTTGCAGATACGGTGGTGGATGCCACCAAGGCTGCAGGGGCAGAAGGTGGAACCATAACATATGGTCGGGGCACCGGTATTCACGAGAAGGCCAAGCTTTTCGGGATCCCTATTGAACCCGAAAAAGAGGTGGTCCTTACCCTGGTTACCCGTGATAAAACGGAGCTGATCTTGCAGACGGTCCTGGATGATTGTCAGCTCTGCAGGCCGGGCAAAGGGGTCGCTTTTGTGCTTCACGTGGAGAAAACGGTGGGGATTAATCATCCTGTCTGTTAAATGGCAGCGCACGACCTTGAGCCGGATTCGCACAGAAAGTTTCGTGTGACTCAGCTCCGTTCTTCGCTGTGGCCTTCCTGGCAGAGCAAGCATCCCTGCTTGCTCTGCCAGCTATCCGCTTCCGTGCGGCCAGGACTACGTAAGACCTCCGCTCCGCCGGTGGGTAATCTATCGTGCTGCATAAGGCTTCGCCAGTGCGCTGCTACTTACGGGAGGTCTGTGAATTATCCTGAACACCCTTTGCACAAGCAATTGTTATCATTAAATCTTAGCTTATGAGAAATCCTTACCCGTGGTCGTTCCTGGCTGCCCACTTCCTGTGGCAGGGTTATTTAAAGGCTCTTGCTTTCGGTGTGAGCTTGTTTCTGCGTCCTGCAGGGTCGTTCACAACAAAGCACGCCGCCTTTTAAATTTTGGTGTAGTGTTCTTAATATGTTCCATATAACTTTACTTTAAGAGCAACAACTGCCCGGGGTGTTGTCATCTTTATCCTGCTCTTGCGCTTCCTCTCCCGCTTCTCCCGCTTTTCCCTTTTCGTCCTTTTCGTCCTTTTCGTCCTTTTCGTCCTTAATCTCTTCCACTTCAAACTGACAGCAACTGCCTTTTTTCTTGACGCCTTTAAACAGTTTATCCAGCAGACCCACAAGAATCACCTCCTTATGAATTTTTAAAACTTTAAACACACTTCTTTAACTAAGCAGCATAAAAAGGAGACCGGCCAATACAGCCATGAGCATAATCGTAATCAAATAAGCTAAAAGCAGTTTTCGCTTAAAAATAGCGCCCATCATGGTAACTTCCGGCAGACTGGCGCCGGACCCTCCGATAATGAGAGCCATCACTGCCCCAATGCCCATTCCCTTGTCCAGAAGTACACTGCTAATGGGAAGAATAGTTTCCGCCCGGATATAGAGGGGAACACCAGCTACCGCAGCAACGGGAATGGCCAGTGGATTATGGGGGCCAGCAACACGGATTATCCATTCCTCTGGAACAAAGCCGTAAATCGCGGAACCGACAGCGGAACCAAGTAGCAGCCAGGGAAATACCTGCCTGAAAATATCTATAGCACCCTGCAACGCCCTTCCCGCCCTGCTGCCGGACAATCCTTCTCCCGATTCAGCTGCGCAAGCTTCTTCGTTTTGCTTCAGATGCACATTTTTTACATGGGCGCTGAGTCCCATTTTATCCCACCACAGCCCCACCAGGACCGCCACAGGGAATGTAATAGAAACATAAATCAGCGTATCGCGTAATCCAAAAAGGGCAAGAAGCAGGGCAATAATCACAGGATTAAGCAGGGGTGAAGCCATAAGAAAAGACATGGATGCGCTGAACGAAGCCTTGCTTTTTAACAAACCTAGCAAAATGGGGATGGTGGAACATGAACAAAAGGGAGTGAGCGCGCCAAAGCTGGCACCGATAATGTTACCCACAAGTTTATGCTGACCAAACCCCATTACTTTTTGGATCTTTTGCGGGGGGATATACTCCTGTAATAACCCCACCAAGAAAGAAACACCGATAAAAAGCAAAATGAGCTGGCCGCTGAGTCCTAAAAAATATCTCAAGGAAAAAAGCAGATTATCCATCTCAGGTTGGTGTATTCTCCTTTATCAAGAACTCCTCCCTTGCCTCCACCAGCGCCCGGGTTGCATCCTTCCAGGCCTCCATAGCAGCCTTATAAGCCTCTTTTCCTTTTGGCATCAGCGTGTAAACCTTGCGACGCCGTCCCTGCACCGTCTCTGCCATCTGGGTAACATAACCACCCGCTAAAAATTCGTTCAGGATTGGATAAAGAGAACCCTCTGTCGGGGAACAACAGCCTGTGGTCATATCTGAGATCTTTTTAGCAATAGCATAACCGTGAAGAGGCTCAGCATAAAGCACCCGTAAAACAAAAAAACGGGTAAGGCCTATTTTCAACAAACCGTTCCAGTAAACCTTATCCAGGTAAACGTCCAATTGTCGCACCCTCTCTATCAATATATGTTAAGGCAATGCATTGAACCTCTATGCATATAATAAGTAAACCTGCCCCCATTGTCAAGGCCATTTCCCTTTTTATTTTTTATTTTTTTCTGGTCTCCGTGGTAACGCCAGGATAGTTGAGGCGGCCAGCAGGCCCAGGCAGAGGAACAGGAAATAATCTCCCCAGCGCCGGTAAAGCGTTTCCCGGACGGGAAAGCCTGTCTCCAAAAGGGCAAAACCTTTTTGGTGGGTGGGCAGTTCCAAAACTTTTTCTCCCCGGTAATTATAAGAAACCGTATAGCCGGTATTGGCAACCTGCGTGACGCCCCTTCCGGTTTCGACAGCTCTCACTGCCGATGCTCGCGCATGCTGTTCCAGGCCGTTGCTGTCCAGGAACCAGGCATCGTTAGTGAGCACGAAAATATGTTCGGCACCCTTTTGGGCCATGGTCAGCGCGGGTCGGGGAAAGTAGGACTCAAAACAGATTATGCCTCCGATCACCGATTCCTCCACTGAGAACAGCTGAATTTCTTCTCCGGGCTTATAACTGCCCAGAGCAACCTCGAGCTCCCAGAATCTATTCAGCACCTGGGGGAAAGGAAAGTACTCCGCAAAGGGAACCAGGCGGATTTTATCGTATCTTCCTTCAGTTCCGAAAGGCATCCCCGGGCTCTGCATAAGTATGGAATTATAAGCGTCACCGCTGTCAGTGTCTTTATACATCGCCCCGAAAAATAGCGCCGCACCCGTTTCTTCAGCCAGCTCCTCCAGCTTCTCTTCCGCCTCGGGAAAGCGGTTCTGAACGCTGGTGGAAAGAACGGTCTCAGGCCATACTACCAGGTGAAGATTCTCGTGTTCTCGCGCGGCTTCCCTGGTCAGCTCCAGGTATCTCTGGAAATTGTTTTTGGCCTGGTCGGGGTCCAGAATTATTTCCTGGGAAATATTGCCCTGGAGGAGCGCAATGTGCAGTGGAGCTTCTCTTTCTTCTACTGGAAATAGTGCGGGCAGATAGGACCCTCCCAGGAAAAGGGCCAGGAAAATAAGAAGGGCATATCCGGATGGAGCCCATAGAGCCTTGGGCTTCCTTTTAGATCCATCCTCCACCCTATCCTCAGATCCAACTTCTGAGCCGTCCTTTCCCCCGTCACCTTCCTCTTTTCCTGCTCCTTTCTTTTTCAGCAGGGGGTGCAGGAAAAGAAACAGGGTGGTCTGAAAGAGGACCATTAAGAAAGAAAGTCCCCAGTATCCATAAAGGGCGGTGCTTTGAAGCAGGAAAGGATAAAGAGTCTGGCTGTAACCCAGGTAGCCCCCCGTATGACCCAGCAGCCCCAGCGAGCGCAGATACTCCAGCACCACCCAGAGGGCCGGAACTGAAAGTACCAGCAGTAAGGGCCTTTTCTGTTTATAAAAATAGGCAAAGCCAAGGGCAAAAATCCCCAAAAACAAGGCCGAATACAGGGCGCTTACCACTACTATTAAAATCCCAAAATACCTGGGAAAAAAGAAATCCAGTGAATAAATCATGTAGGCATAGAGAAAAAAGAAAAAAATGATTCCCGTAGCCAGCCCTCCCCAAAATAGGTTTTTGCGGCTGAGGTGGCGGTCGCTGCAGAATATAAACAGGGGAAGCAAAGAAAACCAGGCCAGGTAGAACTGGTCCCACTTGGGAAAGCTTAGCAAAAGCAGCACAGCAGTGCCGAGAGGAAAAACAAAATGGGGAATTCTGTTCATGATTTCACCCTATTCAATCGTTATTTGAAATCTCGCCATTTCAATCATTCTACCAGAAAAAAACAAGCCCTGAAAGTAAGGAGTTTTAAAAAAGGGTAACAAAAAGATATTGACCTTTTGCAAAGGATATGCTTTAATAAGTATTGGATTTAGATCAACCCTATAATAATAAATGTATTAGGGAGGTAATTATTATGCCAGTAATAATTGACAAGGAGAAATGCAGCGGCTGTGAAAATTGTGTGGACGTATGCCCGACTGAAGCGATTTCCATGGAAGATGATCTCGCGGTAGTTGACAATGACGAGTGTACGGATTGTGGTTCCTGTGTTGATGAGTGCCCCGAAGAGGCCATCACACTGGAAGATTAGTTGGAAGGCAAGGGAAGAAAGATATATTTTTTTAAGTGCGTCGTTTTAAAAACGGCGTACTTTTTATATCAAATTTTCTTTCAAAATTTCATTGCTACGCCGGTAAAATAGCCCTTGAAAACATTCACTATATTCTGGATTATTGATACTCATTCCGGGTAACAAGGATTTTTAAAACTTTTGTGGAATTATAGAAGTTAAGAAAGGGAAAGGTAATATTTTTGAAGGAGGTGAAATTATTGCGTACTAACAAAATTATGTTTCTCCTATTAGCACTGGTATTGGTAACAGTGTTTGCTATCGGTTGCGGAAATGATGTGTCTGGAACATTCCAGGGGGAAGGTCAAGGATATAACGAAGATGTGCCTATTCAAGTTGAAGTAACCCTAGAAGACGGGACGATTACCGACATTACCATTTTGGAGCATGAAGAAACTGAAGATTTTGCGGGCCCTGCCCTGGAGCAAACCCCAAATGACATTATTGAAGCACAAAGCTCTAATGTCGACGCGGTCACAGATGCTACAGCGACAAGCGAGGGTATCATGGAAGCAGTAAACGATGGTGTAGATATGTAAATCAAGATATTTTCAGGATTGTTTAGTTTATCAGTTTTAGAGAGAATCGACCTTTATTTAATAATTGAAGAGGGAGGGCAGCCTTGGGCTGTCCTTTTTTCTTAGAGGTGGGCGATGATGAAAAAAAAGATAGAGCAAATTTTTGAAAGCAGTTTCTGGGAGGAGGTCTGGGGCGAAGCACAAGAACTTCGCGAAGTGAAAAAGAAAAAAAGCAGCAAAAGCGATAGTGGGCGGCCCTGGGATAAACGGGCGGAACACTTTAATCAGAAAACGAGTGGGAAAGATGGATCGGCCAGGACGGAAAGCGTAATAAAGTTTTTGGAGGAGGAGGGAGCATATTTTCAAGGTATGAAAGTGGTAGATATAGGGTGCGGTCCGGGGAGCATTACCCTGCGCCTGGCCGAAAAAGCGGACCACGTTTATGCCCTTGACCCCTCGGAAAAAATGCTGGAACTTCTAAATCAGAAAATAAAGGAGCAAGGTGCCAAGAATATTACCCTTTTACAGGAGCGCTGGCAGGATGTAAAATTGGAGGAAAAGGACTGGCATGAAGCATTTGACCTATCCTTCTCTTCAATGAGCCCCGGAGTTGACGGGCCGCAGGACATGAAAAAGCTGCTTGATTCCTCGAAAAAATTCTGCTACTTCAGCACTTTTGCAGGCCGCCGGGACAAGTCGCGACAGGAGCTTTGGGAGCAGCTGCTGGGGGAAAAATTCGAAGAAAGAGGCCTTGATATTATTTATCCTTTTAATTTCCTATATTCCTGGGGATACCGTCCCAGCCTCCGCTTTTACAGCCAACGCCGCCGGGAAAATATTCCCCCGGAAGAAGCTGTCCGAGAGATCTTGCAGTATTTCCATATGGCCCTGGAGGTGGACGAAAAAGTGGAAGAAGCCGTACGCAGCTATATTGAACAAAGGTTGCAGCAGGATGGCAGATTCCCTTACGAAAGCGAAGCTTCATACGGGATGATGCTCTGGGATAAAAATGTAATCACCTCAAGATAAACAGAGCAGGGCACCGTGAAACACGGGTGAAACACGAAACATTCTGGTAATATATATTTAAAGGAAAGGAGGGTTTGTCAATGTATTTCTTAAAAGCGAAAAAGAGAAGGGGCACAGCCGTTATAATTGTGGCAGCCATGCTTTTCAGCGTTATTTCGGTGCCTGCAACTACTGATGCGGCGGCGGAGACCTCTTCACCGCCAGATATTGAAGGGCACTGGGCGCAGGAGGGCATACAAAGCTGGCTTGACAGGGATCTGGCTTCTGGCTACCCTGACGGCACCTTCCAGCCCGATGAAGCGGTGACAAGGGCCGAGTTTGTGACCTTCATGAACAGGGCCTTCGATATCGCCGGAACAACACAGGAGCCCGGTTTTAAGGACGTCCACGAAGAAGATTGGCACTATGATAATGTGGCAGCCGCCGTGCAGGAAGGTTTACTCACCGGCTACCCTGACGGCACCTTCCTCCCTGACCGGTCCATCACCAGGGAAGAGGCTGCTGCCATTATCGACCGCCTGTTGGAACTGGATTATACGGAGGGGAACGACTCCCTCCTGCTGGAGGGGTTTGCCGACGCAGAGGATATCTCCCAATGGGCCGAAAAATCCGTCGCTGTCGTTGACGCAGCAAGGATCATGTCGGGCTATCCCGACGGCACCTTCCGCCCCGGCTATCCCATCACTAGAGCGGAAACCGTCAGCTCCCTGGACCGCGCCATGGAATTTGACGCTCACCCTGAGCCACCCGTCCGGTTCGAGGTCGAGCCCGAAGAGCTCATTATGGAGGTGGGGGAGGAGGCGTATATCCAGGTTTATGTAACCGACCCATTAGACAATTTCACCATCGCATACGAAAGCACCGCTGAAAATATAGCCACCGTGGACGAAGAAGGCCTGGTCACCGCGTTAGCAGAAGGCGAAGCCGGCATCGAGATCACCGTAACAGCCGCAGGTTATCGTTCTGCAACCGAAACCGTAACAGTTAGCGCAAAAGATGAACCGGAAGAAGTAGAGCAGCACCCAATAACCTTCAACGAAATAAACACATTAGAAAATGTTGAAATCACACTCTACAGTGACGAAAATTTTGAAGAGCAGGTCGGAGACCCCGTAACGACTGACGAAGAGGGCAATGCCACAAAAGAACTCCCAGACGGCGACTACTGGTTCACCGCAACAAGGTGGCAGTACCCTGACTACCAGGGGAACTTCACCGTAGAAGGTGAAGCAAAA
>CAZMLU010000045.1:0-12850 GCA_964567295.1 uncultured Desulfovibrionaceae bacterium
GGGCAGTAATCACGGTTAGTTTATGAGACAGGCCTTCCTCGAGCTTTTCCAACAATCTCGCGCGAGAAACCAGGTTCTGTCCGTGATAAGGTTTATTAAGCTTGGTTTTAAGCAGTAAAGAGGGCGACTCGATTCCCAAGGAGAGTTTATGTATATCGTTCATCTTCTGCACCTCAGTGGGTTTTATCTAAGTATCTGCGCACAAATTCCAGGTCCCCAGGCTTATCTACATCAAAAGAAAGTTCGGGATAATCGCTGATTACGGCCTGTGCCTTCAAATTAAGCAGCTCAGAAAAACGTTTCTCCAATTCGGGAAGAGTCAACCTCTTAGTCAAAAAACGTAACACAAAAACCGGCCCCAACAGGGCTACCAGTTTAAAAGGGTTTTTCCTGTGAGCCATAAAGTTCTCCATGATGGACAGCGAACCCTCTATCTTTGCGGGGTTAACCACAAAAATATTGCCGCCTGTGAAGATCCCTTCCCGGCAGGTTACATATGTCCTCTTGGAGCCTGCAAAAAGTTTTTCATTTTGCTCCCTGTCGACAATAGAGTAGAAAAAATCAGCCTCAAAGGGTCTACATTTCTGCAGAAGATCTTCAACAACCCCGGGCCCGATCAGGGGAATATCTGCAGAACTGATCAACAGGGGCCGGTCCGTATTCAGGAAGCGGTTTGCCTCTGCTACATTCTGCATGATAGTCTCTTTCTCCGGCACCACCTGGGCAGAATAATCTTCGGCGATAGAACCCAGTTCTTCTACCGAACCCACCAGCACAATGCGCTGGATCTCTTCTACGCTGCGGTAGGCCTCCAGGACATAGCGCGCCATCTCCTTGCCTTTAATCTTGATCAAGGCTTTGCACGGAACACCTTCCTGTTCTACCAGCTCTCCCCTTCTGCCCCCGCCACCTGCCAGGACGATACAATCCAGCATAAATATATCCCACCCTTAGGTGCTTATTTTCCTACCTGTCACTTTCTGATCTGGTCTCCGTCAGGATCACCTGAAAGCCATCTTCCAGAAGCTCCTCTTCAGCCTGCAACAGTTTCTCCTCCCGGCCGGAAATGGCAAAAACACTGGGACCGCTTCCGGAGACAAGAGGGTGGAGTCCTTTTGCGAAAAGCTTTTCTTTTAAAATCTTTACCTGACCTTCCAAATTAAAAACAGCTTCTTCCAGGTGATTGACCAGGAAACTGCTTAGTTTGGAAAAAAGGGCTTTGTCCCGGCCAAGGCTCGGTTCATCTTGTAGAAGCCGCACCAGTTCATCCGTCTTTGCGGCGGCGCCTTTTTCTCCGGGCTTCAAAGATTTATAGACCTGTCCCGCAGAAAGCTCCATCCCCCGGGGGGAAGCCAGGAGCACCCTGCTGCGGGGGAAATATCCCAGGGGGGTGATGATCTCTCCCCTACCTTCCGCCAGGGCAGTTCCCCCGCGGAGGAAAAAGGGAACGTCAGAGCCCAGGGAGGCACCCAGTTCCATGAGGAGATCTTCATCCAGGGAAAGGCCCCAAAGCCTTTCAAGTCCTTTGAGGACCGCCGCAGCATTACTGCTCCCGCCACCCAGCCCCGCGGCCAGGGGAATATTTTTTTGCAGTCTGATGCGCACTCCCCTTTCCGGGGCATATTTTATACGCAACAGTTCCGCGGCCTGAAAAGCCAGATTATCAGCGTGTGCGGGAAGTCCCGGGTGTTCTGCCTCCAGCTCGATCCCTCTCTCGGGAAGGTCTTCAAGGGAGATGGTATCTGAAAGCATAAGCTCCTGCATCACCGTCTTCAACTGGTGGTATCCATCCGGGCGGCGGTAAAGCACTTCCAGAGTTAAATTAATCTTGGCATGGGACTTGATCTCCAGATGCAAAAACCCGTCCTCCTCGAAGAAATCTGATGGCGGCAAACGTCCGTGCTTTTTGCGGAAAAACTAGCGGCTGACGCTTTCCGGATAATAACTTTGACATACTCCCGGCGCTAAAGCAGCCGGTCTTTCGCCGGAAACAAATCCCTGTGCCGGAGGCAAATTTCTGTCCTGCAGACAACGCCCTGTGCCGGAGGCACCTTTGGCTCAAAGCTTTCCCCGCTAGTTCCGGGAAGCCCCTGCCGCTGCAAGCGTTTTCTACAGGTAGCGCACCTGTTTTAAATTATCCGCGATTCCGGGTATACGCCCCCGCTTGGCCAGGGAGCGCCCCCCTATTTCCTTAAGGTCCATGGTCATATCTACGGTTCGCGCTGCAGAGATATGGCTGCCCACCCCAAAAGCATCCGCTCCTGCCTCAGCAAGGAGGGCTATTCTCTCTAGAGTTAACCCACCCGAGACAAAGATTTTGACATGGGTGTAGCCTCCTTGATCCAGGCGGGCACGTACCTCCCGTACCAAACCCGGGGTTACGCCTCCTCTTTCGCCAGGGGTATCCAGTCTCACCCCGGTCAATCTATCCTGCAAAGCTTCCGCAACACGCATGGTTTCTTCCGCCTCGTCCTTGAAGGTATCAACCAGAATAATGCGGGGAGAGGAGGGCGGCATCACGCTATCATACAACCGGGCTGTTTCAACGGTATCTCCGATGATCAAAATAGCGGCATGAGGGACCGTGCCGGTAGGCTCTTTGAAGAGAAGCTTGGCTCCCAGGATACAGCTGCAGTTCTCGGCGCCTCCCACAATGGAAGCCCGTTCCATTACAGGAGCAACCGCAGGATGAACATGCCGTGCCCCGAAACAGAAAATCGGCTTGCCTCCTGCCGCTTCTTTACAAGCCCAGGCTGCACTGGCCCAACCCGTGGCCTGGGCCAGCATACCCAAAAGAGCAGTCTCGTACATACCAAATTCATCATAGGGACCATGAATACGCATGACCACTTCTTTAGCTTCTATCTCTTTCCCTTCGGGAACGGCCCATACAGATACTTTCCTTTGCCCCAGGAGGTTAACCGCCTCCTCCGTTCCCGCCATTATACCCCCCCTGCTGCTGAAAATCTCTGCTACTACATGGGTATTTTCCTTTCCGGCGTGTTTTAACAACTCCCGGGCACGGACGAAGTAGATATCCGAGGTAGCGCCTTTTTCTATCTCCTCGTGGGTGGCGCTGTGAAATACCCGTTCTTTGTCAACCTTGAAATCGAGAATGTCCTGCACGTTTTTTAGTTCCTTCATTTATTTTCTCTCCTTATTACCTCTACTCCCAGGGTATTTTCCAACTCTTTCAGGGTAAAGTGATGCGCCTCCTGGTCGAAGGAGCCCACGCAATCCTCCCTGACAGAGACAGTGTAGCCTCTCATCCTTGCATCGGCAGCTGTGTAAAGGATACAAATCTGGGTGCAGACCCCTACAAGCTCCAACTCTTCAACCTTCAGCTCCCTGAGAGAGAGATCGAGATCGGTAGCAAAAAAAGCGCTGAAACGCCTCTTGGGGACAAGATAGTCACCTTCCCGGGGCGCTATCTCCGGCACAATTTCTCCTCCTTGTTCTCCTGCCAGGCAGTGAGGCGGAAACATATTGAATTCTGCATCGCCGGGAATATGACGGTCCATAATATAAAAGAGCGGTTCAACTGACCGGCGCCATTGTTCGACCCTGGCAGCCACATTTTTTCGTATTTCCCCCGCTGTCTCTCCCATATAGAGAGCACCTTTTTCATCCACAAAATCATTAAGCATATCGATCACCAGAAGGGCCTTTTTCATTCCTCTCCCCCTCAAAAATTAAGATTTCGAAAAGATATTCTGCATAGTTCCGGAAAAATCCTTTTTGAGAATTTATTAACTTGTTCCCCGGCCGGCAGATAGCTCTTCAGTTACCCCGGGATTTTTCTTAGCAGACATTTTTTTGCAACAGCACCAGAAAGGGCTGATAAATAAACCTGTTGCTGTTATAATTTATGTAGAAAGTATATCACCTCTGCTATATTTTAGAAGGAAAGACTGTATTTTAGAAGGAAAGGAGCGGTTACAGGCATGGCTGCAAAAAAGGAGAGCATTCCTTCCTATGGCAAGCTGCCCGGGAAAAAACTGGAGCAAAAAGTCAGGGAGGCAAAAAAGAGGCTTTCCTCCTGCAATCTGTGTCCCTGGGATTGCCAAGCGGACCGCATGGGAGGAGAGCTTGGCCGCTGCCGTGCACCGGCCGAAGCTGTGGTGGCCAGCTACAGCCCTCACTTCGGCGAGGAACCCCAACTGGTGGGTGTGCGAGGCTCCGGCACCATTTTTTTCTCCCACTGCAACCTGGAGTGTGTTTTCTGCCAGAACTGGGAGATCAGCCAGGAAGGTACGGGTCGCAAAGTCTCCCCGGAGGCCCTGGCAGATATCATGATGCAGCTGCAGCGAAGCGGCTGCCACAACATCAACCTGGTCACCCCAACTCCTCACGTGGCTGTCATCCTGGAGGCGCTTACCGGCGCCGTGGAAAAGGGTCTCAAGCTTCCGCTGGTTTATAACTGCGGGGGATATGAGTCCCTGGATACGCTGCGCATGCTGGAAGGGGTGGTAGATATCTACATGCCCGACTTTAAGTACTGGGCGGAAGATACGGCCAGGGAATATTCAGGCCCTCCCGATTACCCGCAGAGAGCAAGGGAAGCATTAAAAGAGATGCAGAGGCAGGTAGGGGATCTGAAAACAGATGAACGGGGTATCGCCTATCGGGGGCTGTTGGTACGGCACCTGGTTCTTCCGCAAGACCTGGGTGGCACCGCTGAAGTCGTCCGCTTCCTGGCAGAGCAGATTTCACCCCACTGCGCCGCCAATATCATGCAGCAGTATTACCCTGCCTACAAGGTTCTGGAATATGCTTCAAAATACCCCGCTCTCAACCGCCACCTGCAGCACCGGGAATACGAAGAGGCCAAAAAAACTGCAGCAGAAGCGGGACTAAATCTGCTCAAGTAGAAAGAGCCCTGTCAGGCAGAAGGAAGAAATCATCGAAAAGACCGCGACAGGGGCCTTTCGGCATAGCTGCCTTCCCCAACCTCTTTTTGCGCTGCCACCTCCTCCAGGAGCAGATCTCCCAGCCTGGAGATGCCTTCGCAGATCTCTTCCGGAGAAGCCTCGCTGTAAGAAAAACGGGCAGTACTGCCACCGCTGCCGTTTACAAAGAAACCGGCGCCATCCACGTAAGCTACCTTTTTCTTGTCCAAAGATTTTAAGAGCATATCTTTCGAATTAAGGTAAGATGGAAAGGTCACCCAGATAAAAAATCCCCCAGCAGGCCTGGTCCAGCTCACCTCTTTTGGAAAACATTTTTCCATGGAAGAAAGCATCAGGTCTCTTTTTTTGTGGTAATAGGAAACCAGGCCTTCTACGTGGTTATCCAGGAAACCCGTAGCGGAAAAATGGAATACCAGGTGTTGGCCAAGAGTATTCGAACAAAGATCTGTAGCCTGTTTGGCTGCAATCATCTTTTCGATCAGAGGCCTTTCTCCCACTATCCAACCCACACGGATACCCGGGATAAATACCTTTGAAAAAGAACCCAGGTAGAGCACCCTTCCCTCTGTATCCAGAGACTTAATGGTAGGAGAGCTCTCCCCTTCGTAGATAAGCTCCCCGTAAGGGTTATCTTCTATAACAAGAAAATCATAACGCCCGGCCAACTCCAGCAGGTGCCGGCGCCTCCTAAGGGACATGGAAACCCCTGTGGGATTTTGAAAACTGGGCACAACGTAGGCAAATTTTATACGCGAAACATCGCTCATGTTAGACAGCTTTTCCTCTAAGAGCTCTGTGCAAAGTCCTTCTTCGTCCACCGGAATAGAAAGAATTTCGCCCTGGTAGTTAGTTATCGCTCCCAGGCCTCCCACGTATCCAGGTTCTTCTGCAATAACAAGATCATGAGGATCCAGGAGGACTTTGCCGATGAGATCCAGCCCCTGCTGCGAGCCGTTGGTAATAATAATATTGTCAAGATCCGTGTTCACACCGACCCGGTTCATCTTTTGGGCCAGGTAGAGGCGCAGCTGGTAGTTTCCCTCTGTGGGACCGTACTGCAGCGCTGAGGCTCCTTCCTTTATAACGAGTTCACCCAGTGCTCTCGCAATCTCCTCCCGGGGGAAACACTTGGGGCAGGGAAACCCTCCAGCGAAAGAAATCACATCAGGCTGCTCGGTCAGCTTGAAAAACTCCCTTATTTCAGATCCTTTCATGCCTTCGGTCCTTTCGGAAAAAAAGCCATCCCATGAAATTGTCATCATCTACACCCTCCATTTAATTGCCATCATTTCTGGTTCCAAAATAAAAAATCCCGGCTCCTTTACAGAGACGGGTTATTCCCGCGGTACCACTCCGGTTACCAGCTGATCTTACAGCCGATCACTCAAGCATTGCGCTTTACACGATAACGGTTTTCACCGGCAAGGCCTACTACTGTTTCGGCCTGCAACTCCGGGGCGGCTTATCTACCGACCTTGACCCGGGAACCCTTGCAGCGGATCAGGCTCCCTCTCTGCGAGTAATTTCGGTCCTTTTTCCCCTTCACGGTCTTTATGATAATTTATCATTCCCTATAAACTTCTGCCTATTATACCAGAAACAATTGTATGATGCAAGGAAATTAACCGTTTTTTTTATAAACCGCAAATATCATGACAACTCCTCAGCGGATAACCGCTGCAACTGCTGTTCCAATTCCCCGGGAAGGTTTTTTTTAGAAACCAGGTATTTTCTCAACTCCCCCTTTCCGGTGGAAGTCAGCTCATAATAATCCTTCTTCTCCTCGATGGTTAAATCAGCGAAACTGACAACCCTTACCCTGCTTGAACCCGCCAAACTTATATCAATCCGGTCTTCGCCGATGACTATGGTTTTAGGATACAAACTTGACAGCATGATCCACAGGTAAAGAAAAACCAGTCCTGGTAAAGGGAACAACCAGTAGGTACTGCCCCTGGCTAAAAGAATAATCAATGAAGAAACGGCTATAATCCAGATAAATAAGTATATCCAGGAGAAAAGAAGCACCTGGCTGTTAACCGCATACTGCTTCATTTATAGCTCCTCTCAACAGCCCGGGCCTTACAGCAAAATAGCATCCCTGAAAATAACCTGTTTCTTTCTGTCCGGCCGGGACTATTTTTCCCGAAGCACAAATTTCTCCTCCAGTTTCTCCAGCGTAGTCACTATGCCGCCATATTCCAGTTCGGAGTAAGGGAGCATGGCCGGTCCGGAAAAGCCCTGTTCGCGCAGCTCCACTGCCTTGCGGGAAACTTTTTCCCTGATATGATCCCAGAAGGGATGGTCAAAACAGTCCACCGGTTCTGTTAGCTTTCCTTCGCGAATAGAAAAGCCCAGGCAGTTTACAAGGGGAGGGCCATCGAAATAAGAGGTGGGGGAGTTTCGTGTAACCGGCATTAAGGGCCCATTATGGCTCCCTCTCATAAACCCGGCCACGTAGTGCCCGATGCTGTACGGAGAGAGCACCTCGCCGGTAGCGGGAAAAGAGCCCTGCACCCTCACCAGTAAGACAGGATCGTCTTTACCCACGTATTTCCCGGCGATATTGTGCAGCCGCGTAGTGCTTGCCGCTGCCGCATATTCGCCGCTACTACGCGAACGAATCGTTTCCACTACAAACCTCTCATTGTCTCGTAAAAGGGCAGCCAAATCATATAGATCCTCGGGGGTATTTAGCTCCACGACCTTGTCCGCCTGGGTGTAAGAAACATCCATTAAAGTATAGGTAAAGCCCTGGGCCAATTTAGGGGAAAGAATAAGCCCGGCGTTGTGCATGGGATCAGAGAAGCTAAGGTAAAGGGGGAGATTGTAGGCCCCAGGATCGGTTTTGTCTGCCGTAAAGAGCAGAAAAGGTTCATTTTCCCTTTCTTGAAACTCCAATTCGGCCACGGCGGGTCCCAAACCCTTGATGTTACCAGAAAAAGAATCGGCGAGGAGGTCCTGTCCGGCACCATAAAGCCCCTGGCTTCTGGCCATTTCCGTCCCGGCGAGAAAAGCGTCCCAGGCCATCTTATGAACCTCGGGTGAAAACTTTCCTCGGTCGTGAGATACGAGCATAAAAATATCATCACCCGTATTCCCGATATAATAATCGATAAGCAGTTCCTTTCCTTCATCCTTAACATATTTTGCCACGGTTTTCATCAACTTGCCGCTAGGCGCTATGTGTCCTGCAATACTGCCTATATCCGCCTTGAAAACACTCAGCGTGATCTTCATTTATGATATCCTCCTGTTTTAAAATTCTGTCTCCTGGCCCGGTTCCAGGACCCGGACCTCTACCCCGGGTGCTTTCCGGCCGGCCAGTTCTACGAACTCCCGGGCATCCTGCACCAGTATGGGAAAGGTTTTGTAATGCATGGGGACTGCCTTCCCGGGTTTAAGCATTTCCAAAGCACAGGCAGCCTGCAGTGGATCCATCGTGAATACGCTGCCGATAGGAAGAATTGCCAGATCCAAAGGATAGATCTCCCCCAACAGCTTCATATCACCAAAAACCCCGGTGTCACCGGCGTAGTATACCCTCCTGTCATCTTCCGTGGTTATAATAAAGCCACACGGAGACCCTACCCCGGCGGAGTGGAAAGCCTGGACCATGGTGACCTTAACTCCCGCTGCTTCTATAGTGCCCCCGATGTTCATCCCCATGCCAAAGATGAAGTTTTTCTCTGCCACCCCGTTTTCCTTGAGCATCCTGACCACTTCGGGCTGTCCAAAGATCACAGCATCCGAACCTTCAACCAGGAAAGGTGCATCCTCGCCCACATGGTCAAAATGATCATGGGTAACCAGGACCAGGTCGGGGGCCTTAAGCTCTTCTTTCTTTACCGGGCAGGCCGGATTACCAGTGATCCAGGGGTCAATAAGAATTTTTTTGCCACCGCCCGTAACAACTTCAAAGCTCGCATGTCCCAGGAAACGCACTTTGTTAGCCATAAGCATGATAACCTCCTTATGATTTTTCCCCGAAAAACTGTCCCTGAACGAGGGGAACCTGCTACCAAAAAAGCACTACCGGCAGATTCAAGAACTGTTTAAACCCCGTTTTCCAAAGCTTAGGACAGCTTGTCCCGAACCTCCTGCGGGATGGGAACTGCTTCCCTTTTATCCTTGTCGATATAGACATATACGGCACTTCCCTCAGCTGCTACTTTTCCGGTTTCATTGATGTAGAGGGTACAAGTTATCTTGAAGCTTTTATTCCCTGTTTCTACATTATCTATGGTTATGTCGACCAGCTCATCCAAATAGAGGGGGTGCTTATAGTTAAAAGATATATTGGCGACAACAATGCTCATCCAGTCAATATCCCTTTCCTTCAAAAAATCAACGACTGCAATACCATCAAACCAATGCTGGTGGCATGTGAAAAAGACGGTACCCGTAGCATCCACATCATAAATGCGCACTCTTACCTGGCTTTTATGCAGTGGCTTTTTTTTCTCCTCTTCCCTCATTAATCCCGTTCACCTCCGAAATAATTGTTAGGCCGTTATCAAGTGCGCAAACGAAAAATATTAGATCCTGCTCGCTACTTTCTCCTGATACGGAAATGACATCTTTTTACTTCTTTAACATATTTATTTCTATGGTCTAAGCCGATCTCCTTTCTCAAATTATTCTTTCAGCAAGATTAAAAAGTATATTCGCCTGCAACACTTATGCCGGCAGTTGAAAAAGTGTAAAATAACAAAGAAACTTCCGAATCTAGTAGTTCTAGAATCGGAAGAAAAGGTCATGGGTTCATTCAATTTTTGAGGATCGCACTCTAGATGGGCCAGGCAATGAAAATTTTTAAAAAACGCTTTGTTATTACTCGCTGCTCAAGCTGGAGACAATATATACTTTTTCCATTTTTTCGAAACTTGAATAGTAATCATTTTTTCTTCGACAAATATAACCTTCAAGTATATCCTCTACGATAAACTTGCTCTCTTCACTAGCTAAAGAAACCCTGCCGTCCTTGCTAAATATGATATCTCCGCGAGCGTCATAAGCTATAAAATACCTCAACTCTTCCGCTGTATAGGTCTGGCCAACCTGCAGTTCTCCAATACCCGTATTATTGAGACTCATAATTACACCTCCTTTTAAATTACATTCGACAAAAAACTTTATTTTCCTGCTATTTAAAAAGTTTCAGGATATTTTTTCTTACCCATTGTCTTGCAACCTCGCCAATTCCTCTTCCATCTCCTCCAGTTCCCGGATCATTTGCGGCTTAACAGAATGGAAGGGAAAACGCTTCTTAATATCCTCAATCTTTGCCTTTAATTCTTTAATGCGATCTTCATTATCCATAAATTATCTCCTTTGGCACAGGGGAAGAGTTCCACTGTCCTTCTGCGTTTATCGGGGCAATCCAGCTTGCAATTTTATTGCTCCCCGGGGACAAATTTCATGGCAGCAATAACAGCGAAGGCATTTTTCGTGCTGAATTTTCACAGATTCCTTTTTCCCGAGATTATCTTTTTGCTGCATTTCATCGGCCACATACATAACTCCCACAGGACAGTACTCCAGGCAGGCACGGCACAGATTACACTCTTCTCCCACAACAGGCCAGGGCCTTCTACGCTGCTGCGTATTCCTCAGCCAGCTTGGAGCAAACCGCCATAAAAAAGACCAGCCTCCGGTAGAAGGACCCTTATCAAAATCCGTCCTGCGCAGTGTTTCCAGGGGCCCTTCAATCTCCAACTCTCCGAGGTCATATCCCGGCAAACCCCTGCGAGAAGCAGCCTGCAGGGTGCTTACTTCATGTGTGGAATAACCTGCCAGTTGGGCGATGGCAGCATCCAGTGCCACGGCATTGGGGGAAGCGAGCAGAGCGCCGACCGCCTTGGGGGTGCCTTTTCTGGGACCGTGACCTTCCATAGCCACTACCGCATCCATAACGGAAAAACCCGGTTTAACAGCCAGGTACAAATCCAGCAGCATATCGGCAAAATCATGAACCGAAGGATAGCGGGCATGATAGCGCATCTTGTGTTTATCAACCAATAGCCCGTAACAATTTTTTACAGCAGCGGTTAAACCCGTCAAAGAGTGAGTCTTCAGCTTGCCCACATTTATAATGAAATCCATCTCCAGGGCTTCGGCTGCCAGTGGAAACTCCTGGCATTTACGCCCCTTGGGAAAACTGATATTTTTAATCTTTTTAAAAGGAAGCAGTAAAGTGCCGGTTTCGCGGAGCAGTTCTTCCATTCCTGCTGTCCGGGCCACTTCTTCCAGGCTTCCCCTGATAGGGCTGTCACCGAGATAAACTTTCGCCCCGGCCTCCTGTGCTGCCACTACCAGGGCTTTCACCAACGCCGGATGAGTAGTTACAGCTTCTTCCGGTGAAGCGGCGGCCAGCAGGTTAGGCTTAATTAAAACCCGGGCACCACTGGAGAAAAAATATTCCAAGCCCCCGAAAGGCTTCAGCAGTTCCTTTACACTTTGCTGCAAGCCGGGAAAGGTATAACTGCGGCAGTCTGTTACGGAAACTGTCTTTTCGTAAATTCTCCTTTCAGAAAATATTGTTTCTTGTACTGCTTTCCGTCCCATGTTCCTTCCTCCACTTTTTCCACGAAGAATCAGTCCGCTATGCTCCCTTCCGCGCAGAGCAGATGGATACAGTCACATCGGGACTACTCAAACGAGATATTTCCGGGCCAGCAAATAGAGAAAATCCGCTCTTAAATTTAAACTGGCCAGGTCAATATATTCATTTTTTCCGTGGATAGTTGTCCTCCCGGTCGGGTCAACATCCCTGTCCATCAATCCCAGTCCGTAGGCAGGAATACCGGCTTCGCGGAGAAATCTGGAATCGGTAGCCCACGGGGAAAGATGGGGCAAAAAGATGGTATCTTTTCCCGCCACCTCCAGGGTGGTCTCTTCCACCAGGCGATAATGGTCAGAATCGGAAGTGGAGAAAGTGGACGGGTGATAGTTAGGCATGACTATCTCCAGTTCATCTCCTAACATCTTCTGCAGTTCGCCTAAAACATAATCTTTATCCTGACCGGGCAAGATCCTTATATCCACATCCGTCTGACAGTAATCAGGCACTACGTTAGTTTTGTTCCCGCCCTTGATCGTGTTTGGAGAAACGGTCATCCTGGTCATAGAGCGCAGCGTCTCTGAAAAGCTTTTCTCTCCGATCCTTTCCAGCAGCTGATCCACATTCTGCTCCTCCAGCGGAAGGTCCCATTCCAGAAGTCGGGACACCTCCTGCAAGAGATGCCTGACTTCTGGGATGAGTTGTATCTGTGGTTGATAGCGAGAAAGAACTTCCAAGGCCCTTGCCATCTTTAGCACGGCATTATCTCCCAGAGTGGGTATGGAACCGTGGCAGGACCTGCCCGTGGCTTTGAGCCTGCTCCAGGCAGTCCCTTTTTCCCCAACCTGTAAAAAATTGAGAAGGCGCCCGTTGACCTTTACGGGCTCTTCTCCACCCTCGTTAATGGCAAAATCCGCCTCCAACTTTTCGGGGGCGTGTTTTAAGATATGTTTTACTCCGAGAATACCTGCTCTTTCCTCATCTGCGGTTGCGGCAAAGACAAGCTCTCCGTTCAATTTGACTCCCTCCGCTGCCAGCTTGAGCATGGCGTGGGCACCGGCAGCCACCAGGCTTTTACAGTCCCTTGCACCCCGGCCGTAAATCCTGCCGTTGCTGATTTCTGCGCCGAAAGGATCAAAATCCCAGCCTTCTCCTACCGGCACCACGTCCGTATGGGAAAGGAATAAAAGCTTCCGCGGGCCACCACCGGATCCCAGCCTGGCAAAAAAACTGGCCCTGTCCTTTTCGGGCTCCAGGATCTCGTTGGCAATACCGGCCTCGTCAAAAAGCTTTTTTAAATAAAGAGCCGCCGCCATCTCATTGCCCGGGGGATTTACGGTGTCAATGCGGAGCAGGTCTGCAAGAATCTGTGTCGCTG
>CAZMLU010000046.1:0-12639 GCA_964567295.1 uncultured Desulfovibrionaceae bacterium
CCCCTTTAGAACAATATTAATTAAGATTATTTAAAGGAAGATTTATATAAGTATCGAATAGTTATAGCAAAACTTTATATTGTTAAATATTTCCTCATGTACAATAAATGATTGAGGTGTATTATGAATACCCAGGAGCGCAAATTGCAGCAGAGGATTGCTCGGCGCAAGGAAAAAGTGCTACGGCAAATCGAAGAAGAAGAAAACCGTCTTGCTGCTTTGGATTCTGTAACTTACTTGCGACATGAAGACTATCTACATGATAAAAAAATAATTAAGAGCAAATTGTATCGCTTGAAGGAAGAGTTAAAGAACCTGGAAAGTGGCCGACTACAATGGCAAAGTTGATTTCAAAAAAATGCTAATAGAAAAAGAACCGCTTGGCACAGTGGCAGGGAGGAATTTTTTTGTTTAAGTATGGCAAAGTGCAGGCAGAGCCTTTTAAGATTAAGGCAGTGGAGCCCCTAAATGTTATCAGTCGCGAGGAAAGGGAGAAGAAGATTAAAGATGCTTATTATAACGTTTTCAATCTTCGAGCTGATGACATATACATCGATTTACTCACCGACAGTGGAAACAGTTCCATGACTGATACACAGTGGGCAGCTCTTATGAAGGGTGATGAATCTTATGCGGGAAGTAAAAGTTTTGAGCGTTTACAAGAGGCGGTAGAGTGTGTTTTAGGTTATCCTTTTGTTGTTCCCACTCATCAAGGAAGAGCTGCTGAAAATATCTTATTTTCCACTTTATTAAAAAAAGGGAATGTGATTCCTTTCAATCAGCCCTTTGATACTACAGCTGCACATATAAAAGTGAATGAGGCGGAAAAAGTGGACTGTGTGGCCGATATAGCTTACGATAACCAGGCTTACCATCCCTTTAAGGGTAATATAGATATTAAGAAAATCCAGCGGGTTATTGAAGATGTGGGTAAAGAGAAAATTCCTTTTGTTATGCTGACACTTACCAATAATAGCGGTGGAGGACAGCCTGTTTCCATGGGCAATATAAAAGAGACTAAACAGGCGGTGTCGAAATATAATATTCCTTTATATTTCGATGCTGCACGCTGTGTGGAAAATGCCTTCTTCATACAGCAAAGGGAGGAAGGTTACACTTCAAAGACTCTGGCTTTAATTGTAAAAGAAATGTTTTCTTATGCCGATGGTTGCACCTTTAGTGCAAAAAAAGATCCTGCGGTTAACATAGGCGGTTTTATCGCTTTGCATGATGAGAGCCTTTATCGGGAGCTTTTAAGCGGGGTGGTTCTCTATGAAGGCTTTCACACTTACGGAGGCCTTGCAGGAAGGGACCTGGAGGTGTTGGCGCAAAGTCTGTATGAAATGACTAACGAAAAATTTGTAGAGCAGCGGATACAACAGGTGCATTACTTGGGAGAGGGCATAGCGAATGCTGGAGTGTCTATCGTAAATCCAGTAGGAGGCCATGCAGTATTTATAGATGTTAAAAAAATGCTTCCCCACATATCTCAGGGTCATCTTCCGGCCGATGCTTTGGCGGTGGAACTATACCTGGAAGCGGGGGTAAGAGGGTTGGGTATAGGGACCTTGGCGCTTTCTAAAACTAATCATGTCACTGGAGAGACTATCTTTCCAGAAACTGAATTGTTACGCCTGGCCGTTCCCAGAAGAGTTTACACCAACCGTCATATGGATGTAGTTGTTGAAGCCTTGACCAGAATACAGGAGAGGAGAGATAAGTTAAAGGGACTGAACATTACATTCGAATCTTCAAGATTGAAGCATTTTCTTTCTCACATGGAACCTTTATAATCTTATGGTAAAGTGGGGGCTCATAGTTACCTATTTGAATACCAGGCGTGGTTTTTCCATGAGCACCCGTGAATCTGCAGGAACAGACTCAGTAATCCAGATATTACCACCAATAACAGACCTCGCCCCAATAACTGTATCACCCCCGAGAATCGTAGCTCCAGAATAAATAATGACATCGTCTTCAATCGTAGGATGACGTTTTTCGCCCCGCAATTGATTCCCGGCATCTCTTGGAAGTGATAAGGCTCCCAGGGTTACTCCCTGATAAATTCGCACATTTTTACCTATAGTAGTACTTTCACCGATAACCACTCCCGTCCCGTGGTCGATGACGAAGCTATCATCTATATGTGCTCCAGGATGTATATCAATTCCTGTTTTGCTATGTGCATACTCCGTCATGATTCTCGGAAGTAGGGGAACGTCTAACTCAAAGAGTGTATGTGCCAACCTGTAAACAGTTATGGCGTATATTCCGGGAAAGCTGAAAACAATCTCATCATAGCTCTGAGCAGAAGGATCTCCGTCATAAGTAGCTCGCACATCCAACGCCAATAATCTTCGCAGGGAAGGAATAGTTTCCAGCATTTTTAAAGTGATCTCGTGTCCCTTATCATAACATTCCTGGCAGCTTAGATTGAATCTAAAACAATCATGACGGTAACTATTGATGACTTGTTCTGCCAGCATGTTGAAAAGTTGTGTGATATTTTGTCCCATGTTATAAGTTAAATTTATAGGATCAATTTTTTCGGTGCTGAAATATCCAGGGAACAGAATTTCGAAAAATTTGTCTATAATTTTAATTACAGCATCCCTGGAAGGGATGGGTTCATAATCCACATGGTTAAAACAGGCTTCATCAGTACAGCTTTCGATTATATTTTCCGCTATTTCTGGAAGTTTCTCACGGTACCCTGTTAAAGATTCAGCATCTATCTTACAAGATTCCACAGTTTCATTTTTATTACTCATAATTCCTCAAAACTCCTCCTCACATGGTTAGTTTATTTTAAGGTATTTTACCCTTTCCTTGTTAAATTATAGCAACATTCTTCTAAGCATGTCAACTTATTCTGCAGGAACTAGGTGATATATTATAGAAATTATTTTATTATGGAAATAATGAATAAACTAACATCAAATAACTCAAAGCAAAGGAGTGAAAAAACGGATGAATAAAAAAAAACCAACCCGTGAAGAAGCCTGGAACTTACTTAATAAACACAACCGGGATGAGGCTTTAATTAACCATGCTCTTGCTGTAGAAGGAGTCATGGCTCACTTTGCGGAAAAATTTGGCGAAGATGATCCCGAGAAGTGGCGCGTAGTGGGATTGATACACGATTTAGATTATGAAAAATATCCTGATGAACATTGTCAGAAGACGCGTGAGTTATTAGAAGAGGAAGGTTGGCCAGAAGACTATATCAGAGCGGTTCAAAGTCATGGATGGAAGATCTGTGCTGATGTCGAACCGCAAGAAAGGATGGAAAAGATCCTTTACGCTATAGATGAACTTACAGGATTGATCGTGGCCACGGTTTTGATGCGTCCAAGCAAGAGTATTATGGACCTAACGACAAAGTCAGTGAAAAAAAAGTGGAAACAGAAAGGTTTTGCTGCGGGCGTGAAGAGAGAGGTTATTGAGGAAGGAGCGAACCTTCTGGGGATGGAGTTGAACGAAATCATCGAAGAGACTATAAAGGGAATGCAGAAAACAGCGGATGAGCTTGGTTTAAAAGGGAACCTTTAATTAGATAAATGATTTCATCGAATAGTATAAGCTAATTATATCTATTATTATGAAGTGATTCTAAGAACGAGTCATGAGATATCAGTTCATCCCATAACTCATTATTATAGAGGAAATAAGGGTAATGCGACGTGTTTGATTAAAACCCTGTTTTCGCATACAATATAAGGGCTAATGATTAATAAGCAAGATAGCCAACAATGGATATTACTCATGGTTGAAACTTTATGTACGTACTAGGGATACCAAATATTTGAAAATAAGGAGGAAAATAACATATGTCATCGGGAGATTATGTTGAAACCGCGCGGGAGTATTACAACAGTGCGGTCCATGAAATGTACAAAGAATGTTGGGGAGGTGAGAATCATCATCTGGGCCTTTTTGACAATACGGATGATTTTTTTGAAGCAGCTCAAAAAGCCAATGAAAACCTGGCTAACAAGTTAGATATAAAAGATAGTAATGTTGTACTGGATATTGGAAGCGGCTTTTGCGGTCTTCCACGTTATTTAGCACGGAATACTGTCTGTGATAAGGTAATAGCTTTAAATATCTCGGAAAAAGAAAACGAATATGCCAGGCATAAAAATCAGGAAGAAGGACTTGCAGAAAAAATCGAGGTAATAGATGGCGATTTTAACAAAATGCCTTTTTCCAATAACCAGTTTGACAGTATGGTTAGCCAGGATTCCATGTTACACAGCCCGGACAAAGGGAAACTTGTTAAAGAATGTGCCAGGGTGTTAAAAGATAATGGAAGGTTTGTTTTTTCAGATATCCTTGAAAAAAGCACATTAGGCAGAGAAGAAGCACAAAGAATATATTCTCGTGTAAAAGTACCGCATTTGGCTAAATTTGAAGAATACGAAGAACTACTTAAAGAAGCTGGATTTACTATCAAAGAGGTACAGGATTTAGGAAGCAAAAACTTGGGCAAGTCTTACCAGGCAGTCCATGATAATGTTTTAAGCAAAAGGGACTATCTTATAAACAGCAGGGGGATTCCAGCTGAAATCATTGATAATGCCTTAAATGGCCTGAAGTTTTGGGTGGAAAAAGCTTCTGAAGATAAAATAGGATGGGGTCTTTTTGTAGGTGAATTACGTTAAATTTATTTAAAAATATATGGTGCACTTGTTGCACGAGGTGATCTCATTGATAAAAATATTGGTAAGTGATCCACTTTCTAAAGAGGGATTAGAGCTTTTACAGGAGGAAGCTTCAGTCGATATAGTAACTGATTTAGACGAGAATGCTCTTGAAGAGATTATCGGTGATTACCATGCCTTGATTGTTCGTAGCGGCACCGACGTAACCGAAGCTCTTATTGAAAAAGGGATAAATCTGCAGGTTATCGGACGGGCTGGTGTGGGAGTTGACAATATTGATGTGGAAAAAGCGACTGAAAAGGGTATTATGGTAATTAATTCCCCGGATGGGAACACCATTTCTGCCGCAGAGCATACCATAGCGATGTTGGCAACATTGGCGCGAAACATTCCTGCTGGCAACAACTCAGTTAAGCAGGGAGAATGGGAACGTAAACGTTTTACCGGTGTGGAACTAAACACCAAAACTCTGGGTTTGTTTGGCATTGGTCGTATCGGAAGCGAGGTGGCTAGACGTACCAAAGCAATGGGTATGAAAATCATAGCATATGATCCATATATTTCGGCTAAAAGTGCCTCCAAAATGGATATAAAATTGGTAAATAAAACTGAGTTGCTGCAAGAAGCTGACTTTATAAGCCTTCATATGCCAATCACCTCTTCAGTTTATCACTTTATTGGTAAAGAAGAGCTTGATCAGGTTAAACCTGGCGCACGTATCATTAATTGTGCCCGGGGTGGACTCATAGATGAGGCGGCACTTGCAGAAGCTCTGCAAGAAGGAAAGGTGGCCGGGGCAGCACTAGATGTTTTTGAGGAGGAACCTCTTAACGACAGTCCTCTAAAAAGTTTTGAAAACGTGGTACTTACCCCGCACCTTGCAGCTTCAACTGAGGAGGCACAGATTAACGTGGCCGTACAGGTCGCCAAAGAGGCTTTAAAGGTTCTTAAAGGGGAGCCTGTGATATCGGCAGTTAACGTTCCCGATTTGCCCCCGCCGGGGACTCTTAAAGAAGTAAAACCATATCTTTCTTTGATGCATATATTGGGCAGCTTTTATACACAACTTTATGGAGGATCCGTGGATGAAATTGAACTTTATTATCAGGGCGAAATAGCCAACAAAAAGTTCTCCCCTCTTACTACTTCTTGCCTTATAGGTCTTCTTGAGTTAATAGTCGGAGAAGAAGTTAATTTTGTTAATGCCCCCTATATTGCTAAGAGGAGAGACATTGATATCAAGGAAATCAGCTCTACCAATGTGGAAAACTATGCCAGTTTGATTACCCTTAAAGTAAAAGAAGGAGAAGAAACTAATACGATATCAGCTACTCTATTCAATGATAATGATATGCGGGTTGTCCGTATTGGAAAGTATTCTATTGATTTAAGCCCATCCCAATATATGATGGTATGTCTTTTGACAGACAAACCCGGTATTATTGGCAAGATAGCCACACTGCTTGGCAAAGAAGGAATTAACATAGCCAGCATGCAGGTCGGACGGGAATTTATCGGCGGCAAAGCAGTTATGGTTCTGCAGGTAGATGATGCTATTCAAGCAGGGCTTCTTCAAAGAGTTAAGGTCTTGGATGGTATATTGGATACCCATTTTGTAGAGTTCCCTCCTAAATTACTTAAATAGTTGAAAGTAGCTGCCTGATATACTTTGCAAACTTTATTACCAGAAATTATCTGGAATATAAATAATTATAAAGAAGGAGGAGCAAATGAGAACAAATTTGAGTTCTAACAAAACTACACAGTTTCAAGTTTTATCAGAAGACCAGTGTGAAGCGATATATCATAACATTTTAGAAGTTATGCAGCGCACTGGAGTAGATGTTTATCACGAAGAGGCTCGCGCCATGTTGAAAAAAGCGGGCGCTCAAGTTGATGGGGTAAGGGTGTATATACCCCCTTTCTTGGTGAAAGAGGCAATATCACTGGTGCCGGATAATTTTGTCGTCCATCACTGGGATGGTTCTGATTTATTAAGGCTGAGGAGGAATGAAGTTTACCCGGGAACAGGTCCGAGTATGCCCAACTATATTGACCCTTATACAGAAGAGAGAAGACCCTTTTTAAAAAAGGATTCGGCTGATGTAGCAAGAGTATGTGATGCACTGCCAAATATTCTTTTTGTAGAAGGTCTGGGTTCCATAAGTGACACTACCGGAGAATTGGCTGACCTATACGAATTTGTAGAGCTTATTACGAACACAACCAAACCCATTGCGGCTTGGTCATTTAACCGTGATAGCTGTGAAAGTATATACAAAGTAGCTGTGGCTATGGCGGGTGGAGAAGAAGAGTTCCAGCGCAAACCTAATTTTATGTTTTACATGGAGCCTATTCCCCCGCTGGTCAGTAACGAGGAATCCGTGGATAAGGTCCTTTTTTGTGCGGAAAAGCACATACCTGCCATCTATACTCCATGCTGCATGGGAGGAGGAACCGAACCTGCTACCTTTGCCGGTGTTATAACCAATGCTGCCGTGGAATCTATGACCGGGTTAGTAATCGCCCAGTTAAAGCGTAGAGGTGCACCCTTTATCATGGGTGGAGTTTTGACAGTGATGGATATGCTCACCAGCACCTATATCTATGGCGGTCCCGAGTTGAGTATCATGTGTTCAGGAATTACTGACATAGGCAAGTACCTGGATATTCCCGTTTTTTCTACAGGTGGATGTACTGATGCCAAGATTACTGAGCCCCAGGCTGCTCTTGAGGGGGCCATGTCTAACTACACCGCTGTTTTAAGCGGAGGAAATATTATACACGATACAGGTTATTCAGAATCGGGCTTGACAGGAAATCTATTTAATGTAGTAATGAATAATGAGGTGTTGGGAATGGCTTTTCGCATCACACGCGGAGTAGATGTTAATGAAGATTCCATGGCCATAGATGTAATTGAGAAAGTCGGTCCGCAAGGCCATTACCTTCTTCACGAGCATACTAATAGGACTTTCCGCACTGAAATGTGGGAACCTGAACTGCTTAACCGCTTGCCTTATGAAGAATGGAAGAGCGCAGGAGCTCGAACTCTGGGAGATAAAGTAAAAGAAAAGACCCGGTATCTACTGGAAAACCATAAAGGGCCTGAAGTGCCTGAAAGTGCCAAAAAAGAAATCGAAAAGATTTTGAAGGAAGCAGAAGAAAGAGTCGCCCGGAAAAAAACAAAAAAGTAAAAGTTGTTTTGTAAAGGTAAAAAAATCTCAAAAAACAATTAAGGAGGAGTAGTTTATGATTCTGAAGAAAATTTCTCAAGCTGTAATAGACGGAGATGTAGAAGGTGTAAGAGAGTTGGCCCAGGAGGGCTTGGAAGACGGAATAACACCTCAGCAACTTCTGGATGAAGGGGTTCTGGCCGGCATGGAAGTTGTGGGAGAGAGATTTAAAAATTATGATATGTATATCCCAGAGGTATTGAAATCTGCCAAGGTCATGCACGAAGTTATGGATATATTAAGACCCAAATTGGTTTCATCTAATGATACTGCCAATTACGCGAAAGGCACTGTAGTATTGGGGACAGTAGAAGGTGATATGCATGATATTGGTAAAAACCTGGTAAGTTTAATGTTGGAAGGTGCAGGCTTTAAAGTGGTAGATATAGGTATAGACCAGCCGCCAAAAAGCTTTGTAGAGGCAGTAAAAAAGGAAAAACCACAAGTGGTTGGTATGTCAGCTTTGCTTACTACTACTTCGCCTAAAATTGCTGAGACCATTGAAGCTTTGAAGGAAGCCGGGCTAAGGGATACCGTTAAAATCATGGCCGGGGGTGCGGTGATTGATAAGGCTTTTTGCGACGAAAACGGTGTAGATGCTTATGGCCCCAGTGCAACAGCTGCTATGGAAATAACAAAGAACTTTATAAATGAGGTAGATCAAAATGCAAGTTAATCAGGTACACAACAGCACCCCACAGTTTTCGGTACTTTCACAAGATGAACGGGAGATGATTTTCAAGGGTGCCCTGGAGGTCATGGAAAGAGTTGGAGGAAGGTTTTTCAATGAAGAAGCACTTGAGCTGTTTAGAAATAGCGATGCCCAGGTAACTGATGACAACCTGGTAAAAATTCCTTCTTGGATGACCATCCAGGCATTAAACGATGCTCCCAATAAAGTTACCTTATGCTCCAGGGACGGCGAGCGCAATGTCCACCTTGGAAAAAATCAAGTGTATTTTGGAACGGGATCGGATTGCCCTTTTATTTATGACCGCAAAAGTGGAGAACGTAGGCGCTATACCCGTGAAGATATTTATGATGCAGCGCGTGTAGTAGACTCTCTTCCTAATCTTGATTTTTTCATGTCTTTGGGACTTGCTTCTGATGTTCCTCATAATGAAGTATATGACCGTCATCAGTTTTTCTCTATGGTTAGAGGCACCAAAAAGCCTCTTGTGGTAACTGCGGTGGATAGAGAGGGGCTCAATGATCTCTATCAGATGGAGCTTCTCATTACAGGTACTGAGGACGAATTTCGGTTAAACCCTAGATTTGCTGTATATATAGAGCCAAGTTCACCTTTGGCGCACAGCAACGAATGCCTGGAAAAGCTCCTGTTCTGTGCAGAAAAGTCTATCCCTGCTATTTATACCCCGTGCCCCAGTGCCGGGGCTACTGCGCCAGCGAGTATAGCCGGGATGCTCATCCAAACCTTAGCAGAGAGTTTGCAGGGGCTGGTCTTAAGCCATCTTAAAAAGCCGGGAATGCCTTTTATTATGGGTGGCGTAGTAACTATCATGGATATGAAAACTTCTAACTACTGTTACGGAGCCCCTGAAATGAGTTTATCTTCAGCTGCTTTAACCGATGTCTCCAAGTACCTCGATCTGCCCATGTTTTCTACAGCAGGGTGCAGTGATTCAAGAGTTCTCGATGAACAGGCTGCCATAGAAGCACAAATATCTATTGAGACTGCCTTTTTATCAGGGGCCAGCTTGGTTCATGACATTGGCTATTTGGACAGTGGTCTGAACGGTTCGTTAGAGATGCTGGTACTTTGTAATGAGATTATTGGTATGGTAAAGCATCTGGGCAAAGGAATTACCGTAGATGAGAATCACCTGGCTGCCAATTTAATTGATCAAGTAGGGCCGGGAGGTAATTTTTTGACTAGCGCCCATACTTTTGAGCACTATAAAAACGAGTTTTATTTTCCAAAGTTGCTAGATCGGCATAATGTTGAAACCTGGAAAGCTCAGGGCAAGAACACTATAAACGATCATATAAAGAAAAACTTGGACAATATCTTGGATACTTATGAACCGGAACCCTTGCCGGAAGATGTGGAAAAGAATATGAAAAAAATAATAGAAAAAGCAGATAAAAAGATGGAACAAAGCAAAAATAACAAGTAATTTATTTAATTATGAATCAGAATTAGTATAATAAGTGCGGTGCCGGTAAATTAATTCTATATTTCCGGCACCGCATAAATATTTATTGAGCTTTAAAAGGAGATGAGCAAATGTCTAACAATAAAAAGCAAGAGAAGATATTTAGCTTTTTAGAAAAGCTTGATATTCCCTATGAAGTACATCAACATCCCCCGGTCCACACTGTAGAAGAGGCGGAAACCTATTGGAAAGAGATAGAGGGGGCACATACTAAAAATTTGTTTCTGCGGGATAATAAGGGTAAGCGTCATTTTCTGGTAGTGATGGAGAAAAACCAGGCGGCAGATTTAGGGGCAATATCCGGGAAGCTTGGAGCAGGAAAACTTAGCTTTGCTTCTGATAATAGACTTGCAAAATACCTTAATCTGGAAAAGGGCGCGGTATCACCATTTGGTTTAATAAATGATGAAGAAAACCAGGTAGAAGTAGTTCTTGACAAAAAACTAAAAAACAAAAAACAAATTAATTTTCATCCCAATGTTAACACCGCCACTTTAACCATAACTTATCAGGATTTTGAACGTTTCTTAGAAACTTGCGGAAACAAGGTGCTATATATCTAACGATGAAAAATAAATTATGCATTATATAGTACCTATTATAAAATTAAATAGGTACTATATAATGCATACCACTTAACTACAATTAGCTTTGTTAGGCTTGTCAGAATGTTTGTTGGCCCTTGCCCGTTCCTGTTTACCCAGAATTTTTTTACGCAACCTGATGTTTTTAGGGGTTATTTCCACGTATTCATCTTCATTAATAAATTCGATCGCCTCTTCCAAGGTAAGAAGAAAAGGCTCTTTCAGCCGAAGTGTATCGTCCGAACCGCTGGCCCGCACGTTTGTTAACTGCTTGCGTTTGCATATATTTATCTCCAGGTCTATGTCCCGGTTATGTTGCCCCACGATCATTCCTTCATAAACCCTTGTTCCCGGTTTAATAAAAAGTGTTCCTCTATCTTCAAACTGAAGCATGCCATATGTGACCGACTCACCCGCTTCAAAAGCAATCAGTGCTCCCTGGTGTCTACTTTTAAAGTCTCCTTTATAGGGTTCGTAACCACTAAAGGTGTGGTTCATTACTCCACGACCCTTGGTATCGGTAAGAAATTCAGAGCGAAAGCCGATTAATCCCCTGGCAGGGACCTTATAATCCATGCGAACCTGGTTAAGTTCGCTTTCGCCTATGTTAATTAATTCTCCCTTTCGCTTGCCAAGGTTTTCCATAATTGCGGCCCGAGCATCTTCAGGGATATCCAGAGTGAGCAGCTCCATGGGCTCCATGAGCTGGCCTTCTATTTTTTTATAAATAACCTCTGGCTTTGAAACCTGCATTTCGTATCCTTCTCTGCGCATAGTCTCGATGAGGATGGAGAGATGAAGCTCTCCTCGCCCTGAGACGATCCAGGCATCGGCAGTTTCAGTGTCTTCAACACGCAGGCTTACGTTGGATTCTAATTCTCTATACAGGCGTCCCCGAAGTTTACGGGAGGTAACATAATCACCTTCCTGACCAGCAAAGGGGCTATTATTAACCACAAAAGTAATGGAAAGAGTAGGTTCGTCAATAGTAATTACTGGGAGCTGTTCAGTTGAGTTAATATCAGTCAGGGTTTCCCCTATATTAACTTTTTCAAGCCCTGCGATAGCAATAATATCGCCGGCTAATGCTTCAGGGACCTCTACTTTTTTTAGCCCCTGGTAGCTGAAAAGTTTGGCTATTTTACCTCGCCTAACCTGACCATTGTATCCAATAACGGCAACAGATTGACCAGAGATAGCAGAGCCCCGATTCACGCGGCCGATAGCATATTTACCCAGGTAATTATCATGTTCCAGGTTGGTCACTAGCATCTGGAAAAGTCCTTTTATCGTGACATCTGGAGGTGGAACATACCTGATAATAGTCTCAAAGAGAGGTTCCAGGGTTGTTGATTCATATTCTATTTCTTTTCGAGCCAGACCGTCTCGTGCAGAAGTGTAGATAATAGGAAAATCCAGCTGCTCATCGTTAGCTCCTAGTTCCAGAAATAAATCAAAAACCTCATCGATTACTTCGTGAGGTCGAGCGTCAGATCGATCGATCTTATTTACTACAACAACCGGTCTCAGATTTTTTTCCAATGCTTTACGCAGCACGAATTTTGTTTGGGGCATAGGTCCTTCGAAGGAATCCACCACCAATAAGACTCCGTTAACCATGCTCAAGGCTCGTTCAACCTCTCCTCCAAAATCAGCATGGCCTGGGGTATCAACAATATTAATTTTAATTCCCTTATAAAAAACAGAGGTGTTTTTGGCCAGGATGGTTATGCCGCGTTCTCTTTCCAGATTCATGGAATCCATGACCCGTTCATTAACTACTTCATTCAAGCGAAAGGTGCCGCTCTGTTTTAGCATCACATCCACCAGGGTGGTTTTACCATGATCTACATGGGCAATTATGGCAATATTTCTTATTTCCTGCATTTTAATATCCTCTCCTTAAAAATACCGTAACTTATTAAGTATAACAGTTAGAATCATAGGTGGCAAGAAAATTGTTTCGATTTTTGATTAT